>JBGALW010000092.1:0-9778 GCA_044223585.1 Amaricoccus sp.
GCGGCGCCGGCCGTCAGGCGGCGAGCGGCAGCGCCCGCTCGGCGGCGAACCAGGCGCGGGCGAGCCGGGCGGCGTCGCCGCCCGCGCGGTGCGGCGCGCGGGTCCGCAGGAGCCCGAGGGCGAAGGCGTCGAGTTCCCGGCCGTCCAGCCGCTCGGTCGCGACCCGGCGCAGCGGCCGCACCTCCAGACGCTCCCGCCCCTCGCGCAGGCGATCGAGCCAGAGCTGGTCCCAGGCGGGATTGTCCGACACGATCAGATAGTCGGCAAAGGCGTCGGTGTCCGCGGCGACAAGGTCGGCAGGCCGGCCCGACTCGAGGTTCTGCTTCGTCAGGCCGTGCATGGCCGCCGCCTCGGCAGACCAGACATCCCGGCGCCAGGCACGCCGCGGGATGATGAGCGTCGAGCGGACCGAGACGCGGCCCGCGCGCGACCAGGCGCAGCCGATCTCGATCGGCCAGCTTTCCGGATCGAGGGCCGACGCTTCGAAGTCGAGGAACAGCAACGGCTTCGCGCTGTCGGGGAGCCCGCGGACATTGGCCGCCATCGGATGCGCCGCGGTGCGGTGCGGCAGGCGGGCGACGCCGGGAGCCGACCATGTCGGTCGGGGGCGAAGGCGTGGCATCTCGTTCCTCCAGCGACGGCGGTTCGTGCCGCGATTCTTGGTGCGGCCAACGCGGGATTCTGCCCGGCCGGGATGTCGAACGCATTACAGGCCGGAAAGGTTGCCGAGCGCTGAATGCCGCCCGCAAAAGACGGCGCATCGGTTAAGAAAGGATGAATGTTAACGGGCCGGCAGCCGGCACCGTTGCCACGACGACAGGGCTTTGGACCCGCGCGCGAAGCACCCGCCAGCGTGCCGGAGAAGCGCCGTCGCGATAGTCAGGATGTCACGGATGACCCGTCGCAGCGGATCGTCAGGTCCGCTGCGATCAACGGCGAATCAGACAGGCATACGCGCCGTCCGCAGCGGCTTTCCGCGGCCGTAGACCGGGGCGGTCAGGACCGACTGCGGCTTCAGCCCGCCAAGCTCCAGCGTCCGCGACCGGAGCACCTCGGTCGCCTCGGCCGAGCCGGACGGCAGCGACTCAGGCTCGACCACCGGTCCGATCGTCAGCCGATAGGGCTGGTGCTTCTTGTTCAGTACCTCGTGGAACAGCGTGATGTCGCGCAGCGTCGGGTGGATCCGGTCGAACAGGTAGAACAGCGCCGAATTGCGCGCCCGGATGTGCAGCGGGATCACCGGCAGGTTGAACTTGCGCGCCATCATTGCGCCGGACGCCATCCACGGCCGCTCGTTCAGCCACCACCAGCGGCGCTTCGCGAGCCGGCCGGACGGGAACAGCACGGCGAGCCGCCCGGCGGCGAAGGCCGTGCGGGCATAGTCCATCGTCTCGCGGTTCTGCTTGTGGCTGCGCTTCTCCGGCCGCCACTCCACCGGGGCAATGAGCTCGCCCAGCTGCGGCAGCACCCGGATCGCGTCGGCATTGGCAAAGACGAAAAGGTCGGGCCGCACGCGGGCCAACGCGCCAAAGAGCACGATCCCGTCGGCGATGCCGGTCGGGTGGTTGGCGACGACCATCGCCGGGCCGGAACGCGGCACGTTCTCCAGCCCCGTCACCTCGACATGCTGGGCGATCATGTCGGCCATCGACTGCATGATGTCGGCCGCCGGCATCGGTTCCAGTGCCTCGCCGATCTTCACCGTGCGCTCATAGAGCAGCACACGGTGGAGCAGCGGCCGCACGGCAGCCGCCACCACCCCCTCGCGCCGAAGCCAGGGAGCCCGCTCCTCGATCAGCAGGTCGACGATCTCGCGCATGATCCCCCCCTAATGTGATATCGGCACACCTTTGTGACAATCCGGGGCGCGCTCATTCCGGCGCGCCGCCCAGCAGACGGCCGACGATTTCGGCCGTGTCCTTCGAAAGCCCCGGCCGCGCCGCCAGCCGCTGCAGTTCCCCCTGCATCAGCGCCTGCCGCCCGGCATCGAAGGTGCGCCAGGTGCCGAGCGCGGCGGCGAGACGGGCGGTGGTCTGCGGATTGATGCCGTCGAGCTCGATCAGCCAGTCGACGACGAGCCGGTAGCCAGAGCCGTCGGCGGCGTGGAAGCCGGCCGGGTTCGCCATCGCGAAGGTGCCGATCACCGAGCGGAAACGGTTGGGGTTGCGCCAGTCGAAATCCTCGTGCCGGGTCAGCGCCTCGACGGTGGCGACCGCCTGCCGCGGCGGCGTCAGGCTCGCCTGCACGCTGAACCACTTGTCGAGCACCAGCCGGTCGTGGCGCCACTGCCTGTGGAACTCGGCCAGCGCCGTCCCGGCCTGGCCGTGCGCCACGAGCAGCGAGAGCGCCGCCATGCGCTCGGTCATGTTGTCGGCGGCACCGAACTGGACCTGCGCCAGCCGCGCCTCCGGATCGATGGCCGTCAGCAGCGCCAGCGCGCGCCCCCGCAGCGCCCGCCGCCCGGCGGCCGCCGCGTCGGGGCTGTACGGCCCGGCGACCGCATTCCCGGCATAGAGCGCCGGCAGCCGCGGGCCCAGCGCCTCGGCGACCGCGACCGTCACCGCCTGCCGGGCCGCGTGGACCGCGAGCGGATCGGGGACGCGGCCGACAGAGGCCATGTGCGCGATGATCTCGTCGTCGCCGGGAAGGCCGAGGAGCAGCGCCCGGAACGCCGGGTCGAGGCCCTCGTCGTCCGCCACCTCGCAGAGCGCGCCGAGCCAGGCCGGGTCAGCCGCGGCGTCCGGGCTGCCCGACCGCTCCGCCAGCAGAGCCAGCGCCGCCGCCCGCCCCGCTTCCCACCGGTTGAAACTGTCGCGGTCGTGCGCCAGCAGGAAGGCCCGCTCGCCCGGCGCGACGGCCCGCTCGACGATGACCGGTGCCGAAAAGCCGCGGAGCAGCGAGGGCACTGGGCGCACCGGCAGATCCCAGCTGAAGGTCTGCCGCTCCGCCGACAGCTCCAGCATTCCCTCCGCCAGCGCCATCCCCTCGGGGTCGAGCAGGCCATAGGCGACCGGGATCACCAACGACGCCTTCTCCGGCTGGCCGGGGGTGGGCGGGGTCTTCTGCTCGAGGTCGAGACTGTAGCGTCCGGACTCCCAACGCTCGGTGACGGCGAGCCGCGGCGTGCCCGCCTGGGTGTACCACCGCTTGAACTGGCCAAGGTCGCGGCCGGAGGCGTCCTCGAACACCCTGAGCCAGTCCTCGATGGTGCAGGCCTGCCCGTCGTGCCGCGCGAAATAGAGGTCGAGCGCCCTGGCATAGGTCTCCGGCCCGACCAGCCGGCGCAGCATGCCGATCACCTCGGCGCCCTTCTCGTAGACCGTCGCCGTGTAGAAGTTGTTGATCTCGACATAGTCCGCCGGCCGTACCGGGTGGGCGAGGGGGCTCGCATCCTCGCGGAACTGGCTGGCGCGCAGGCGGATCACGTCCTCGATCCGCTTGACCGCGACGCTGCGCTGGTCGCCGGAAAACTGCTGGTCTCGGAAGACCGTCAGCCCTTCCTTCAGGCAGAGCTGGAACCAGTCGCGGCAGGTGATGCGGTTGCCGGTCCAGTTGTGGAAATATTCGTGGGCGATGATCGCCTCGATCGACTTGTAGTCCGCGTCGGTCGCAGTGTCGGGACTCGCCAGCACGTAGCGCGAGTTGAAGATGTTGAGCCCCTTGTTCTCCATCGCCCCCATGTTGAAATCGTCGACGGCGACGATCATGAACCGGTCGAGGTCGTATTCGCGCCCGTACGCCTCCTCGTCCCACGCCATCGACCGCTTGAGCGCGTCCATCGCGTAGCCGCACCGCGCCTCGTCGCCGGCGCGAACCCAGATCTGCAGCAGGACGTTGCGGCCGGAGCGGGTGACGAAATGGTCCTCCACCGCCACGAGGTCGCCGGCGACCAGCGCGAAGAGATAGCTCGGCTTGCGGAACGGGTCCTCCCACTCCGCCCAGCCGTCGCCCGACGCGACGAGGTTGCCGTTCGACAGCAGCACCGGCGGCGTGCCCTCGATCCGGACCCGGAACGTCGCCATGACGTCCGGGCGGTCGGGATAGAAGGTGATCTTGCGGAAGCCCTGCGCCTCGCACTGGGTGCAGTACATGCCGCGGGACATGTAGAGGCCTTCGAGCGCGGTGTTGGCCTCCGGGTCGATCTCCGTCACAGCCTCCCAGGTGAAGCCGCCGGCCGGCAGGTGCTCGGCCGCCACGGTCAGCCCCTCGGCATCGACCGTGCGGGCATTCTCCGACAACGCCACGCCGTCGATCGCGGCGGAAACCAGACGCAGGTTGCGCCCATCGAGGCGGAGGTCGCGCGGCTCCAGAGGCTCCGGTCCCGGGACGAAGCGGATCTCGGCGCGGACGCGGGTGCCGGCCGGCGCGAGGGTGAAGGTGAGGGAGACGGTCTCAGCTACCCAGGCGGGCGGTCGATAGTCCGCGAGCCGGATCGTCTGAACCTCGTCGACGCGCATCGCACCCCGTCCCATCGACCGCTTCTCCCCCCGGAGGCTCTAACGCTCCCGCGAAGTCCGTCAAGCGCGTTCGCGGGAGGGGTGGGCGCCGGCAGGCCCGACAGCGGAAACTCGCGCGCAGGCCGGCGGTTCCCCGCCTGCGGCGAATGAATTGCATTCAACACAACTTGCGCGTTTATGACACGAGCATGACTTGGCGCGGGTCCGATCCTGGGCTATCTTTGCTGCATAGCGTCATTCTCGCAGCGGAACATGGCCAGACCCGTCATTGGCATCATCGGAAACTCGCATCTCCTCAACGAGCAGCACCCCGTGGTTGCGGTCGGCAGCGCCAACATCGAGGCCGTCGCGGACCTGACCGGGGCCATCCCCCTCGTGGTCCCGCCGAACCCGCGGATCGGTGCGATCGCCGACCTCGTGGACGTCTGCGACGGCTTCGTCTTCACCGGAGGCCGGCCCAACGTGCACCCGAGCCACTATGGCCACGAGGCGACCGAGAAGCACGGCACCTTCGACCCCGACCGCGACGCCGTCACCCTGCCGCTGATCCGCGAATGCGTGGCGCGCGGCGTGCCGATCTTCGGCATCTGCCGCGGCTTTCAGGAGATCAACGTCGCGTTCGGCGGCACGCTGCACCCCGAGATCCGCGAGATTCCGGGCCGGATGAACCACCGCATGCCGCCCGACGGCACGATGGAGCAGAAGTTCGGCCACCGGCACAAGGTCAGCCTCACCCGTGGCGGCCAGTTCCACCGGCTGCTGCACTCCGACGAGGTGCTCGTCAACTCGCTGCATGGCCAGGGCATCCTGGAGCGCGGCGCCCGCATCGTGATCGAGGGCTACGCCCCCGACGACACGCCCGAGGCGATCATCGTCCGCGAAGCGCCGGGCTTTGCGATGGCGGTCCAGTGGCACCCGGAATGGAACGCCGCGAACGACCCGGTCTCGCGCCCGCTCTTCATCGCCTTCGGCGCCGCCGTGTCGGCCCGCGCCGGGCACTGACAGCCGCCGCTTCGCCGTAGGTCCGCGCGGAACCACCCCGTGCGACGTCAACCACAGCGCTGCGCTTGGCCTCTGGCGTCGCCGCTTCACCGCCCGCGCAGGACGCGGTCGAGCAGCCCGGTTGGCAGGAGGCGCGTCATCGCCGCCGCCACGTGGCTCGGCAGCGTCACCCGGTACCGCGCCCGCGGCCGCGGGCTCTCCAGCGCGGTGATCAGCCGCGCCGTCACCGCCGACGCCGGCAGTTCCCACCGGTCCCGCCCGTCCGGCGCATAGAGCCGCTTCAGCAGCGTCCGCTCGTAGGCCGCCCGGTGCGGCGACGCCTGCCAGTCGACATGCGCCTCGAAATGCGGAATGGCGTTGCGCCGGAACGCCGTCCCGATCGGCCCCGGCTCGATCAGCACCACATGGATGCCACTGCCGTGGAGCTCCAGCCGCATGGTGTCGCTGATCCCCTCCAGCGCGAACTTCGTCGCCACGTACGCCCCGCGCCACGGCGCCGTGACGAAGCCGAGGACCGAGGAGTTCATCACCACCCGCCCCCGCCCGGCCGCCCGCATCGCCGGCAGCAGACGGTTGGTGAGGTCGACCTGCCCGAAGAGGTTGGTCTCGAAGATCTCCCGCAGCGCCGCGCGCGGCAGGTCCTCGACCGCGCCGGGGCAGGCAAAGGCGCCGTTGTTGAACAGCCCGAACAGCCGCCCGTCCGTTCGCGCCAGCGCCTCCGCCGCGCCGGCGGTCACGCTTCCGTCGTCGGCGAGGTCCAGCACGAAGCTCTCCAGCCCCTCTGCCGCCAGCCGCCGGCAGTCCGCCGGATTGCGGCAGGTCGCGAGCACCCGCCAGCCGCGGGCGGCAAGCGTCCGCGCCGCGTCGAGCCCGATCCCCGACGAGCAGCCGGTGATCAGGATGCTCCGCTCAGAGGTCATGCACCGCCCGCTCCCACGCCTCGAAGGCGGCCATCACCAGGACGTCCCAGAAGGGCCGCAGCTGCGTCAGGAACAGCCCCGCCCGCCCCCGTGCCGGATCGAGCCACCAGTGGGTGTTGTAGAGGCCCGCCCAGCTCTGCGCCCCCGCCGCCCGCCGGCCGGGGATCGCGACCTCCAGCCGGTTGCCGAGCAGGCTGTGGCTGACCACCGCCCCGATGCGCCAAACCTCCGCGCTGGCCGCCGGGTCGGTGCTCGGCATCGGGCCGAGCGGCCCGGTCTGCGGCGCCATCAGCGCCGCCACCGCCGCCTCGGACAGTAGCCGCACGCCGCCCAGTGCCCCGCCGCCGAGCAGCATCCGCAGGAACCGCAGATAGTCCGCGCCGGTCCCGACGAGGCAATGCCCCATTCCCCAGAATTCCGGCCGCGCCACCGGCACCGCGGCGACCGGCTCCAGGCCCGCGGCAGTCCGGAGCCACGCCCCTGCCAGCCGCGCCTCCAGCGCCGGCGGTACCGCGAACACCGTCTCCGCCATCCCGAGCGGCCCGAAGATCTCCTCGCGGCAGAAGACGTCGATTCCCCGCCCATCCACCGCCTCGATCAACAGCCCCGCCCAGTCGAGCCCCATGCCATAGGCCCAGCCCGTGCCCGGATCGAAGGCGAGCGGCAGCTCCAGCCCGCGCCGGAGCCCGCTGCGCGACGAGGGAAAGCGCCGGTCGGCGTTGAACCGGGCGATCCCGGCGTCCCAGACCTCGTAGGCCGACCCCGAGGTGTGAGGTCGCCCGCGCGCGCTGCGGCCGGAGCCGGGCCACCGCGCCGTCCCAGCCATCGAGCACCGGCAGCGCGTCGAAGGCCGGGATCGCCGCCCCCACCGGATCGTCCCACCCGAAGCGCCCGCTCTCCACCAGCAGGGCGGCCGCCACCGCCCCCACCGCCTTGGTCATCGAATAGAGCCTCAGCACGGTTTCCGGCCCCGCCGAGACACCGGGCCGCGCTTCCCCGGCAGCCCCCTGCCAGCGAAGGCCGTCCCGCCCGGCAACGAGGCCGACGGCAAAGGGAACGTCGCCATCCGCGACGGCCCGCCCGAGAATGTCCTGAGGGTGGTCCATGCGGCGCGACACTGCCGCCAGCGGCCGCCGCGCGCAAGTCGCGCTGGACCCACAGACGGGCCGACGCTATCAACATCTATGGCCGACGACACCCAAGACCGCGACATCCCGTCCGAAGTCCATGAGCCCCTAGACCGGGCGCTGGGCGAGCGATACCTGACCTATGCGCTCTCCACGATCATGCACCGGGCGCTGCCAGACGCGCGCGACGGGCTGAAGCCGGTTCACCGCCGCATCCTCTACGCGATGCGCGGCCTGCGCCTCGATCCCAACGCAGCCTTCCGCAAATGCGCGAAGATCGTCGGCGAGGTGATGGGCAACTATCACCCGCACGGCGACGGCGCGATCTACGACGCGCTCGCCCGGCTGGCGCAGGACTTCAACGTCCGCTACCCGCTGGTCGACGGCCAGGGCAACTTCGGCAACATCGACGGCGACAACCCCGCGGCCCAGCGCTACACCGAGGCGCGGCTGACCGCCGCCGCCGCCGCGCTGATGGAAGGCCTCGCCGAGGACGCGGTCGACTTCCGCGACAACTACGACGGATCGGAGCAGGAGCCGGTGGTCCTGCCGGCCGCCTTCCCGAACCTGCTCGCCAACGGCTCCTCGGGCATCGCGGTCGGCATGGCGACCAACATCCCGCCGCACAACATCGACGAGCTGTGCGCCGCCTGCCTGCACCTCATCGCCCACCCCGGCGCCACCGACGAGAAGCTGCTCGACCTCGTGCAGGGCCCGGACTTCCCCACCGGCGGCGTCATCATCGAGCCGCGCGCGGCGATCAAGGAAACCTACCGCACCGGTCGCGGCTCGTTCCGCCTGCGCGCCCGCTGGTCGGTCGAGGACCTCGGCCGCGGCACTTGGCAGGTGGTCGTCACCGAAATCCCCTACCAGGTGCAGAAGGGCAAGCTGATCGAGCGCATCGCCGAGCTCGTGAACCAGAAGAAGATCCCGATCCTCGCCGACGTCCGCGACGAGAGCGCCGAGGACATCCGCATCATCCTGGAGCCGCGCGCCCGCACTGTCGACCCGAACCTGCTGATGGAGATGCTGTTCCGGGCGAGCGACCTCGAGACGCGGTTCGCGATGAACATGAACGTGCTGATCGACGGCCGCACGCCGAAGGTCTCGACGCTGAAGGAGGTGCTGCGCGCCTTCCTCGACCACCGCCGCGACGTGCTGCTGCGCCGCTCGCGCCACCGGCTGGAGAAAATCGACGCGAGGCTGGAGATCCTCGGCGGCCTGCTCGTCGCCTACCTCAACCTCGACCGGGTGATCGCGATCATCCGCTACGAGGACGAGCCCAAGGCCGTGCTGATGGCCGAATTCAGCCTGACCGACAATCAGGCCGAGGCGATCCTCAACATGCGGCTCCGCAACCTCCGCAAGCTGGAGGAGATGGAGATCGCCGCCGAGCGCGACGCGCTGACCCTCGAGCGGGAGGGCCTGATCGTGCTCCTCGGCGCCGAGGACGCCCAGTGGAAGCGCATCGCCGACGAGATCCGCGCCACCCGCAGGACCTTCGGCAAGGACGCCCCCGGCGGCGCCCGCCGCACCGGCTTCGAGGACGCGCCCGAGGTCGAGGAGGTCGCGTACGAGACGATGATCGAGCGCGAGCCGATCACCGTCATCTGCTCGGAGATGGGCTGGATCCGGGCGATGAAGGGCCACATCGAACCGGGTACCGAGCTCAAGTTCAAGGACGGCGACGGGCCGCGCTGGCAGATCCGGGCCGAGACGACCGACCGTCTGCTGCTCCTCGCCTCCAACGGGCGGATGTTCACGCTGTCCTGCGCCGGCCTGCCCGGCGGCCGCGGCATGGGCGAGCCGGTGCGGCTGATGGTCGACCTGCCCAACGAGGCGCAGATGGTGGCGCTCCTCGTCCACCGGCCCGGCGGCCGCCTGCTCGTCGCTTCGGAGGCGGGGGACGGCTTCATCCTGCCGGAGGCCGAGGCGCTGGCCCAGACCCGCGCCGGGCGGCAGGTGCTGAACCTGCGCGAGGGGGTGCGCGCCCGCGTCTGCCGGTCGGTTGCGGGCGACCATGTCGCGGTGGTCGGCGACAACCGCAAGCTCGTCGTCTTTCCGCTCGGCGAACTCGACGAGATGACCCGCGGCAAGGGCACGCGGCTCCAGCGCTACAAGGATGGCGGCCTCTCCGACGCCACCACCTTCACGCTGGCCGACGGCCTGACATGGAAAGACCCCGCCGGGCGCACGCGCACCGTGACGGGGCCGGAACTGCAGGAATATCTCGGCGTGCGGGCCGGCGCCGGCCGGATGGCCCCGCGGGGCT
>JBGALW010000092.1:9802-14649 GCA_044223585.1 Amaricoccus sp.
GAGAACCGCTTCGACTGACGTCAGGCGAGCGCCGGCCGCCCGCCGATGCGGGCGTCCACCGACCAGGCCCCGGCGCCGAACCCGGCGAGGACGAGAAGGCCGCCGGCAACCGCGATGTTCTTGCCGAACAGCAGCATCTGCAGCATGCCCATCATCGGGTCGGTCGCCGCCTGGGCAGCCTGATAGTGGAAGAGGTAGGCCGCGACGACGGTGAAGGCCGCGAGCGCCAGCGCCGCCCAGCGGGTCTGCCAGCCGACCAGCAGCGCGAGGCCGCCGACGATTTCCAGCACCAGCGCCGGATAGACGAAGAAGCCCGGCAGGCCGCCGGACGCGGTATAGGCCGCGCTGCCCGCGAGATCGCCAAGCTTGGCAAAGCCGGCGGGCACGAAGAGGTAGGCGATCAGGGCGCGGCCGACGAGGACCGACAGGGACGAAAGGTTGTTCATCGGTAGGGTTCCATCCATTGCGAGGCGCATCCCTGCGCCGATGGGCCCGATCCTACCCTTCGCCCCTATCGTCAACAATGCGGGTAATCGGCGACTGTTTGTTTCCAAACGGCCGCCAACCGCCGTCAGTCGGCGAAGCGCGCGAACACCCTCGACGCCGCGTCGGCGTCCGCGCCGCGATAGCGGTCCCAGAGATCGAGCGCCGGCGCCTGCGCGACGATCCGGCGCAACGCCGCCAGGAATTCCGCTTCGTCCGGCCCCAACTGCGGCTCCGATGCCGCCGCGGCGCGCTGCTGGCCGACAAGCTCCATCACCGCGGCGCGAACCGGGGTGCGATCACTCGGGAAGGAAACGACTCGTGACATGACCTGCTCCTCTAACCGTGCCCCACCCTCGCACGGCCCGCGTGACACGCGCGTGATCCGATCGTCACCTCCGGATCGCACCACCGCCGGGACAAGACCGTTTGTGGCGTCGCAAGCGCAGGCCGCGGGGGCTCGATGCCCCGGCCGCAAGTCGCCCGGTCAGTATCGGCAGTCGGTGTAGACCCGCGTCAGGTCGCCGCCCCAGGGTCCGGCAAGGCGCGCCAGAAGGGTGTCCGCCGGAGTCTCGCCGCGCGCCACGATCTCCTGCAGCGGCTCGAGATAGGCCTCCTCCCCGAGCCCCCGTGCCGCCAGCCCGGCCGCGGACAGCGCCAGCACGTCGGCCGCAAGTTCCCGCATCCCGCGTCCGGCGATCTCCGCCCGGAGGCCGAGCCGGCCGGCGTCGCGCCGGAGCCCGTCCCGCTCCGCGGCGGTCCAGCCGCGGCACAGGTCCCAGGCGGCTTCGAGCGCGGTGCCGTCATAGAGCAGGCCGGCCCACAGCGCCGGCAGCGCGCGGATCATCGCCGCCGACCCGGCGTCGGCGCCCCGCATCTCCATGAACTTCTTGAGGCGCACCTCGGGAAAGATCGTCGTCAGGTGGTCGGCCCAGTCGGAAAGCGTCGGCTTCTCGCCCGGGAGCGCCGGCAGCCGGCCGTCGAGGAAGTCGCGGAACGACTGGCCGAGCGCGTCCACATAGCGGCCGTCGCGATAGACGAAGTACATCGGCACATCGAGCGCATAGTCGACGTACCGCTCGAAACCCATGCCGTCCTCGAAGGCGAAGGGCAGCATGCCGGTCCGCGCCGGATCGGTATCCTGCCAGATCCGCGCCCGCCACGACTGCCAGCCGTTGACCCGTCCCTCGAAGAACGGCGAGTTGGCGAAGAGCGCGGTCGCCACCGGCTGGAGCGCCAGCCCGACGCGCAGCTTCCGCACCATGTCCGCCTCGGAGGCGAAGTCGAGGTTCACCTGCACGGTGCAGGTCCGGTACATCATCTGCGTGCCGTGGCTGCCGACCTCGCGCATGTAGCGGGTCATCAGGGCATAGCGCCCCTTCGGCATCACCGGCACCTCGTCCCCGGTCCAGACCGGCGCGGCGCCGAGGCCGAGGAACCCGGCGCCGATGTCCCCGGCCACCGCCGCCACTTCGTCGAGATGGTTGGCAAGCTCCGCCGCCGTCTCGCCGACCCCCGCGAGCGGCGCGCCGGAAAGCTCCAGCTGCCCGCCCGGCTCCAGGCTGACGTTGGCCGCGCCGCGCGTCAGGCCGATCAGCCGGCCCCCCTCCTCGACCGGCGCCCAGCCGAAGCGGTCGCGCAGGCCCTCCAGCATCGCCCTGACCGAGCAGGCGCCCTCATAGGGCAGCGGTGCCAGCGTCGCGAGGCTGAAGCCGAACTTCTCGTGCTCGGTGCCGAGGCGCCACGCCGACGGCGGCTTGCAGCCGGCCGCGAGATAGGCGGCAAGATCGTCACGGCTCTCGATGAGGCCGCCGCCGTTTTGTGGGATCGACATAGAGGCCCCCTCGCTCGTGGCCCGTCGCCTTAGCGACCGCCGCGCCGCCACGCAAGCCGTGGCCTCATCCCGCCGCCAGCGCCCGCAGATCGTCCATCGCCGCGGCCAGCGCCTCCGGGTCGGTGGCGCGCGCAACCACGTTTGAGCCGAACCGCCCACCCTGGTTGAACGGATAGGAGCCGATCGCCACGGCGGGATGCGCGGCCGCGATCGCGCCGAGCGGCCCGGCGATCTCGCCCTCGGGCCGGTTCACCCGCACGCTGTCGCTGAGGAGCGGCCGCCCGCCGGTCAGCCGCGGCAGAAGGCCCGCCACCATCGCCTCGAACACCGCCGGCACCCCGGCCATCACGTGCACGTTGCCGATGCTGAAACCCGGCGCCCGGCTGACCGGATTGTCGATCAGCACCGCCCCGTCGGGGATCCGCGCCATCCGGAGCCGCGCCGGGTTCAGCGACGCCTCGCCGTCGGCAAAGTTCAGCGCCAGCAACGCGCGGGCGTCCGCCCGCACGTCGATGCCGACGCCGAAGGCCGCCGCCACCGCGTCCGCCGTGATGTCGTCGTGCGTCGGCCCGATGCCGCCGCTGGTAAAGACGTGGGTATACCGCGCCCGGACCGCGTTCAGCGCGGCGACGATCTCCGCCTGCTCGTCCGGCACCACCCGCGTCTCGCGGAGCCGGATGCCCTTCTCGGCCAGCGCCGCCGCGAGATGCGGCATGTTGCTGTCGCGCGTCCGCCCCGACAGGATCTCGTCACCGATCGTCAGCATCGCTGCGGTCGGGTCGCCTCCGGCCTCGCCCATCACCCTTGCCCTCGCCCTGTTCCGCGGTCCAGTGTCCCGGCCATGCAGTTCGCCAGCCCTCTCGTCCGCGGCAGCCTCGTCAGCCGATATAAACGATTTCTCGCCGACGTCATGCTCGACGACGGCCGCAGCGTTACTGCCCACGTCGCCAACCCCGGCGCCATGCTCGGACTCAAGGGGCCGGGCAGCATCGTCTGGCTGGAGCCGGTCGCCGACCCGCGCCGCAAGCTGCCCTTCGCCTGGAGGCTCGCCGGCCTGCCCGACGGCGGCTTCGCCGGCATCGACGCCTCGCTCGCCAACCGCCTCGTCGCCGAGGCCCTGGCCGCCGGGCGCATCGCGGCCCTCGCCGGCTACGCCGAGATCCGCCCGGAAGTGAAGTATGGCGCCGGCAACCGGGTCGACTTCCTGCTCTCCGGCCCGGGCC
Organism: Amaricoccus sp.; assembly: GCA_044223585.1. GTDB lineage: Bacteria > Pseudomonadota > Alphaproteobacteria > Rhodobacterales > Rhodobacteraceae > Amaricoccus. Next base: position 13,343 of record JBGALW010000092.1, read on the forward strand.
GCCCACCGGCCTGGGTCGAGGTCAAGAACGTGCACTTCTCGCGCAGCCCCGGCCTTGCCGAATTCCCGGACAGCGTCACCGCCCGCGGCACCCGGCACCTCGGCGCCCTCGCGGCGCGGGCCGCGGCCGGCGACCGCGCCGTGCTGCTCTACGTCGTCCAGCGCACCGACTGCAGCCGCCTCAGCCTCGCCGCGGACATCGACCCGGCCTATGCCGCCGCGGCGGCCGAAGCGAAGGCGGCGGGCGTCGAGAGCCTTGCGATCGCCGCCGCGATAGACCCGACCGGAATCACCCTGACCGAGCCGATCGCCATCGTACCGTGATCTTGCCGCCATCATTGGCGTGCTACATGCTCGGCCCTGGGGAAACGGGAGGCGACCATGGCGAGTCTGCAAGGCACACCCTGCTGGTACGAACTGTCCACCACCGACCTTGACGCCGCGGAGCGCTTTTATGCCGCGGTCCTCGACTGGAGCTTTGCCGATTCCGGCATGGAGGGCTTCACCTATCACCTGGCGAGCACCGGCGGTGACCGGGTCGCCGGGGCGATGGTGACGCCACCCGAGGCCGGCGGCGTGCCGCCGCACTGGCTCATCTACTTCGCCGTGACCGACGCCGACGCCGCCGCCGCCGCGACGACCGCCGCCGGCGGCGCGGTCCACATGCCGCCTGCCGACATTCCGGGCACCGGCCGCTTCGCCGTGCTCGCCGACCCGCAGGGCGCGGCCTTCGGCGTGCTCGCCCCGGCGCCGATGGAGGGCGCTGGCCCGGCCGGCGGCGCCTTCGACCAGATGAAGCCGGGCCACGGCAACTGGAACGAGCTGATGACCACCGACCCGGCAGCGGGCCTTGCCTTCTACGCGGACCTCCTCGGCTGGCAGCCGTCGCGCGCGGTGGACATGGGCGAGATGGGAACCTACCAGATCTTCAGCCACGACGGCGGCGACATCGGCGGCATCATGGGACTCGGCAACTCGCCGGTCCCGGCATGGCTGCCCTACTTCGGCACCACCGGGATCACCGCCGCGATCGCCCGCATCGAAGCTGCCGGCGGCACCGTCGCCGTCGGGCCGATGGAGGTTCCGGGCGGCGCCTTCATCGCCGTCGCCAGCGACCCGCAGGGCGCCTGGTTTGCCGTGGTGGGACCGAAGGACGCCTGACGCCCGGCCGCGCCGGCCGGGCCGCCGACCGCGGTCCTTCCGGCGCGGGTCCGTAGCATCCCGGCCTTGCAACCGCGGCCGGTTCGGCTACCTCCTCCGGGATCATGACGCGCGATCCGCTGTTCATCATCACCGCCATTGCCTGCT
>JBGALW010000093.1:0-14468 GCA_044223585.1 Amaricoccus sp.
ATGTTCGCTTGCAGGTTGAGCCCACGGCACTTACTCTCCCGCTAAGTTCCGGAGGACGTTGGCATGGTCTCAGTTCGAGTACTTCTTCCTGTAATTGCGGCCGCGCAGCTCGCCTTTCCAGTCGGCGCGCAAACAACGGAAGCACTCAGAGCGGACGCAGCCTCAATCCAGCAACAGATCGCTGAGGTGGACGGAGTCCTGGGGCGCTATGACGGAGGGCTCATTGTAGCTTTGGCGGAGATGCGTCGTGAGGCACTCCTCCTATCGAAGGCTGTACTCGAAAGTCGGATTCTTGCTGCCGAGGGCGGCCTACCTACCGAGGTCGTCGTTCCGGCCGTACAGCCCGATGAGGCAAGGGCAACTCAGATCATCACCGACATCGCGGATGCCCAGCGTCGCATCGCTGCAGCGGAGAAGGATGCCGCCCAAGCCGGGGGACTGATGCAGGCAGTAGCCTTGAGCCGGGTGGAGACTGAGAAACTTACCCTGGCTCAGCTTCAGATGGCATACTTTCAGGCGAAGTACGGAATTGCGTTTCCCACGCCACCCCAGCTTGGGACCTCTGCAGCTGCGCCGGTCCGCGACGGTACGGCGGCTGCAGCGGAGAGTGCCGCGGCGGTGACAGACGCTTTGCCTTGGGCTGATCCGAGGTTTCCTGCCGTCGACTATTCGATCCCGCCTTTCGAGCAGGCCCACAGAGATGGGGACAGGATCTCCGGGTGGTGGGCGATCGAATCCGAACGGGCGGCCGTGGACGATAGCCCTCAGATTACCGCCATCAACTACTCGCAGTACGAAAAGGGCAGTTTCGGTGGGTTAACAGCTCTAATCGCACGCTGCAATGAAGGTGAGTCGGCGCTTATATTCGTTCAAGACGACTTTCTGATGTCAGATTTTCAGACGAACTCCTTCAATATTACGTATCGCCTTGATGATGAGCCGGCGCGCGAGATGCGATGGAATGGCCTAACTTCAAACAAGGGAGCCGGTCTTTTCGGCCGAGACGCAGAGCAGTTCCTACGCCAACTCTATGATACGAAGCAGCTTTTCGTTCGGCTGACCGAGCACAACGGCCAGCAACACGACGCAGTTTTCGATCTGTCCGGAGGTCAGGACGCCTACGAAGCGGTCGCTGCAGCCTGTAGCTGGACGACGCTGACACTCTCAGCAGACGACTACCGTGCAATCCAAACCATGCTGAACGCCGGCGGCTTCGATGCCGGAACCCCGGACGGGCAATGGGGCTCCGGCTCACAGCAAGCGATGAAGGCTTTTCAGAAGTCGGTTGGACTTGCCGAAACCGGAGCGCCGGACCGGGCAACGCTGAGCAAGCTGGGCTTCGCAAACTAGTTCTGTTGCCCAGTGCGCTGAGGAAGCCGAGACCATGCCCACCACTCGCGAGGCCATTCTGCAGGCGCTGCACGCCCTCCTGCAGAACCAGCCGGCGCCCGTGCTTCGCGCCGAAGTTCTGCCCGAGCGCGTGCCGGTCGCCGGCCTGCTGGTCCTGCGCGACGGCGATCCCGGCGAGCCATCTGCCACGCTCTCGCCGCTCTGTTACCACTACCGGCACCGCGCCGAAGTCGAGGCGGTCGTCCAGGCCGGTACCGGGCGAGACAGCGCCTTCGACACGCTGGTTGCTGGCGTCGGCACCGCGCTCGCAGCCGATCGCACCCTCGGGGGTCTCTGCGACTGGATCGAGGGGGAGGCGCCACGCCCGGTCGATCTTGCGATCGAGGGTGCCGCCAGCTTGAAGGCCGCCGTGATCACGATCGCGCTGCACTATTCGACGAGCGATCCGCTCGCCTGATCCCTCAAGACGAAGGACACACACATGGCACGCGCGCAGGGCGCGCGGGCGCAGATGGCGCTCGCGTTCGAGACGGTCTACGGCACGGCGCCGCCCAGCGGCTACACCCGGGTTCCGTTTGCGAGCACCTCGCTTGGCTCCGAGCAGCCGCTGATCAGCTCGGAGCTGCTCGGCTACGGCCGAGATCCCCTCGCCCCGATCAAGGACGCGGTGACCGCCGACGGCGACGTGGTCGTGCCGATCGACGCCGAGGCCTTCGGCTTCTGGCTGAAGGCGGCGTTCGGGGAGCTGACGACCTCCGGGAGCGGGCCGTATACCCACGAGTTCCGCTCCGGCGGCTGGACGCTTCCGTCGATGTCGATCGAGACGGCGATGCCCGAGGTGCCGCGCTACGCCATGTACTCGGGATGCGTGCTCGACCAGCTGAGCTGGCAGCTGCAGCGCTCGGGGCTGCTGAGCGCGACGGCGAAGCTGGTGGCGCAGGGAGAGACCGTCGGCACGACGACCGCCGCCGGCACGCCCGCCGAGCTCGCGTTGAAACGCTTCGGCCACTTCAACGGCTCGATCACCCGCAACGGCGCGGCGCTCGGCAACGTGGTCTCGGCCGAGATCACCTACGCCAACAACCTCGACCGCATCGAGACCATCCGGAGCGACGGCCGCATCGACGGGGCCGATCCGTCGATCGCTGCCCTGACCGGCCGGGTCGAGGTGCGCTTCGCCGACAGCACGCTGGTCAACCAGGCGATCGCCGGCGATCCCTGCGAGCTCGAGTTCGCCTACGCGCTGCCCTCGGGCGAGAGCTTCACCTTCACGGTGCACGCCGTCTACCTGCCGCGGCCGCGGATCGAGATCGCCGGCCCGCAGGGCGTGCAGGCGACCTTCGACTGGCAGGCTGCCCGCGACGCCACCTTGGGGCGCATGTGCACTGCGACGCTCGTCAATGAGGTGGATGGGTATTAGGTTATCCTGCGAGCCAGTTCTCGCAATTAAGGACTCGCTCTCAATCCAGCTGGCACTGCCGGTTCGCCGAGGTCCCAGTAGATACCTGTCATCAGGGCCAGCCCTTCGCGCGCGATCGCGCGCGGCAGGTGCTCGTTCGGGGCGTGCTGCGAGCATCCTGGGTAAGAGTGCGGTACCCACAGCGTCGGCAGCCCCAGGACGTCCGCAAACACGTCGTTGGGCAGCGATCCTCCAAGGTTCGGAAGGATCGCCGGCTTTCGGCCGGTGGTCTCCGTGATCGAGCGCACCACCCAGTCGACCCATGGGTGATCGGGATCGAGCCGCGTCGCATAGAAAATGCCGTCCCCGGACGGCGCGGCCCGGACGTGAACGAAGCCGCTGCGGTCCAGGTGCCGGCGCAGCGCCGGAAGGATGTCATGTGGGTCGACGCCGACCACAAACCGCAGCTGGCACCGCGCCCAGGCCCGGGGCGGGATCGCCCCGACCGGCGCCTTCGGATTGCCGGCCTCGAAGGCGAGCACCGCGAACGAGCTCCAGGCGAACAGCTTCTCGGCCGCGGTCAGGCCGGGCTCGCCCCAGTCGGGGTCGATCTTGGGATCGACCGAGCCGTCGTCGATCTCGCAGTCTGCGAGCACTCGGTGGACGTTGTCGGGGATGCCGTCGGGAAGCCATTCCGGGATTCGGATTTTGCCGCTCGCGGTGGTGATGCTGGCAATCGCGTGGGCGAGCTGGATCGCCGGATCGGATAACAGGCCGCCCCAGTTCCCGGAGTGGTGACCGCCCTTGCGCGCGTCGATGGCCAAGTCGAAGCTCATCGCCCCGCGCGATCCAAGGAAGACCGTCGGCCGGTCCTCCGAAAGGCGCGGTCCGTCCGAGGCGATCAGCACGTCGGCGCGAAGCCGGTCCCTGTGCCTGAGTGCCAAATCGCGCAGGCCCGGCGAGATTTTCTCCTCGCCCATCTCGATCAGGAACTTGGCGTTGAACCCGAGCCGGCCGCGGGTTTCCAGCACGGCCGCGAGTGCACCGATGTTGACGGAATGCTGCCCCTTGTTGTCGGCGACGCCCCGACCGTACCAGCGGTCACCGCGCTGCTGCATCCGCCAAGGCGTGACGCCCTCGTCCCACTCGTCGTCGAGACCACGAATGACATCGCCGTGGCCGTAGCCCAGGACGGTCGGCCGCGCAGGGTCCTCGATGCGCTCGGCGAACAGGAACGGCCAGCCCGCCTCGAATATCGTGCTGCAGACAAAGCCCATCGCCTCGAAAGCCGGCGTCAGCTCTGTCTCGATGTACTCGACGAGAACAGGCGTGCGCTCCGGATTCTGGCTCTCTGTCGGCATGGCGACGCGGCGTGCGAGGTCGACCTGGAAGCCGCCAGTGTCGATGTATTCCTCGGCTCTCACTATCGCCTCGGTCCGGGTCATGCTCCACGATACCAGCAGACGGTGCAAAGCCGAAGCCATACGCGCGTCGCAGCGAGCTGCGCGGACGAAAGTCCGCGACTTGGCGCAGGCGCGAACGAACCACCCATAAGGAACTCCGCTTATGCTCAGACTTGACCTCACTGCCGAGCCGCGCTGGCTCGATCTCGGCCACGGTGTGCGCCTCAGCGTAGCGCCGCTCACCACCGCGCTGATGGTGGCCGCCCGCAGCGACGCCGCCGTCGAGGCACTGCCGGCCATCACTTCCGACGAGGAGCGGGCGTTGGTCTTCGCCAAGGCGATCGCCCGGCGCGCGGTGACCGATTGGGAGGGCGTCGGCGACGCCGAGGGCAATCTGGTCGCCGTGACCCCCGTGGGGATCGACGCGCTGCTCGAGGTCTGGCCGATCTTCGAGGCGTTCCAGGCCACCTACGTCTCGAAGGGCCTGCTGCTGGATGCGGAAAAAAACGTCTCCGCGCCCTCGCCGACTGGCACTTCGGCGGGGGCGACCGCTACTGCGCAGCCTGTGCCCAAGCGTGCTCGGACTGCCCGGCGCGGCTGAACCGGCCTGAGACCTTCGAGGGCTGGCAGGTCTGGGACCTGGTGGGCCGCCTCGGCGGCCAGCTGCGGGTCATCCCCGGCGCGGTGATCGGCTGGGACATGGGCGCGGCGCTGTCGCTCGCCGCGGCGCTGGGGATCGAGCTACTCACGGCGTCCGAGCTGCTGCCGGAGATCGAGGCGGTGATGGTCCGCCGAACCAACGAAGCGATCGGAGACGGACGTGGCTGAGAAGAGAGTGTCCGTCCGGCTCGCGGTCGTCGGCGGCCGCGAGGTCCGCGCCGAGCTCGAAGGCGTCGGCGAGGCCGGGAACCGCGGCTTCGGCCGCCTGGGGCGCGAGATGGAAGCGGCCAACGCCCGGCTCGCGGCCTTCTCGGCGCGGGTAAAGATCGCGACGGCGGCCGCCATCGCCGCGGCTGCGGCCTCGGGCATCGCCATGGTCCGCTCCGGGCTTGCGACGGTTGATGCGCAGGCGAAGCTCGCGCAGTCGCTCGGCACCACGGTGGCTTCGATCCAGGTGCTCGAGCGTGCGGGCGAACTCGCCGGCGTCGCCATGTCCGGCATCGAGCAGGCGACCAAGGATCTGACCCGGCGGCTGAGCCAGGCCGCCTCCGGCGCCGGACCGGCTGCGGAGGCGCTCGGCCGTATCGGGCTCTCGGCCTCCGAGCTGCTGGCGCTGCCGCTCGACGAGCGGGTCGGTCGCATCAGTGCCGCGATCGCCGACTTCGTGCCCGCGGCCGAGCGTGCCGCGGTCGCGGGCCAGCTCTTCGGCGAGGAGGGCTCGATCGCCATGTCGCGCATCGACACCGCGACGCTGCGCCAGGCGACCCAGGACGTGCGCGACTTCGGCGTCGTGGTCTCCGAGGCGGACGCCGACCGCATCGAGCGGGCGAACGATGCCATTTCGCGGCTCGGGCTGATCTGGCGCGGGCTCTCGAACCAGCTCGCTGCCGCGGCCGCGCCGGCGCTCGAGGCGGTGGCGGACGCGATGGCGGCGCTCGCCCGCACCACCGGTCCGCTCGGGATCGCCATCCGCGGGCTCTTCGACAATCTCGGTCGCCTCGCCACCTATGCCGCCACCTTCGCCGGCATCATGGCCGGCCGCTGGGTCGCCGGGCTGGTCGCCGCCGCGGTCTCGGTGCGCGGCCTCGCCACCGCGCTCGTGGTGCTGCGCGGGGCGCTGATCCGCACCGGCATCGGGGCGCTGATCGTCGCCGCCGGCGAGATGGTCTACCAGTTCGGCCGGCTGGTCGCCGGGGCCGGCGGCTTCGGCGAGGCGCTGTCGCTCCTCGGCAACGTCGCGTCGGAGGTCTGGGAGCGGATCAAGCTCGGCGGCCGGTCGCTGGCGCTGTCGCTGCAGTCGGTCTGGGCGACGATCGAGGCCGGCTGGCTGACGGCGCTCTCGGGCATCCAGCGCAGCTGGGCCGACTTCCTGCATGCGGCGACCGGCGGTCTCGCCCGCATCCCCGGCATGGAGGATGCGACGCTCGCCTTGAGCGAGGCGGCGATCCGCGCCGGCTCGGCCTTCTACGAGACCTCGGCCGCCGCCGGCGAGGCGAGCACCCGCGCCGACAGCCTCGCCGCCTCCGCCTCTGCTGCCGCGTCGGCGGCCACCGCATCGCTCGCCTCGCTGCAGGCGCTGCGCGACGCGGTGAAGGGCTCGGCCGAGGAGGCGGAGACCGCGCTCGGCGGGGCGACGGTCGCGGCCGACGAGTTTGGCGACGCGGTGGGCCACGCCGGCGGCGCCAGCGCGGCAGCAGCGCCGGAGGTCGCGGAAGCGCCCGAGGCGGCGAAGTCCGGCTGGGAGCGCGCCACCGAGGCGGTGCGCGAGTATGCCGACAAGGCGAAGGAAACCGGCGATGGCATCGGCGAGGCGCTCATCAGCGGCTTCCGCGGCGCCGAAGACGCGGTTGGCGAGTTCGTCAAGACCGGCAAGCTCGGGATGCGCGATCTCGTCACCTCGATCCTCGCCGACCTCGCCAGGGTCTCGGTGCGACGTTTCGTCCTCGCGCCGGTCGCCAACGCGCTCTCGGGCGTGCTCGGCAGCCTCGGTCCGGCCTTCGCCAGCGTGCTGCACGCCGGTGGTGTCGCCGGAGCGTCGGCCCCGCAGCGAATGCTGCCCGCGCTCGCCTTCGCGGGTGCGCCGCGGATGCACGGCGGGGGCGTGGCGGGCCTCCGTCCGGACGAGGTGCCGGCGATCCTGCAGCGCGGCGAGCGGGTGCTGAGCCGGGCGGGAACGCGGCGTTCGAGCTCGCACGCGGGCCGACGGCGGCGTCACCGTCAACATCATGACCACCGACGCCGAGAGCTTCCGCCGCTCGCGCACCCAGGTCGCGAGCGACATCGCCCGGGCGGTCGCCTTCGGACGCAGAGGGATGTGAGCCATGGCCTTCCACGAGGTCCGGTTTCCGGACGACATCAGCCGCGGCGCCCGCGGCGGTCCGGAGCGGCGGACGCAGGTGGTCGAGCTCGCCTCCGGCGACGAGGAAAGGAATGCCTCGTGGGCCGACTCGCGGCGGCGCTACGACGCCGCCTACGGCATCCGCCGCGCCGACGACCTCGCCGCGGTCATCGCCTTCTTCGAGGCGCGGAACGGCCGCCTGCACGGGTTTCGCTGGAAGGACTGGGGCGACTACCGGTCCGGACTGCCATCGGCGCCGATCACGCCAATCGACCAGGGGCTCGGTACCGGCGACGGGGACACGACGGCCTTCCAGCTGGTGAAGCGCTACGAGAGCGGGGCGCAGGCCTGGGTGAGGCGGATCGTCAAGCCGGTGGCTGGCACGGTGCGGGTCGCCCGCGGCGGCGTTGAGGCGGTCTCCGGCTGGTCGGTCGATTCCACGACCGGCGTTGTCACCTTCGCCGCCGCGCCCGCTGCCGGCGTGCTCGTCACCGCCGGCTTCGAGTTCGACGTCCCCGTCCGCTTCGACACCGACCGGCTCGACGTCACCTGGGACCTCGACCGGCTCGGCTCGATCGCCTCGATCCCGCTCGTGGAGGTGCGGCGATGAATGAAGAGCCGGGCTTCGTCGCCGGGGTTCTGCGGGATCTTGCCGCCTCGACCGCGGCGATCCTCGCCGCCTGGGGCGCGCTCGGGGGCGCAACCAACGCGCTCACCACCCGCATGCGGCTGCGCGATGCGCTCCGCCACATCCTGCTCGGCGGCCTCATCGCCGCCGGCATGGGCAGTTTCTCCATGGCGCTCGTCGCCCGCTGGCTCGGGCTGCCGCCCGAGGCGGTGCCGGCCGGCGGCGCCGCCGGCTCGGCCGCCTACCTCGTCGGTGTGTTCGGTCCGGCGGTGATCGAGGTGACGCTCGTCCGCATCCGGGGTTTTCGATCGGGGGACGGGCCCGATGCGTGAGTTCCTCGGCCTCGCGGCGCGGCTGCGCTGCGGCGACGCCGATCCGTGTCGCATCTTTCGCCACCGAATGCGGGTCGGCCTCGCCGTCGCCGCCCTGATCCTGCTCCTCTCCCTGCTCAGGTAACCTCTACATGATCATGACCGACCGGGGGCTTCTGGCCCTCGCCCGGCACGAGGGCATCGTGCCGGCTTCCTATCTCGATGTGAAACAGGTCTGGACCTTCGGCGTCGGCCACACCGCGGCGGCGGGCGCGCCCGATCCCGGCCGGCTGCCGCGCGGCATGCCGGCCGATCTCGACGCCGGCATCCGGGAGGCGCTGCGGCTGTTCCGGGACGACCTTGCCCGGTACGAAGCGGAGGTCGTGCGCGCCGTGACCGTGCCGCTCGCACCCCACGAGTTCGACGCGCTGGTGTCCTTCCACTACAACACGGGGGCGATCGCGCGGGCGGCGCTGACGAAGGCCATAAACGCCGGCGATCGGGCAGCCGCGGGCGCGGCGTTCATGAACTGGCTGCGGCCGGCCAGCCTGCGCTCCCGCCGCGAAGCCGAGCGCGATCTCTTCCTGCACGGTCACTACACGGAGGGGCCGATCCCCGTCTGGGCGGCCGACGCCGACGGCCGGGTCGATTTCTCACGACCGGTACGCCGGCTCGCCGAGCCGCAAGCGCTGGCGCTGTTGCGGCCCGTGCCTCCCGCCGACCCCGACGAGCCAGGTTGCGGCCGCCTCCCGGCCGGGCCGCTGGCTCGCCGCGCTGCTCGCTTCCCTTTCCGCCGCTTTCCAACGGAGCTGATCGATGCGCTACGTGCTTCCGCAATCCTTGACTTGGTGGGCGGGTCTCGCCGCGGTGCTGATCGGGCTCCTCGCGCTCGCGCTGCCCGAGTCCGGTCCGCTCTGCGAGCTCGCCGGGGTCATCGCCATGCTGATCGGCGCCAACGACGCCGCGCCGGCCACGCTGATCACCCTCGGCCTCGGGCTCATCGGCCTGCGCGACCGGCTGGAGCGAGGACTCCGTAGCGGCGAGAAGCGATGAAGACGCTGTCGGCGGGTCTGCAGGCGCATCTCGACAGTGGCGCGACGACGCTCTCCTGGTGCTGGCGGATCGAGCGCGGCGACGGCGTTGTCTTCGGCTTCACCGACCACGACCGTGCGCTCGAGTTCGGTGGCGTCACCTACGAGCCCGAATCCGGCTTCGCCGCGTCGGAGATCCGGTCGGGCACCGATCTCGCCGTCGATGCCCAGGACGCCGAGGGCGTGCTGACCTCCGACACAATCACCGAGACCGACATCCTCGACGGCCGCTGGGACAATGCCGCCGTCGAGGTCTGGCGGGTGAACTGGGATGCTGTCAGCCAACGGGTGCTGATGCGCCGCGGTGCCATCGGTCAGGTCCGGCGCGGCCGGCTCGCCTTCGTCGCCGAGGTGCGCTCGCTCGCGCACGCCCTCAACCCGCCCGGCGGGCGCACGTTCCAGCACGCCTGCGACGCCGAGCTCGGCGACGCCCGCTGCGGCATCGACCTCGACGACCCGGCGTTCAGGGCGACCGGGTCAGTCACGGGGGTGAGCGGTGACCGCAGCTTCTCGGCCTCCGGCCTCGGTAGCTTCGCCGCCGGTTGGTTCGCCCTCGGGCGGCTGACCTGGACCAGCGGCCCGAACGCCGGTCGCGTCGCGGAGGTGGCGAGCCACGACGTCGTCGCGGGCGTTCGGCGGCTGACGCTGCTCGAAGCGCCGGTGCGGCCAATCGCGTCGGGTCACGACTTCGTCGTCCACGCCGGCTGCGACAAGCGGCTGGAGACCTGCCGGGACCGGTTCGCCAACGTCGCCAACTTCCGGGGCTTCCCGCACATCCCCGGCCAGGACACGGTGATCCGCTATCCGAACCGCGGGGATGCCAACGTCGGAGACGTGCTATGATGGCGGCCGATCCGTCGGCGGTCATTGCCGCCGCGCGCGCCTGGCTCGGGACGCCCCTACCACGACCAGGCGAGCGTCCGGGGCGTCGGCTGCGACTGCCTCGGGCTCGTGCGCGGGGTCTGGCGCGAGCTCTACGGCCCCGAACCGGTGCCGATCCCGCCCTACAGCCGTGACTGGGGCGAGACCGGGACGCGCGAACCGCTGGCTGAGGCGGCGGGGAGCGTGATGCTCGGAATGCCCACGGCGGCGATCGTTCCCGGCGCGCTGCTGCTCTTCCGGATGCGAAGCGGCGCGGTCGCCAAGCACTGCGGCATCGTCAGTGGGTCCGACCGGTTCATCCATGCCTACGAGCGCAGCGGCGTCGTCGAAGTTCCGCTCGATGCGGGATGGCGCCGCCGCGTCGCCTTCACCTTCCTGTTCCCTGACCCGAGCTGATCCCCATGGCCTCGATCATTCTCGCGGCCGCCGGTACCGCGATCGGCGGGTCGGCCGGCGGCTCGATCCTCGGCGTCTCCGCCGCCGCGATCGGCGGCGCCGTCGGCTCGATCGCGGGCGCCGCCATCGACAGCTGGCTCGTCGCCTCGATGGCGCCGACGCAGCGGATCGCCGGCCAGCGGCTCGACACCCTGCAGATCACCTCATCGACCGAGGGCGCGGTGATCCCGCTCGTCTTCGGCGCCATGCGCATCGGCGGCAACATCATATGGGCGACCGACTTCCGCGAGGAGACCGAGACCACCCGGCAGGGCGGCGGCGGCAAGGGCGGCGGCGGGGGCGGCGGGACCGAGGTGACCGAGTACTTCTACTTCGCCTCCTTGGCGGTGGCCCTCTGCGAGGGCCCGATCACCGGCATCGGGCGCATTTGGGCCGACGGCAAGATCCTGAGCCGCGACGGCATCACCCTGCGGCTGCACAAGGGCGGCTAGGATGAGGCACCCGATCCGTTCATCGCGTTGAAGATGGGAGGGGCCAACACCCCAGCCTACCGTGGCACGGCTTACGTCGTCTTCGAGGAGCTGCCGCTCGAACGTTTCGGCAACCGGCTGCCGCAGCTCTCCTTCGAGGTGTTCCGCCCGATCCTCGACGGCACGTCGGCCGAGAGCCTGGTGCGCGCGGTGACGCTGATCCCGGCCTCGGGCGAGTTCGCCTATGCGACCGAAATCGTCCGCCGCGAGGACGGCGACGGCGAGACCTCGGCGGAGAACGTCAATGCCGAGCCCGACGCCGCCGACCTTTCCGTCGCTCTCGATCGGCTGGAGGCCTGCGCGCCGAAGGTCGAGTCGGTCTCGCTCGTCGTCGCCTGGTTCGGCGACGACCTGCGCGCCGGCCATTGCCGCATCCGACCCGGCGTCGAGGTCAGCGCCAAGTCGACTACGCCGGAGAACTGGTGGGTCGACGGCGTGAGCCGCAACTCAGCGCATCTGGTCAGCCGCGACGACCAGGGGCGGCCCGCCTACGGCGGCACGCCGTCGGACAGCACCGTGGTGGAGGCTATCCAGGAGCTGAAGGCCCGCGGCTACCGGGTCACCTTCTATCCGTTCATCCTGATGGACGTGCCTGCGGACAACGAACTGCCCGACCCGTACTCGGACAACGCCGCGGCGACGGGCCAGCCGACCTATCCCTGGCGCGGACGGATCACCTGCTCGCCGGCGGCGGGCTATGCCGGCAGCCCGGACAAGACCGCCGCCGCGGGCAGCCAGGTCGCTGCCTTCCTCGGCTCGGCGCAGCCGTCGGACTTCGACGTCGACGACGAGCGCGTTGAATGGGATGGCGATCCCGACGACTGGGGCCTGCGCCGGATGATCCTGCACTACGCGCATCTCTGCGCCGCCGCCGGCGGCGTCGACGCCTTCCCGATCGGCTCCGAACTGCGCGGGATCACGCAGGTGCGCTCAGGGGCGTCGACCTATCCCGCGGTGGCCGAGCTCATCGACCTCGCCGCCGATGTGCGTTCGGTTCTCGGCGTCGGGACCAAGCTCAGCTACGCCGCCGACTGGTCGGAGTATTTCGGGCATCACCCGCAGGACGGCTCGGGTGACGTCTTCTTCCACCTCGATCCGCTCTGGGCCGACGACGCGATCGACTTCGTCGGCATCGACAACTACATGCCGCTCGCCGACTGGCGCGACGGGCTCGTCGGAGCGGACCAGCTGCCACTTCAGCGCCTGCGGCAGCTCGGTCTCCTGGGCCCGGACCAGCTCGATGTGACCTTTCCCCGCGTTCAGGGCCGCGCCGAACTGGAATCTCCCGGTTTGGGCTGGGCGATGAGCGGCAGCGTGGAGCCCGCAAGAGGCTCAAGCGCTGTCGCGGCGTGGGTGGTGAGGACCTCCATCGGAGTTCGGTAGCCAAGCGCCGAGTGCGGGCGTTCGGTGTTGTAGTGATGGCGCCATCGCTCGATCTCGTCGCGGGCATGTCGCAGCGAGCGGAACCAATGCAGATTGAGACACTCGTCGCGGAGCTTGCCGTTGAGGCTCTCGACGAAGGCGTTCTGGACCGGCTTGCCCGGCTCGATGAAGCGCAGCCGTACGCCGGTCCGCTCGGACCAGTCGAACATCGCGCGGCTCGTGCCTTCCGGTCCGTTGTCGAGGACGATCTCCTCGGGCAGGCCGTGGAGCAGCGCCAGGTCGTCGAGATGCCGCGCGACCCGTGCGCCGGAGATCGAGACGTCGACGATCTGGCCGGGGCAGAACCTACTGTGGTCGTCGACGATGTTCAGCACACGGAAGCGGCGGCAGTCGGCGAGCTGGTCGCTGACGAAGTCGAGCGACCAGCGCTGCATCGGCCGCTCCGGAACCTGCGGGGCGACGCGGTCGCGCCGGGGCAGCTTGCGCCGCTTCTTCGTCCGCACCTGCAGGCCCTCTTCGGTGTAGAGCCGGTAGGTCCGCTTGCGGTTCGCCACCAGCCCCTCCCGGCGTAGCATCGCGTGCAGCCGAAGGTAGCCGTAGCGCCGGTTCTCCGAGGCCAGCTCCTTCCTGCGGCCCACCACCGCCGCGTCGTCCTTCGGCGCGGGCGTGTACTGATGCACCGATCGCGACAGGCCGACGATCCGGCAACTCCGCCGTTCGCTGAGACCCAGCTCGTCCGTCAGAAAGCCCACGGCTCGTCTCCTGGCCATGGGCTCACCAATGTTTTCCGAGCAGTTCCTTCATCGCCGACATGTCGAGCATCTGGTCGGCGACGATCCGCTTCAGCTTTGCGTTCTCCGCCTCGAGCTCGCGCAGCCGCTTGGCGTCGCTCGCCTCCATGCCGGCGTACTTCTTCCGCCAGGTGTAGAACGTCGCCGTGCTGACGCCGTGCCGCCGGCAGAGCTCGTCCACCCTCCCGCCGGCCTCGTGCTCCTTCAGCACGCCGATGATCTGCTCTTCGCTGAACCGCTTGTGCTTCATTGGGTCTTCCTCCTCGTCGATCTAAGGGCGGAAGATTCCAGCTCGCAATGGCCCGGATCCCGGGGGAAAGGTCAGATGAGCTCGGCATCGGCGTCGGAGCCGGCGACGAGATCGTCGAGGCCGAACGTCGCTACCGGCCGACGGTCGCGCGGCTGGAAGCGGATCACGCCCTCGCTCTCGACTGCGTCGAAGCCGAAGTGCCGCGCCAACGGCGCGATCGAGGCGCGTGGACTCTCGAGCGCGGTGATCAGGTATCCGTGGACCACGTCGGCGAGCGCCGAGACGTCGATCTGGCTGTCGGGCAGCCCGGCGCGGCGGCAGAGCTCGCGCACCAGGCTGGCGAGCGACACCCGCTGGCAGCTGGTCACGAACGACGCCAGCGGCGCGCCGACGCTCGTCGACATGGGCGCGAGCTTCGCCATCGCCAGCGGCGGGGTGCTTACCCTGATCATCGCAGCCAGGCCGAATGCTGGCTCGGTCTGGGTGCGCGTCTTCGATGAGGTGAGCGGCGTTGTCTTTGAGCAGGAGGTGACCGCCGACCTGCCGGCCGCGAACCAGTTTCTGGCGCCCCGGCTCTTCATGAACAACGGCGCGACCGCGGCCGCCGTCGCGTTCGACAGCTCGGGCGTCTACCTGGAGACCGACTACTAACCAGAGCGCCGCGGAGGAGCGCCGCGGAGGCCGCCGGCGCAGCCCGAGCCTTGCCCCGCATCTTCCGATCCCCGAGCCAGAGGATGATCCCGATGACCCCACCCCGTCACGAGGCGGGTAGCGCGCCCGCCTGTCCCACGCCGAGCTCGAGACGATGCTCGCCCGCGCCGTCGAGGAGCCGAGGGTAGCTTATACTGGGGATAGGGTCAGTCTGACATGGTCGCTGTCCGGTTCTCAGCAATCTTCTTGCCGATCTCGAGCGGCTTGCTGTGACCCCCGCTTTCTCTTCCATCTGAGGTTAGAGTCCGGCCTGAAAGAGGGACCGGACGATGAAGCGATCGAAGTTCACCGAGGAGCAGATCGTCGGGATCCTGCGCGAGCAGGAAGCCGGCGAGAAGACGGCGG
>JBGALW010000094.1:0-14338 GCA_044223585.1 Amaricoccus sp.
GATCCGCTGTGTGGGAACGCCGGGCGACAGCCGGTCCATGATCTCGCGCATGTAGGGCGTGCGCACCGTGCGATAGCGCCCTGGCTCCGCGGAGGCGCGGCCCGAGAGCATCCGGTGCCGGTCCGCCCATTCCGAGACGGTCAGGTCCGGGTCGGGCCGCAGCCCGTTGCCCCAGGCGCGCAGGATCTCGCCCACGCCGTCGAAGTCCGTCAGGCCATCGCCGCTTTCATCGGAAGTCGGGCCGGACCTCGGCGAGATCGTCGAGGTGGGCGCGTACATGTTTCTCCAGGACCTTCTGCATCGCGGCTGGCTCCACGGTGATCTGCGAGCCTGTCGCGTCGCGGCACGAGGCCGAGAGCTCGGCCGCCATCAGCGCCGCCGCGCGCGCAGGCCAGTTCACCCACGTGTCCCGTTCCTCCCGCGCCAGGCGGAACACCAGCGCCAGCGCACGGGCCCGCTCGATCAACTCCCCCTTCAGCTTCTGGAGCCGGATGCGCCGTTCCTGCGCCTTCAGCACCTCGTTCGCGGTCTTCGCCTGCAGGAAGGTGGTCCCGCCGCCGACGGCGGGGACCGCCAGACCTTGTTCGCGGAGCGTGTCGCCCACGGCGGCCACCGCCGCCTCGGGGACGGGCTTCAGCTTCGACGCGGGCGGCTTGCGGGTCTTCGACGGATCGGTCGTCTCCGCGCGTCGGGCGTCGCTGGCAGCCGCGTTGATGCTGCCGTCGGGATAGAGGACCAGCCGCTCCGCCGTCTTCGCCTTCTGGATCGCGCCCCGCGACAGCCCGACATGCGCGGCGTACTGGCGCTCGCTCATGCCCTGCATCGACGGCTCCGATTATCATTCAGATTCATGTGCTTATCGAGTTGATAAGCACGGCGGACAGAGGGAACGTGTCTCCAGAAGGACGATGCAACTCACCACGGAGCCACCACGATGACCACCCGCCTGAACCCGATCACCACCCCGCGCTTTGACGCCCGCGCCAAGAAGGCGCGCCGGAACAAGGAAGCCGCGCTCGCGGCCTTCATCGGCAAGAAGGCCGAGATCGACGAGATGCTCGCCCGACTGCAGGCGCTCAGCGACGACCACTTCAATGCCCATCCGGACGAGGTGAACTGGGGCCATGTCGGCACCCTCGAACACTACGCCAGCCTGCTGAAGCGCATCACCGACAGCGCCTTCGGCGAGGGCGAGCACGCCCGCTGATCTCCGGCGCTGCCGGAACTCCCGCCGCGCGCCCTGCGCGGCTCGGGGTCGTAGAAGGCGCCGCATGACGCGGGCCCGAATACGGAGACGACCCCATGACCCAGATCCAGCTTTCCGACGCCCAAGCCGTCATCCTTTCCACCGCCTGCGCGCGCGAGGACGGAGCGGTCTTTCCCGTCACCGCCAGCCTCAAGGGCGGCGCCGTCGGCAACGTCTGCAAGAGCCTCCTGAAACAGGGCCTGATCGAGGAAATCGGCGCCACGGACCTCAACACGGTCTGGCGGCACGACGAGGAGCGCGGCCAGATCACGCTGCGCGCCACCCCACTGGCCTACAGCACCCTCGGGATCACGGACGAGCAGGACGAGACGCCGCCGGCCGAAACGCCGACCGCCCCGGTCCAGCGTCGGAAGGGCACCAAGCAGGAGACCCTGATCGAGATGCTCCGCGCCGAGGGCGGTGCGACCATCGACGAGATCGTCGCCCAAACGGGCTGGCAGTCGCACACGGTGCGCGGCGCCATGTCCGGCGCGCTGAAGAAGAAGCTCGGGCTCGAGGTCACCTCCGAAAAGGTCGAGGGGCGCGGGCGCGTGTACAGACTCCCCGCCGCCTGACGCACTGGACCCCGACAAGCTGATGGCCGCCGTCCCACAGGGGCGGCGGTCGATTATTTGGCGCTCCGCATCCGGATCGCCTCGAACAGCCGCCGCAGCGCGAAGGACCGCGCGATGCTCACCAACGTGAACACCGCGCCCATCTTCAGGTTCTGCGCCAGCGTCGTGTGCAGCCCGAAGATCGGAAAGATCAGGATCTGCGTAACGACCGCAACGCCGTAGCCGACAGCCACGTTGGCGACGGACTCGACCAGCGACATGAGCCGGGACTGCTTCATGCCGCGGCCTCATCCATCGGCCAGCAGTTCAGCCGCGAGAGTTCGCAGCGCATGCGCTGCAACCAGCGGGACCACGCCGTTGCCACAGAGCCGAAGCCGGTCCACCCGGTGGGCCAGCCCATCAGCGCCTCGACGAACAGCGGGTTCAAGGTCCGGCGCGGCTCGGAGGTATCGCGCCCAGCCATCAGCGTCACCAGGACCTGGCGGCCAAGCAGGCCGTTCACCGGGGTGTTCGCCAATGTCGTCGCCCCATCCTTGTGATCGCGCGCCGTCGGCGTCATCCACATCCCGGCCGCATGGGTCAGGTCGGCTGTCCGCCGGTTGCCCGCGCTCGGTTTGCAGCCGTCGCTGGCCATCGGTGTCGGCCAGTCCCTCGCCAGCTGGTCCAGACCCTTCTCGTCCCTCCGCGCGCCACCTCTGCTGCGAAAGCTGTCGGTCTGCGGCGTCGGCCACATCGCGGCCGTCGTCGCGAGGTTCATCCCGTGCTGCCCCGCTGCCTGCGACGGCGTTGGCTTCGTCTGCCGGTTCTCGTTGGCGCTGGCCCGGGGCGTCGGCCAGAGCCGCAGCAGTTCCGTCCGGTTCCCGCCACTCGACCGGGTGCCAGAGCAGGCGCGCGGGGTCGGCCAGTTCGTCCCCCTCGCGGATGGCGAGGATGAACAGCCGCTCGCGCTTGTGCGGTGCGCCGACTTCCGCCGCCGTGAAGAGGCCCGCCGCAAGGCGGTAGCCCATGCCGACCAGTCCTCCGGCGACTTCGGGGAAGCCGAGGCGGAGATGATGGGCGACATTCTCGAGGAACACGAAGGGCGGTTTGATTTCGCCGATGATGCGGGCGACATGCGGCCAGAGGTGGCGCGGGTCGTCGGCACCGCGGCGCTTACCCGCGACCGAGAACGGCTGGCACGGATAGCCCGCAGTGACGATGTCCACCGCGCCGCGCCACGGGCGGCCGTCGAAGGTGGCAACGTCGTCCCAGACAACAGCCTGATCCATGGACGCGTCTTCCATCCGCGCCACGAGAGTGGCTGCGGCATAGGTTTCCCGTTCGACATGGCCCACAGCACGATAACCGGAGATGGCGATGGCGAGACCAAGGTCGAGTCCGCCTGCGCCGGAGCACAGGGAGATGCCGAAGAGGCATGCGTCTCCGGTTCCGGAAGCGCGTCCGGAGGAAGGTAGAGCCAGGTCATGCATGTCACGCGGCGGTCTTGCGCTTTCGCGCTGGTTCGGGGGCGGCGTCCGGGTCCGGCGTATCGGTGGCGTCGCCCAGCCGCTCGGTTCTCACCTGCGCGAAGGTCCGGCCGTCGCCGTCGAGGATCGCGTCCTTGCCGGTTTCGGCCTGCCAGCGCTCCACGGCGACATCGATGTAGGCCGGGCTGATTTCCATCGCGAAGACGCGGCGGCCATTGGCTTCGCCCGCCATGATCTGCGAGCCGGAGCCAGAGAATGGCTCATAGCAGAGCCCGCCGCGGGCGACGTGCTGGCGCATCGGGATCCCGAAGGCGTCGAGCGGTTTCGGCGTCGGGTGGTCGGGCCGGTCGTCCGTGGCGAAACTCGGCAGCGCCCATGTCGAGGGCAGCGTTTCCTCGGCCACCTTCGGGGGGCGGTTCGGGCGTCGCCAGCCCATGAAGCAGGGCTCGTGCTTCCAAAGGTAGTGCGAGCGGGTCAGCACGCCCCGGTCCTTCACCCAGATGATCTGCTGATGGACGAATGCCCCGGCCTTTTCCCAGCACGCTTCCAGCATCGCCTGGCGTCGCGAGGCGTGCCAGCAGTACCAGGCGGCATCCTCGGCGATGGCCTCGGCGACGGCGGCGGCGATGAAGCCGTCGTAGAGCTCGGCGCCCTGGCTCGAGTCGTCCCAGGTCGTGCCGTAGGACGCCGACCAGTCCTTGTTGCGGGTCGGGTGGTTGGAGCCGTCGTAGTCCACCAGATAGGGCGGATCGGTCGCGAACAGGATCGCCCGCTGGCCGTTCATCAGGCGGCGCACGTCGGCCGCACTGGTGCTGTCGCCGCAGAGCAACCGGTGGTCGCCGAGGATCCACAGATCGCCGGTGCGGGACGCCGGATTGCGCGGCGGTTCGGGGATGGTCACCGGCGGCACGGAGCCCCCGGCGCCGCCCTCTTCACCGTCCCCCTCCGGCACGAAAGCCAGCAGCTTGTCGAGCTCGCCGTCGGAGAAACCGACCAGCGACAGGTCGAAATCCGCGGCCAGAAGATCGTTCATTTCCGCCGACAGCAGCGCCTCGTCCCAGGTGCCGAGTTCGGTCAGCTTGTTGTCCGCGATGCGGTACGCCCGCCGTTGCGCCTCGGTCAGGTGCCCGAGCACGATCACCGGCGCTTCCGTCAGCCCGAGCTGCGTGGCGGCCAGTACGCGCCCATGCCCCGCAATCAGTTCGCCGTCCTCGCCGACGAGGCACGGCACGGTCCAGCCGAACTCGGCCATGCTGGCGGCGATCTTCGCGACCTGGTCCGGCCCGTGCGCCTTCGCGTTCTTCGCGTAGGGCTGCAGGCGCGACAGCGGCCACGTCTCGATCGCGTCCGGGGCGAAGCTCAGCGTCATGGTGGGCAAGGTTCCTCGGTCGGGTGGATGCCGGTGGTTTCCGGACTCCGGATGCCGGGCTGGACTCCACACGGGGTCCAGCGGCCACCAGCGGTGTCCGGTCGGAAGGCCAGCGTTCATTGGTGTTTGCGCGGGGCGCGCGTGGCTCCGGCTTCCGGGTGGCTTCCCAAAAATCCGGCCCTGTCGCTGGCGATGTCCCGCGCTTCGCCCGCCAGCATACGAATATTGCCAGGAAGGAACCGGAAACTGTCTCGGGCTGGACCCCGGCCGGACCCTTGCTGGATACGCGGGTCCAGAAGGCCCCCGTCAACGCAAAGGGGAGAGCGAGCTTTCCAGCGCACTCTCCCCATCTTGCCTTCGGAATAGCATGGATCTGTTGCAGGTGTCGAAGGAAAAAGTGTTGCAACACATTGGAGTCGCTCACGCATTCAGTCGCGCGGCGATCTTGGTCAACGCCAGTTGCCAGCGACGCCATGCGGTCGTGCGGTCGCAGCCGAGCTCGCCGCTGACCTGCTTCCATGGCACCCGGGCGGCGCGCGACCAGACCAGCTTGCGCTCCTCGATCTCGATCCAGAGCACCCAGTCGAAGGTCTGCTCGAGCCGGGTGATCGCGGCGGCCGAGGGCCAGACCCGCATCGGCTGCGGCTCCATCGCCGCGATCTCGCGGCTGGTCCGCACGATGTCGGGCCAGGTGTTGAAGTAGCCCTGCGCCTTCACGGGCGGCAGCTTGCGCAGCGTGCGGAACGCCTCCTCGAAATGATCGGCGACGCAGTCGGCGGTCCATTCGCGATCAGCCATGGCGCGCCTCCCCGTCAAAGGGACGCGGGCCGTAGAGCTTTTCGCCGAGCTGGCGGACCAGTTCACGCTCGGGCCAGGTGAGGCGGTCGTCATCGGCGGAGACCGCGAGGACGCCCTGTTCCTGCCAACCCTCGCGCTTGACCTGCTCGGGATCCCGGCGCCGGCCGCCGTAGCCGTGGGGATGCCATCTCATGCGACACCTCCCTTCGTCTCGATCGCCCAGAGCAGGATGGCGATGGCGTCGGCCTCGTTGTCGTCGGCCGGGCTGAAGCCGCGGGCGCGGACGGCGGCGACCATGGCGGCCTTGTCGGCGTTGCCCCTGCCAGCGGCGTGGCGTTTGATCGTGCCGACCGGAACGCCCTCGTAGGGCACGCCGCGCTGTTCCGCCCATGCGGTCAGCGTGGCCATGAGCCCGCCGTAGATGTGGCTCGCGTCGGTGCCAGCGTGGCGGCGGACTTCCTCGAACCAGATGGCGGCGACAGGACCGGACAGCCGGTCGATCTCGGTCAGCCAGTTGGTGAAGCGCAGGTAGCGCATGCCGCCGCCGTCGAAGCGGCCCGGGCGGAGCGAGACGGTGCCGCTGGTGATGAGGCCGTCATGGCCGCGGATCGCCCAGC
This sequence comes from Amaricoccus sp., assembly GCA_044223585.1. Lineage (GTDB taxonomy): Bacteria > Pseudomonadota > Alphaproteobacteria > Rhodobacterales > Rhodobacteraceae > Amaricoccus. The sequence goes on from JBGALW010000094.1 coordinate 6,072, forward strand.
CGGTGGAGGTGCCGAGGTCGAGCGCGAGAATGCAGCGGTTGCGGGGCGTGTCGAGCGGCAGCGATTCAAAACTTGCGCCGTCGCAATTCGGGATCAGAGTCGGCTGAGCCATGATGGGTCTCCTTTGCCGGTGGCCTGTGGTGGTGGAAGACGACGGCGGTCTGGTGCTTGGCGGTACGGGGCCGCCGTCGTCGGATCGGAAAGCACAAGGGAGCGTCACGGCGGCGCGCGCGGCTGGCCCGGACGTATGGGAGGAGTGGCCAACCCTGTGGGGTGGCCCTCCCATACGTAGTATGGGGGTTTGACACCTAACTGTTCCGGGGAGAACAAGTGGCTGAAATCATTGCGGAATAAGACTTCATGAAGTCTTCGGGCATGAGTTAGGGACCTGACTCTTATTTCCCCGTAACCCGTTGATTTCGTTGAGTGCACAGTTGGCGCTGTCATATGAGTCAGGCCTCACTCATATGAGTTAGGTCGTCCTCGAGCCCCTCCGGGTAGACCCAGACGGCGGGGTTTTCGACCTGCAGGCAGAGCCCGGACTGGGGGCATTTGAAGTGGCTGGGCAGGACCGGACGGGCGGTCGTGGTGACCTCGCCGGTGGCCGGATCGATCTCCTCGACGGGCGCGCCGAACTGCATGCCCTCGACGCAGAGGTAGCCGAACCGCGACCGGGTGACGGGGAAGCCGAACCCGGAGGGGTCGCGCAGGAACTTCACGAAGCCCTTGGTCGCCAGCACGCTGAGGCGCTCACGGATCGTGTGCTTGCTGCCGAGACCTCCCCGGTTCTCGAAGGTCTCGGCGAACTGCATGGCGGTGTAGAGGCGCTCGCTCGCCGCCTCGTCCAGCAGCATGCCGAGGATGACATCGTGCTTCCGCAGCCGCTCGGCATCGAGCTTGGCGCCGACCTCCTTGCGCACCAGGCGCTCGTTCAACGGGTTCAGCTCGACCCATTCGCCCTTCACCTTGTCGATGAGCTTGCCCGGTAGCGCGGGGCCATTGCGCAGCTCTATCTCCAGCTTGCGGACGGTGCTGTCCTCCTCGGGGCGATGCATGAGCAGCCCCGAGGTGTAGAAGCCGCGCAGCGCGCTGGCGCCGGAGAGCGCGAGGAAGGGATCGTCCTTGACCTGGTGCTTGCTGGCCTTGCGGGTGTGGTGGGCGAGGATGATGCCCGCGTCCGGATTGACCGCCTCGCGCAAGAGCTCCACCCGGTCCTTCAGGAAGAACATCATGGCGGTGTTGTCGTTCTCGCCGCCCCCCTCAGGTCCGCCATCGAAGAGGTTGCGGATCGGGTCGATGACGATGATGTCGGGCGGCGCGTCGGGGAATGCGGCCCGGATCGCCTCGGCCGCGCGGGCGACGCCCTCCGCGTCGAGCAGCAGCTTCAGCTTCGGCGTGGCGATGAAGGTGTCGCGCGCGGCGGCGATCACGGCGGCGGGCAGCGCGATCTGCTGCATGCGCTCGCGCAGATAGTGATACTGGATCTCGGCCTGCAGATAGAACACGCGCAGCGGCCGGGGCGGCGTGAAGCCGAGGAACGGCACGCCAGCCGCCATATGGACAAGCCAGGAGATCAGGAAGTCGCTCTTGCCGACCTTGGGCGCGCCGCCCAGCACCAGGAGCCCGCCCGGCGTCAGCACGCGCGGCCCGATGATGTCCTCGGGCATGGGGCTCGTGTCATCGAGCAGCGCGCCGAGGCTGAAGGTCGGCAGCGGGCTGGCCGGGGCATTGGCGTGGGCTGCGCGCAGGAGCGGCGGACCATTGCGCTTCACATGCAGAGCCCAGAGCCGTTCGGACTCGGCCATCAGCCGATCGAGCGGCCAGGACGGGCGCAGCATGGCGGCGTTGTAGCCGCAGATCGCCTCCCAGCCTGCGAAGGGGTCGAGGCGGCCCTCGTGCACGAGGCGTACGTAATGGCCGATGGCGGCGCTGGCCCCCTGGAAGCGGGACCAGTCGTCGACCGCGCCCTCGCGCACCGGCGTGGTGAGCACCGCGTCGATGCCGGGCTTCGATGCTGGTGCGGCAACGTCGCTGGCGAAGCCTACGCCGGGCAGCGGCGGCATCTCGGCGACCCGTTCGGCGAAATCCGCTAGATCCACCTCGACGTCTCGATGTTCGCGGATCTGCACAAGGCGCTGGTGGCCGTGCTTGTGATAGACGGTGCCAGGCACCCGGATCGGCTGGTGCGCCGAGCGGAAATGCGTGTCGCCGCCGACCTTCACGGCAATCTCGCCGCGCAGGCGGCAGAGGGTGGTCAGGTCATCGCCCTCGGCGGGCTCGGTCAGTTGCCACCAAACATGCAGCTTCGCGGCGCCCTCGGGCGTCCGCCCGCCGCTCTCGATGATCAGCGTGGGCGCGCCGAGGTGGCGGGTGACATGGTCCAGCTTGGCCGGGATGTCGCCCGCGTCGAGATCGACGACGATGGCCTGCATCTGCAGCACGTCGGCGGCGCGGGCCTGACCCTGTTCGGCGACCGTGCCGGGGATGACATAGACCGCCGCCCCCTCGCGGTTCGCCCACGCGGCGAAGGTCGCGAGCTTGCCGGGCGCGGTGTCGTCGGCCGGGATCCAGATGTTGTGCGGCTTGCCGTCCCGGCCCTGACCCTTGTCGACGAAGCCGCGGAGCGGGATCAGCCCCTCGCACCAGCTGAACACGGTGTCGAGGAAGACGTCGATCTGCTCGGGGTCGGGGTCGCAGCCGAACGGGTTCTCGGACGGTGGCCCGTCGTTGAAGTCCATCCACGGGTTGAAATGCAGGATGCCGTCGTCGCTCATGCCGACAGCCTCCAGCAGCGCTCGGACCACGGGCAGAAACGGCACTCGAAGAAATCGGGCGAGGTGGCGATGCGCGGCAGCAACTCGCCCGCGTCGGTCGCCTGCAGGATCCGCACGCCTCGGTCGGACATGCGCTGCGCGAGATCGGCGTCGAAGGGCACCAGTTCGTGGTGCATCTCGGCCGTGTCCTTGTTGATCGCGGTGAACACGGCGGGCGCGGCCGAGATGCCGGGGACCGTCCCTTCCATGTAGGCCTGATAGACCGCGATCTGGGCAGCGTAGACCGGCTTCGACTTCGTAACGCCGTCCTTGACGCAGGCGCGCCAGTTCTTCGCGTTCATCGTCTTGCATTCCCAGAGGGCGGGAACGGCCAGGCCGAAGCCTTCGGGCCCCGCGGCGATGATGCCGTCGACATGACCGCGGATGCGCCCGCCCGCGACGGAGAACCCGAACTGTCCGCCATCCGGCCGGTTGCCCTTGCGGGTGTAGAGGTCGAACCCCGCGCCGCGCAGCCAGGCGACGGCCAGATCCTCGAGTGCGTGGCCGATGGCGAAAATGCGCAGCGACTGGCCGCTGAAGTCCTGGCCCTCGTCCTTCGGCGTCGCCGTGAACTCGAACTGCAGGGCCCGCTCGCAGGCATGGCCGAGGCGCGAGCCGCCGAGATAGTCGCGGGGCGGCCGCGTCGCCTGATCGGTGGTGAGCGCCCGATCGACGGCGGCGTTGACCTTGTCGGCAAAGCTGGGGCGGCGGTTATAGTCCAGCATGCTGGCCTCCCTCGTAGCTGCGGTGGGCGAGCCCGTGGCAGGTCGAGCAGAGCCATTCGACCGAGAGCGGCGCGTCATAGTCGTGGTGATGCGCTTCAAGGTCGGTCACGCAGCCACATCGCTGACACCAGACCGGCACGACGATCCGACAAGCCTTGACGGCACGCCGGACGATGCTGTGGGCCCGATATTTCTCGGCGTGGCGCAGGCGATAGCGACGCTGCGCCTCCCGATGCTTCTCGGGGTTCCTGTATTTCTGCGCGTAGGCGCGCTGGTATTCCCGGCGGCAGTCGCGGCACCAGGTCTGCCGACCATCGGGACTGAGCCGGCGGCGTCCGAACTCGCAGACGTCCTTCTCGACGCCGCATTTCGTGCAGAGCTTGGTCAAAACGGCACCTCCGGCGTCTGCGCCCGGGCGATGTCGGACATGGCCTCGCGGAAGCCCTCGACGGCTTCCTCGATCAGCGCGCGCACCTGTGCCTCGGTCAGATCGGAAAGCGGAGTGGCCCAGCCGATCTCGTCCATCAGCAGCGCCACGCGCTTCATGGTGGCGGTGATCGCGGCGCGCTCTTCCTCGGTCAGATCAACCATGGCGAAACGCTCCCTGGCCAAGCGCGTCCAGAAGGACTGGCAGGGCATCGAGCAGAACCAGACCGATGGCCGGGGCCGCTTCGAACGGTGCGGATCGAACCAGCCAAAACCACGGGTGGGTTGCCGGCAGACAGCACAGAGCGTTCCACGCGGATGCCAGAGCCGCCGCCGGTCCTCGGCCGGGATGGGGTTGGATGTGGACATGGGTCATGCCGCCCTCCGTTCGGGAGAGGCCGCCGTGTCGATCAGCTGGCGGATGGCGCGCTTGTTGAAGCCGAAGGTCATCAGCGCCGAGGCGCGGTAGCGCGTCAGGCCGAAGTCATGGCGGCACTCGGGCGGCAGGTACTGGAGCTGCTTCTCAGTCGGCGGCTGGCGCAGCCAGGAGCGGGTCTTGAAGGCGCTTTCGTCGGTCTCGTGGGTGTTCAGCCAGTCGTCGGCCTGCGCGAGGCAGACCGTGCGCTCGCCCACGCCCAGCAGATGCGGGCGTTCGCCCTTCGCCCCGCCGATGGCGTACCAGACCCCGTCCAGCCAGAAGATGCCGCTCCAGGCCGCGAAGCCTGTGGCCATCAGCGCGTCGTCCGTGCCGTAAAGGTCGACCCACGCGAAGCTGGACCGCTTCAGCAGGTCGATCTCGGTCATCATGAAGCCCGAGAGCGGCGCGGCGCCCCCGCCTTCGCCCGCATCCAGATCCTCGCGCGGGACCGCCTCGCCGCAGAGCGGGCATTCGGTGGCGGCCAGCGGGATCTCCGCCTCGCAGGCAGGGCAGGTCTTGGTCGGCGCCTCACCGGTTTCCGTCTTGCCGTCGAGATCGACATCCTGTTCCAGCGTGCCGTGGATCAGGCTGGAGGTACCGAAATCCAGCACGACGCAGTCGGTCTTGACGATCCCGGGATGTTCCTCGGGGTCGACGGTGCGCAGGCCGCGCCCGACCATCTGGATCATCGTGGATTTGTAGGAGCTGGGCCGCAGCAGCACGACGCAGGAGGTGGGCGGGTGGTCCCATCCCTCGGTCAGCACCGCCACGTTGACCACGACGCGGATGTCGCCCGCCGCGTAGTCGGTGAGGATCGCCTTGCGCGTCTCGGCCGCCAGATCGCCGTGGATCAGCGCTGCGGAAACGCCCGCCGCCCTGAACGCCTCGGTGACGTGTTCGGCGTGGGCGACGGTGGAGCAGAACACCACGGTCTGCCGGTCGCCCGCCTTTTCCTTCCAGTGCCGGATCACCTCGTCGGTGACGGGGGCGCGATCCATGATGCCCGCCACCTCCGCCATGTCGAAATCCGACATGGTCTTGCGGACCGAGCGCAGTTCGTCCTGCACGCCCACGTCGATGACGAAGGTGCGCGGCGGCACCAAGTGGCCCGAGGAGATCAGCTCGCCTAGCCGCACCTGATCGGCGACATTGTCGAAGACCTCGCGCAGCCCCTTCCTGTCGCCCCGGTTCGGCGTCGCCGTGACCCCGAAGATGCGGGCGTCGGGATTGGCCTCGCGTACACGGTCGATGATGCGGCGGTAGCTGTCGGCGACGGCATGGTGCGCCTCGTCGACAACCAGCAGGTCGAGACGCGGCATGTCGGCGAGGTTAGAGGCCCGCGCCAGCGTCGGCACCATGGCGAAGGCGACCTGGCCGCCCCATGACTTCTCCGTGGCGTCGATGACGGAGGTGGCGACCCCCGGCACCACGCGCTGGAACTTGGCGCGGTTCTGCGCCGTCAGCTCGTCGCGATGGGCCAGCACGCAGGCCTTGGCCCCGTCGCCGATCATCTCGCCGGTGACCGCCGAGAGCATGATGGTCTTGCCCGCGCCGGTGGGCGCCACGCCCAGCGTGTTGCCGCGGGAGGCGAGCGCAGCCACGCTGCGCTCGACGAAGGTCTTCTGGCGGGGGCGCAGGCGCATGGCCGGTCTCCCCCTTACTGCGCCCAGCTCGGCCGACCGGCGGCGCCGGGGGCGGACGCGGGCTGGCTGGGCTGGGTGGCCGTGGTAGGCTGCTGCGGGGTCTGGCCCTGCGCCGGGGCGGCGGCGAACTGCGGCGCGACCGTGCCCATCAGCGCGGCGTAATCGCGATGATCGGGGGTGACCGCAGCGCGGATCTCGTTCTTGTCCTCGCCGTTGGTGTCGGTGCCGATGTCGATGCGGGCGATGAACTCGACGCCGTCGAGATCGCCGAACCCGTTGATGCGGCGGCGGGCCTGCGCCTCGGGCGAGTTGTCCTTGTCGGACACGCCGCGCGCCGAGTTGAGGATGCCGCGGATCAGGCCGCGCCCCATGTTCGCCCAGTCCGGGCCCTTGGGGCTGTAGAGGCCGATCAGCGACCAGACCTTGCGGCGGGCGTAGGGCCCCTCGAGCACCGTGTATTCGGCGTCGAGGTAGACGGCGCCGGTGGCGGCGCGGCGCGCCCAGCCGCCGGTCCAGCCCTGCGAGGGGTCATCGAAGCCGCCGGGGCGGAGCGTCAGACGCACCTTGGCGAGCGTGCCCTTGGGGATGACGTTGGTGTTGGATTGCGCGGAGTTGAAGTCGTTCCAGGGTCCGGACATTGCGCGGCTCCTTTCAGTTGGAGGATGGGACGCGCAGCGGCGTCAGTGGGGAAAAGCCACCCCGGCGACCGGATCGGGACACCGGGGGCGGCGAGGTGCGCTCAGCCATGTCCGGGCTCCGGCGCGGGCGCGGGATCGGCCGGGGTCACCGGCGGCCAGGTCAGGCGTTCGGAGGCAGGCGCCGCGGGGCGCTGGATCTTCTCCATCAGCCGGCCGAGATGCGGGGCCTCGACCCTGTCGAGGCGGCCGGAGCGGTCCTTGGCCGGATAGCTCCAGGGGTTCAGCGTCTGGCAGACGAAGGCGCGCTGCGGCTGGCCACCCGGGTCCGGGATGTCGGCCATGGTGATGACCTGATCGACGATCCCGGGCAGTTCGAGCCCGGTCTTCGAGCCGTCGATCTGCGGCTGGAAGACCTTGCGGTTGAAGTCGTCGAGCCGCTCGTCGAGGATGCCCACGAACCAGACATGCTTGCCGCGCGTGTGCTGCAGGTGGGTCAGCCAGCCGATCATCTCGCGGCCATGCAGCCCGTAGGCGCCGCGGATGTCGGGCTTGCCGGTCTTCTCGGAGAATGCCTCGGGCTGGCCGCGGCACCACTGGAAGCAGAGCCGCCCCGCCACGGTGATCGAGTCGATGAAGACGGTCTCGTACTTCCCGATCACCGCTGGATCGCCGTAGCGCCCGCAGACCTCGTCGAAATGCGCCTGGCTGTAGGGCTGGTCCTCGCGCAGCGCCGGGTTCGGCCCGCCGATGAACACCGCGAAATCGCGGCATTCCTTCCAGGTGCGGGGCCGGAGCGTGTCGATCTCCAGTCCCTCGACCGCCAGATCCCCGGCCTCGAGATCGAGGAAAAGCGTGGTCGAGGCGTTCAGCGTCCAGAGCAGGCTGGTCTTGCCGATGCCGGACCGGCCGAAGATGACGCCCTTGATGCCCTTGCGTTGCGCGAGCCGCTCATCGGCGCCGATGATGGGAAGGGCCATCACTGGCCCTCCTTCTTCATCACCGCCGTAGCGGCGCGGTCGGCGCCGATGCACCCCGCCTCGCGGGCGAGTTTGTAGAGCCGCTTCAGCGCATCGGCGCGGCGGTATGCGGCCGTGCTCTCGCGCTCCGCCTCCACGATCGCGAAGGCGATCTCGTCGACGGTCGCCTCGACGACCGGCAACGGCTCGCGCGGCTCGTCACCGGCTCGCTGCGGGAAGGCGATGGTTTTGGGGAGGTCTTCGAGGGCGTAGCTCGCCTTGCGAAGACGGGTGATGTCGTCCGGCTGGTCCGGCATGGCGGTTCTCCGTGAGATGAGATGATCGAGGAGGCCCATCACGCGGCCTCGCGGACGTCGGGCGCGGGCTCGGCGACGTAGATCGCCAGCAGCGGCGTCCCGTCGGCATGGGCGCCGGCGTCCTCGATCTGATAGTTGCGGTTGGGCTCGCAGACCTCGGTCAGCTCCCAGCGGCGATAGAGCCCCGGAAGACGCCTGAAATCCTCGAGCGACAGATCGGCAGTGCGGTTCATGCGTGTCTGCTTTCGGTTGGAGGGAAGGCGCTCGGGGCGCTCGAATGGGAAAAGCCACCGGCGGGACCGGATCGGGACATCGGTTCAGGGGATTTCCT
>JBGALW010000095.1:0-14977 GCA_044223585.1 Amaricoccus sp.
ACTCGTCCGAGGCGGCGATCGGCCGCAACTGCCGTTTCCTCCAGGGGCCGGAAACCGAGCGGGAGCAGGTCGCCCGGATCCGCGCCGCCGTTGCGGCGGGCGAAGAGATCGCGCTCGCCATCACCAACCACCGCGCCGACGGCACGCCGTTCCTCAACCGCATCACGATCACGCCGGTGCATGACGACGACGACGGGGCGGACGCCAGTCAGGTCGCCCTCTTCGTCGGCACCATGAGCCTTGGCGACCCGGCCGACGTCGAGGAGCGGCTGGCCGCGGTGGAACTGCAGCTTGCCGAGGTGCAGCACCGGGTCAAGAACCATCTGGCGATGATCGTCGCGATGGTGCGGATGCAGGCGCGAGACCCAGGCGCCGGTCACGACTATACCGTCATCGCCCGCCGCATCGAGGCCCTGCAGCTGCTCTATCAGGAGCTGAGCGAGGGCGGGGTGTCCTCGACCGCCCGCGACGAGGTGCCGCTCGGGGCCTATGTCAGCCGCATCGCGGCGGCGGTCGGGCATCTCGACGGCGGCCAGGGCATCCGGATCAACGTGATCGCCGAGGAGGTCATGGTGAACAGCACCGTGGCCGGTCAGGTCGGCCTGCTGGTTTCGGAGATCCTGACCAACGCCTTCCGTCATGCCTTTCCCGGCCGCGACACCGGCCTCGTCGAGACCCGGGTGCAGCGGCTGAGCGGCGGGATCATCCGCATCCAGATCACCGACGACGGCATCGGCTTGCCGGCCGACCTCGGGTGGCCGGCCAAGGGCAATCTCGGAAGCCGCATCGTCGCCGCGCTGCTGACCGGCCTCCGGGCACAGCATGCCGTCACCACCTCGGCCGCCGGCACCGCTGTTACGATCGACATTCCGGGCCCCGACGCCGAGACCAGGGAGCCGGACGCATGACCGTGCCCTGCGCCACCAAGTCCCGCCTGGCACCGGACCGCATGCCCGCCGTCCCTTTCGGCGTCCTGTTCAACGGGAACCCTGTCGGTTCCCCGATGCCGCCGGGGACAGCCGCCGGCATCAAAACGGAGGAATGAGAATGCCCTGGGACCGCAATCAGATGGCGGCCCGCGCCGCGCAGGAGCTGAAGGACGGGATGTATGTCAACCTCGGCATCGGCATTCCCACGCTGGTCTCGAACTATATCCCCGAGGGCGTCGACGTGACGCTGCAGTCGGAGAACGGCATGCTCGGCATGGGTCCCTTCCCGACCGAGGACACGATCGACGCCGACCTCATCAACGCCGGCAAGCAGACGATCACCGAACTCGACCGCACCTCGTATTTCTCCTCCGCCGACAGCTTCGCGATGATCCGCGGCGGCAAGATCGACATGGCGATCCTCGGCGCGATGGAGGTTTCCGAGAAGGGAGATCTGGCGAACTGGATGATCCCCGGCAAGCTCGTGAAGGGAATGGGCGGCGCGATGGACCTCGTCGCGGGGGTGAAGCGGGTTGTCGTCGTCATGGACCACGCGTCCAAGCACGGCGAGTCGAAGCTGCTGCACGAATGCACCCTGCCGCTGACCGGCCAGGGCGTTGTGGACCGCATCATCACCAACCTCGGCGTGTTCGACGTGGTCGACGGCGGCCTCAAGCTGCTGGAACTGGCGGACGGCGTGACCGAGGCGGAGATCCGGGAACGGACCGAAGCGACGCTCGTCTAGGGCGGAGGGCGACGCTCCGGGTGAGCGGGCGTTCGGAGACGAACTGATGAGGATGGCAACTGACCCTCCCGAAGTCCCGTTCCAGCCGCTGCTGAGCCCTGCGGGGGCCGGCGGCGCCATGCAGCGACGCGTAGCGCCCCCCATGCACGCGTCCGGGGCGAGAACGTCCGACACAGAGAGACCCGATCCGCACGAGCCGGCGGCCCCGACTGATCCGGTCGGGCGCGAGTTGCAGGTGGCGGCCGCGCGCGCACGGCGGGCCCAGGTGCTGGCCGAGAGGCCGGCCGCGCCGGCGGCGGATCCGGCGCCGGGCGACGGCAGCCGCTGGCCGGTGGTGGCCGCGCTGCTGCTCGGGCTCGCAGTCGGGGTCGGCACCGTGGTCCTCGCCCGCACCCTCGCCTATCGCGACCTGCCCCGGCCGGTGGCCGCGGCGAAGGCGCCGGCGGCCGCCCTGCCGGCGCCGGCCGCTCCAAGTGCTTCGGCAGATGCTCCGGCCCCAGTGGTGCCGGCCACGCCGGACGGCGCCGGGGCGGTCGTGCCTGCGGAGCCATCCCCGGCCGTTCGGGAGCCTGCGCTCCCGAACCCGGTTGCACGCGTAATGCCAGTTCTGCCGCCATCCGACCTGGGGGCCGAAGCGGACCAGCCGGCGCCCCCTCCGCCTGCCGCCGCCGAGACCGAGGCGGCGGTCGCGCCTCTGCCAGCGTCCAGCGCAGACGGTCCGCTTCCGGCTGCGCCGGTGACGGCGACGGTGGAGGACGAAGCGCCGCAGCCGATGCCGCGCCCGGCGTCCTTCCAGATGCCCCACAAGACAGCGGCAACCGTCCGGCATACGGCACCCACCCCCGCGCCGGATGCGGGACAAGGCCATCAGGCGACCAACGCGCCGGGCTCGCTCGGGCGCGCCATCGCGGGGATCAATGCGCTGACGATCGGTAAGGCGGCGGAGGCGATGGGTCTCGGCGGGCGCGTCGGCCCCATCGTGCTCGACAGGAAGGGCGTGCGGCTGACGCCGCCGCCTCCCGACGGCAGCCACTGACCGGTAGGTCCCGAAGCCCGTGCTGACCGGCGGAACATCGCCGGTCACATCGCGCACCCGCTGCAGACTGGCGTGAACAGCCCGTTTACTATAGTCTTGCGAACCGGATCCGGGCACCGCTTGCGGCCTGGCGCCGGTCGGACAGGCCTAGACCGGGGCAATGCTGCGCCCCACTTTTCGGGTCGGCGACAGGGGTGGATGCATGGCACAGGATGGGCAGCTGGTGCGGCTCACCGCGCGTACGGTTGCGGATGAGCAGGCGCTCGCCGACCTGCTCGACCCGATCGCGCTCGAGGAACGGCTGCGCGAAGCCCGCGCCCGCCGCACCGAGGCCCTCGCCCGCCGTGACGCGGATGCGACCGCTGCCGCGGCCGAGCGGGCGGCCGCCGCCGAACGGGTCATTGCCGGCCACGTCCCGGCGGAAGGACGCCCGCCGGAGAGCCGTGTTCCGGAGAGCCGCGTCCCGGAGACCCGCGTCCCGGCGCGGATCGTCCCGGAACGCGGGGCCACGGTCGCCGGGGCGGTAGCACCCGCGGCCACGCCGCGCCCGGCGCTGCCGCTCCTGATGTTCGTCGCCGGCGCAAGCCTCGGGGCGGCGCTGGTGGCGCTTGCCGCGATGCCGTCGCTGCGGCTGCAGTTGGCGATGCTGATTGCGCCCGACGCCGTGGTGCTCGCCGAACCCACGCCGCCGCTGGTCGCGACCAGCCCGCCGCCGGCCCCGACGCTGCCAGCCGATCCGGCGCCGGCACCCGCGCCCGCCCCGATTGCCCCCGACCCGGTGGTCGCTTCGGTCACACCCGCCGCGCCTCCCGCCCCGCCGCCCGATCCGGCTCCCGTGCCCGCGGCGCCCGCCGCCGTGCCCGATACCGTGGCCGTGCCCGACGCCGCCGCTCCTGCGGCGCCCGCGCCCGTGGCCGGCGAGACGCTCACCGCCGTGGAGCCGCCGCCGGCTGAGCCGCTGCCCGCGCGGGTCGTCCTGCACTTCCCGCTCTCGGCGCAGGCCGAGGCAATGGCGGCCCGCGACCGTCTCCTTGCGACAGGCGTCGCCGACGTGCAGGCGGTGCCCGTCCGCCTGTCGATCGCCCGGACCAACGTGCGCTTCTATCACGACGCGGACGCCGCGGCGGCCGCGGCGCTTGCGGCCGCGATCACGCCGGACGGGGCGCCCGCCACCGAGACCCGCGACTTCACCGACTACCCGAGCCCGGCGGCACCGGGGAAAGTCGAGGTCTGGTTCTCCGGAACGCCCGCGCCGTCCCGCGCCGCCGCCCCACCCGCCGCCGCAACGTCGCTGCCCACCGCCGCTGCGAGCACGCCCCTTGCAGGGGCTGCTGCCTCCGCGCCACGGACCTTCGCTCCGGCGGCCTCGGGGACGGCGATGCAGCCGCTGCAACTCGTCCCGCCCGAGACGCAGGCCGAGGCCGTGGCGCGTATCCTCGTCGAGCGCACCTACCAGCGACTGCGCGCCCAGAGACGCGACTGACCCGTCAGGCCCGGTTTTCGCGCAGTCTGTTCCCGTCGGCACTTTTCTCTTGCCGGCGGCGCGGTAAGGTGTGCGGAAAGACCGCGAATACAGGGAGGTTCGCCATGCGGAACCGATGGTTGCTGGCCGGAGCGCTGGCCGCATCCCTGACGGCACCACCGCTGTGGGCTCAGGAGGCATCGCCGGATGGCGAAGCGCCGGTGTCGGCGGACGCCGCGGCTGCCGAGCCGCTGCTGAGTGACGAAGAACTCGACGATCTGGTGGCGCCGGTTGCGCTCTACCCGGACTCGCTCCTGACGCAGGTGCTGGTCGCGGCAACCTACCCTCTCGACATCATCAAGGCCGCGCGCTTCCTTTCGGACAATGCCGAGCTGTCCGACAAGGATCGCGCGGACGCCGCAGCGGGCGAGGACTGGGATCCGAGCGTTCAGGTGCTGGTCAGCGGCTTCCCGACGGTGGTCGAGCGGATGGCCGACGACATCGACTGGACCGAGGATCTCGGCGACGCGATGCTGGCCCAGACCGACGACCTGCTCGACGCGGTGCAGCGGATGCGCGCGCGTGCCGAGGCGAGCGGCAACCTCACCTCGAACGAGGCGCAGACGGTCGCGACCGAGGGTGACTCCATCTCGATCGCGCCGGCCGACCCGCAGGTCGTCTACGTGCCGAGCTATGACCCGGTGACGACCTACACCACGCCCGTGACATCGACCGTCGTCGACAGCGGCATCAGTACGGGCGACGTGCTGGCGACCGGCGCGATCGCTTTCGGCACCGCCCTGCTCGTGGACGAGATCTTCGACGATGACGACGACTGGGACGACTACTGGTACGGGCCCCGGCATATCGACTGGGACGACGACCGCATCTATCCCGGCCGCCGCGGCGTCTATGTCGACGGGGACGTCAACGTGGACGTCGATCGGAACCGCAACCGAAACCGGATCGACATCGACCGGAACGAGGCAAACCGCAAGGTCAACAACCGGACCAAGATCGGCGTCGACGACGGCGACCGGAAAAACAAGGGCGCCTGGGAGCCCGACCGCGACAAGCAGAAGGAAGCGCGCGACAAGCTCGCCACGCGCGAGGCGTCCAAGCATGACCGGCCCGACAAGCTCAAGGCGAGGGACGACAAGCGCGACACCGGCGCGAAGGACAAGCTCGAGGCGGCGAACAAGAAGCGCGAGCCGTCGAAGCGCATCGACACGGACACCAAGCCGCGGCCGGAAGCGCCAAGGAAGGAAGCGAAAAAGCCCGAGGCAAAGCCCACGGCGCTGAAGCCCGGCAGCGGCGGCTCCGCGAAGACCAAGGCCGCCACCGACCGTGGCGCCGAAAGTCTGAAGAAGGACAAGTCGAAGGTCGCGACCAAGGCCCGCGCACCCGAGGTGAGCAAGCCGAAGGCGATCTCGAAGCCCAAGCCGCAGGCCAAGGCGCCCCCGCGCAAGCCGCAGGCGAAGCCCTCGGCCTTCAGTAAGTCGTCAAGCGGCGGCCGCGCGAAGGCGGCGTCCAACCGGGGCGCCAAGGTGAAGAAACGGCACTAGAGGGGGAGCAGACCCATGCAGACCATCAACCGGACCTGCAGCGCCCTCGCGCTGCTCCTTGCAACCGCCGGCGCCGCGTTGGCGGATCCCGAGACCTTCGCCTCGCCCGAGGCGGCGGCCGATGCGGTGATCGCCGCGCTGGAGGCGGCCGACACCGACCGGCTGGTCGCGATCTTCGGGAAGGAGAATGAGGACGTGATCCTGACCGGCGAAGCGCCGCAGGACCGCGAGAACTGGGTCGAGTTCCTCGATTCCTATCGCCAGATGCACCGGATCGAGCGCGACGGCGAAACGGCGACTCTGGAGATCGGCCGCGACCTCTGGCCCTTCCCGGCGCCGATCGTCGAGGCTGGCGGGAGCTGGCACTTCGATGCCGCAGCGGCGCGCGAGGAAGTGCTGTTGCGCCGGATCGGCCAGAACGAGCTCGACGTGATCGATCTCCTGCGCCGGTACGTCCAGGCACAGGCCGACTATCGCGCCGAGGACCCGGACGGCGACGGGCTCCCGACCTTCGCCGCATCGGTGCTGAGCAGCAGCGGCAAGCGGGACGGGCTCTACTGGCCGGCGGACCCGGACGTGCCGGAGAGCCCGATCGGCGACTTCATGGCCCGCGCCGCCGCGGAGGGCTATCAGTTCGAGGGCACGGACGAGGATCCCGACCCGTATCTCGGCTATTACTATCGCATCCTGACCAAGCAGGGCGCCGGGGCGCCCGGCGGGGCGATGGACTACATGGTGGGCGGCCACATGGTGGCCGGCCACGCGATGATCGCCTTTCCCGCGGACTATGGCGAAAGCGGGGTGATGACCTTCCTCGTCGGCGAGGCGGGCGTCGTCTACGAGAAGGATCTGGGAGACGACACGCTGAGGCTGGCCAATGCGATCGACAGCTTCGATCCCGGCGACGGCTGGGACATCGTGCCCGCGGAGACCGACTGATGCGCTTCCCGGCCGTCGTCGTGGAGCGTCACGATGACGGCGGCACGCAGGCGCAACTGCGCGAAATCGGTCTGGAGGACCTGCCTGACGGCGAAGTGACGGTTGCCGTCGAATGGTCGACCGTCAACTACAAGGACGGACTGTGCCTCGGGCCCGGCGCCGGGCTCGTCCGCCGCTATCCGCACATCCCGGGCATCGACTTCGCCGGCCGGGTCGAGACGTCATCCGATCCGCGCTACCGCCCGGGCGACCCGGTGGTGCTGACCGGCTGGCGTGTCGGCGAGGCGCACTGGGGCGGCTATTCGGCACGCGCCCGCGTCCGGGCCGACTGGCTGGTGCCGCTGCCCGACGGGCTGACGCTGCGCCAGACGATGGCGATCGGAACCGCCGGCCTGACGGCGATGCTGGCGGTCATGACGCTGGAAGCGCACGGCCTGACGCCGGCGCAGGGGCCGGTCCTGGTGACCGGCGCGGCCGGGGGCGTGGGGTCCATCGCCATCGCGGTGCTCTCGCGCCTCGGCTACGAGGTCGCCGCGGTCACCGGGCGCCCTGAATCCGCCGGCTACCTCGAGACGCTCGGCGCCGTCCGCATCGTCCCGCGGGCCGACCTCGCCGACCCGGTCAGCCGCCCGATGGAATCCGAGAGCTGGGCCGCCTGCATCGACTCGGTCGGGGGCGCGACGCTGTCGCGCGTCACCAAGCAGCTCAAGTATCGCGGCGCCGTCGCCTGCGTTGGCAACGCCGGCGGGGCCGACGTGCCGCTGTCGGTGATCCCACTGCTGCTGCGCGGGGTAAGCCTGCTCGGTGTCGACAGCGTGCTGCAGCCGTTCGCCCGCCGAACCGAGGCGTGGGCGCGGCTGGCGCGCGACCTTGATCCCGATCTTCTGGAGACAATGATCCGGCCGGCCGTGCTGGCGGACGTACCGGACCTTGGGAGGGCGATCCTGAAAGGCGGCGTGCAGGGGCGCGCCGTCGTCGAGGTCGGCGGCTGATCGGCGCCCGGAGGATGCCCGTCGTGGAACCCGCCCGCCGCATCCGGCGCGTTGGCACCGTTCTGGCAGCCGCCGGCAGCGGCCACCGGCGCCGGCCGATGGGCGCAGCTATGGTCGGCGGCGCAATGCGCGCTCCGGGAGACGGGAGGATGACATGAGTCCATCCCTGTCCGACGTCTGGCGCAGGCACCGCCTCCTTGTTGTCGCCCTCGGCCTCGCGCTCCTGGTGACGCTGTTCTTCGGAGTCCGGCTGGTGCGGCACGCCCTGTTCTGGGAGCCTGACATGCCGCTGCAGGGCTGGATGACGATTGGCCAGATCGCCCACTCCTACGACATCCCGCGGGAGGATCTCGCCGCGGCCCTGGGCCTCGAGCCCGGCACCTACCGTCGCCTTACCGTTGACGAGATCGCGCGGCAGACCGGCCGGACCGTGCCGGAGGTCGAGGAGGCGCTGCTCGAGGCGATTGCGAAATCCCGGCCCGCGGACCCGGCGGAGTGAGCGACGCCATCCTGATCTGGATCAGCGCCTACGGGCCGCCGGCGCTGTTTCTCGTCACGGTGATGAGCTGCCTTGGCGTGCCGGTCCCCTCCTCGCTTGCCCTTCTGGCCGCCGGGGCGCTCGTTGCCAGCGGCGATCTTGGCGTGCTCAGCAGCACGGCCGCGGCGCTCGCCGGCGCGGTTCTGGGCGACCAGCTCGGCTACGGCATCGGCCGCTTCGGCGGCGAACGGCTGGCGCGGCGCCCGTCGATTTCCGCCGCGATCGGCCGGGCGGAGGATCTGTTCCGGCGACGCGGCCAGCTCGGCATCTTCTTCAGCCGATGGCTGGTCTCGCCGCTCGGCCCGCCGATGAACCTCGCCGCCGGGATGATCCCGATGGACTGGCGGCGCTTCACGGTCGCCGGCGTGCTGGGGGAGGCCGTCTGGGTCGTCGGCTACATGGCCATCGGCTGGAGTTTCAGCGGCAGCATCCTGGCTCTGGCGGACCTGCTCGCGGATCTCGGCTGGTTCCTGGCGGGCCTCGCGGCAACCATTGCCCTCGCCCTTGCCCTGCTCCGCGCCCTTCGCCGACGGGGCGAACCGCCGGCGGGCTGACCCCGCGGCGGCGCCGGGGACGCGTCAGCCGACGGTGACGGTCCAGGGGGCGTCGTAGCGGTATTCCTCCAGATTGTTTCCCGTCCCCACCCGGTCGACGACCGCGAAGGTCCCTGGGCGGCCGAGCGGCGTCAGGACGCCATGCCAGACGTTTCGCAGATAGTTCACCCCCTGCCCCGGCGCGGTCAGGAACGCGACCGGCGTGCCCGGCCTGCCGCGTTCATCGGGGGCCACGATCACGAGGAACGGATCCTCCGCCATCGGCAGGAAGGCCTGGCTGCCGAGCGGGTGCCGCTCCACGAGGTCGAAGCGGTGCGGCAACGGATAGGGCCGGGCGCGGAACAGGCTGACCCCGACGCGGCCATCCCCGACGACGTCGATCCGGGCCCGGTCGTGGAAGCGCTCGCACATGCCGGCGTTGATCGGATAGCTGTCGCCCGTCGCCTCAAGGACATCGCCGAACGGCGCAAAGGCCGCCGCGGTCAGCGGCGCCGCCACGATCGCGCCCGTCACCACCGTCGTCATCGCACCCGGCCAAAGCTGGTGAGCCGCGGGTGGCGGTTGACGTCCTTGTAGAGCAGGTAGCGGAACCGTCCCGGCCCGCCGGCATAGCAGCCCTGCGGGCAGAAGGCGCGCAGCCACATGAAGTCGCCGGCCTCGACCTCGACCCAGTCCCGGTTGAGCTTGTAGATGCCCTTGCCCTCCAGGACATAGAGCCCGTGCTCCATGACGTGCGTCTCGGTGAACGGGATCTCGGCACCCGGCATCAGGTTGACGATGGTGACGTGCATGTCCATTCGCATGTCGTCGTGGTCGAAGAACCGCGTCGTTGTCCAGCGCCCGTCCGTGTCGGGCATCGGCGTGTTCTTGATGTTGCGCTCGTTGCCGACGATCGGGTCCGGCAGCCCCAGTCCCTCAACCGGCTCGTAGGCCTTGCGGATCCAGTGGAAGCGCGCGGGCTCGTCGCCGCGGGTCCAGGCGCTCCACTCCGCGCCCGGCGGGATGAAGGCATAGGCGCCCGGTTCCAGCATGTGCGGCGTGCCGGCGATGCTGATCGCGAGTTCGCCCTGCAGCAGGAACAGGCATCCCTCGGCGCCGGGATCGGGCTCCGGCCGGTCGCTGCCGCCGCCGGGCTGCACCTCGACGATGTACTGCGAGAAGGTCTCGGAAAAGCCGCTCATCGGCCGCGCGATGATCCAGGCCCTGGTCTTTTCCCAGAACGGCAGCGCGCTCGTCACGATGTCCGTCATCACCCCGCGCGGGATGAAGGCATAAGCCTCGGTGAAGACCGCGCGGCCGGACAGCAGCTCGTGCTGCCCCGGCAGGCCGCCCCACGGGGCCCAGTAGCGCGGCAGCGTCTTGGCGGGCGTGTCCTTCATGGCAGCATGTCCTTCAGGCGGAGGGTCGCGATCCGCTCGACCTGGGCGCAGGCGGTCGCGAATTCGGTGTCACGGTCGTTGCCGACACGGGTCTCGAAGGCGGCGAGGATGCTCGCCCTGTCGTGCCCGCGCACGGCGATGATGAAGGGGAAGCCGAACTTCGCGGTATAGGCGTCGTTGAGCTCGGTGAAGCGCGTCCGCTCGGCATCGGTCAGCGCGTCGAGCCCGGCACCCGCCTGCTCGGCGGTGCTCTCGGCCGTCAGACGCTTCGCCTGCGCCAGCTTGCCGGCGAGGTCGGGGTGCGCCGTCAGGACGCCGAGCCGCTCCGCCTCAGTCGCCGACCGGAACATGCGCGCGAAGGCATTGGCGAGCCCGACGGCGGTGTCGTGCGCCGGCCCGAGCTCGAGATCATAGGCCCGCTCGGCGATCCACGGGCTGTGCTCGTAGACCCCGCCGAAGCGCGCGACGAAATCCTCGCGCGCCATCGTCGTCGGCCGTGCGGCGATCGCCGGCGCCGGATGCTGTGCGCGCCACGCCGCCGCGATCTCGCTGCGGGTCGCGAACCAGCCGCCGCCCTTCCGCTGCACGTGGTCGATGAAGTCGGCGAGGCCCTTGATGCGGCCCGGCCGGCCGATCAACCGGCAGTGCAGCCCGACCGACATCATCTTCGGGCTGCCGGCCTCGCCCTCGGCATGGAGCGTATCGAAGGTGTCGCGCAGGTAGACGAAGAAGTCCTCGGAAGTGTGGAACGTCCCGGCCGAGAACCGCATGTCGTTGGTCTCGAGGCTGTAGGGGATCATCAGCTGCTGGCGGCCGGCATGCTCGAACCAGGACGGCAGGTCGTCGTCCATGTTGTCGGCCAGCCAGTCGAAAAGGCCGGTCTCGGCCGCAAGCTCGACGGTGTTGTCCGAACAGCGGCCGGTGTACCAGCCCTTCGGCGCCTCGCCCACCACCTCGGTGTGCAGCCGCACCGCCTCGGCCATGTGCAGGGCCTCCTCCTCGCGGCTGATCCTTGCGTAGTTGATCCACTTCCAGCCGTGGCTGGCGATCTCCCAGCCGGCTTCCTTCATCGCGGCGAGCTGGGCGGGCGAGCGGGCGAGCGCGGAGGCGACGCCGTAGATGGTGAGCGGCACGCCCCGCGAGACGATGAGGTCGCGCACGCGCCAGAAGCCAGCGCGCGCGCCGTACTCGTAGATCGACTCCATTCCCCAGTGGCGCATTCCCGGCCAGGGCTGGGCGTTCGGGATCTCGGAGAGGAAGGCCTCGGACGCCTCGTCGCCGTGGAGGATGCAGTTCTCGCCCCCCTCCTCGTAATTCAGCACGAGGCTCACCGCGACACGCGCGCCACCGGGCCAGTTCACCTGCGGTGGCTGCCCGCCATAGCCCTGCATGTTCCGCGGATAGCGCATTCGCCTGCCCCCTTGCCGGTTCCGGTCTGCCGACACTCTAGAACAGCGAATGCCCGAGGGCTTTCAAAATTCGCCTGAAACTCCTTATCCCCGGCCGGGCCGCACACCGGGGCTGGACCGCCACCGGAAACCGCCCGAAGGTGGGGCGGCAGCAGGGGGACCGGGATGGCCGACGGATATCTGACGACGCACGTGCTCGACGCCGCCCGCGGCTGTCCCGCCGCCGGCATGCGGATCGACCTCTACCGGATCGAGGGCGAGAGCCGGACGCTGGTGCGCAGCGTCACCACCAACGACGACGGCCGCACCGACAGCCCGGTGATCCCGAAGGGCGAGCCGATCGTCGGGGAGTGGGAACTGCTGTTCCACGCCGGGGCCTATCTCGACGCCGCCGGTGTGGCCGGCGAGAGCCCGCGCTTCCTCGACCGGGTGCCGATCCGGTTCGGGATGGCGGACGCAGGCGCGCACTATCACGTGCCGCTGCTGCTGTCGCCGTACAGCTTTTCGACGTACCGGGGGAGTTGAGGCCGAAGTCCTGGGCCCGAAGCGGCGCCCGGCCACCTCGGACCCGCGCTACGCCTGGCCTGTCTCGGTTTCACCGGTTCTGCCGACATCTCGATAGGGCCACCGGCAGCGCCTGCCTGGGCTGGCGCGAAGCGCGTGCGTCGTGCCGGAGGTACGCCTCCGGCGTGACGTGGGCCGGCATTCGCTGCCGGTGCTGACGCACCGGGGGGATATCTGCGCCGGAAGCGCATCGACCGGAGCGGAGCAACCACCCGATCTCGTATCAGTCCCCCACCACCAGCACCTCCGGCACCTCGTACCGCTCCGGCCCGATGGTGACGGTGGTGAGGTCGCCCGCTTCACCCCGACGACCTCGTATCCGGCGAGCCCGTCCGCCTGGGAGACGTCGGCGCTCACCACCGCGCCGTCCGGGCCGAAGAACAGGGTGCGGGTGCCGCCGTCCGGCCAAATGACGGTGACGTCGGCGCTGCCGTCCGTGCGGCGCACCACGCCGGCCGCGCAGGATCCCGCCGGCTGGCCGCGGAAGCCGGCGCAGGGAATGGTCGTGGTGGCGTTGTAGGGCGTGCCGGCGACCAGCGCGTCGCGCTCGGCCGGGACCTGTGGTGCCGGGCCGGTCGGCGCGCAGGCGGCGAAAAGCGCCACCGGCACGAGGGCGGCTCTGAACGACAAGGCGGACTCCTCCCCTGACCCGGCGCCAGTCTCGCCCACCCCGCGGCGTCCGCAAGGCCGCCCCGCCGTTGACACCCCCGCCCGCCCGGTATATGCGCGCAGCCCTGCCGTCCACTTTGGGGCGGCGGGCACTGCTGGCGCTCGTGGACCCCGCAAGGGGAAGCCTGTCGGCCGGGGAGACCCGGCAGAGGAGACGCCGTTGATGTTTTATGGAAGGACGATGCCGTGACCAAGCGCACGAGTGCGAAATACAAGATCGACCGCCGCATGGGCGAGAACATCTGGGGCCGCCCGAAGTCCCCGGTGAACAAGCGCGAATACGGCCCCGGCCAGCATGGCCAGCGCCGCAAGGGCAAGATGAGCGACTTCGGCACGCAGCTGCGCGCCAAGCAGAAGCTCAAGGGCTACTACGGCGACCTGACCGAGAAGCAGTTCCGCAAGATCTATGACGAGGCGGAGCGGCAGCGGGGCGACACGTCCGAGCTGCTGATCGGCCTCCTCGAGCGCCGGCTCGACGCGGTGGTCTACCGCGCCAAGTTCGTGCCGACGATCTTCTCCGCCCGCCAGTTCGTCAACCACGGCCACGTCGCGGTGAACGGCCACCGGGTCAACATCGCCTCCTACCGGGTGAAGGAAGGCGACATCGTCTCCGTGCGCGACAAGTCGAAGCAACTCGCCATCGTGCTGGAGGCGATCGGCTCGCCGGAGCGCGACGTGCCGGAGTACCTCGCGGTCGACCATTCCAAGCTGACCGCCGAGTTCGTGCGCGCGCCGGCGCTCTCCGACGTGCCCTATCCGGTGATGATGGAGCCGAACCTCGTCGTCGAGTACTACGCGAAGAACTGACCGCGACGCGGTCCGGATGCCCTCGGCCGGCGCACTGGCAGCGAGGCGGTAGTGGGCCGCTGGCTCCGGCGGCTGCGCGGGTTCGGGCCGGCGATGCCGGAGCCGGCCCGCCGCGAGGCGCTGCGCGCGGCGGTCGGGGTCATGGGACTGCTCTGGGTGCTGGCGCTGGTGCTGCACCCGGTCATCCGCCTCGATCTGCCACTGACGCTGATCGCCCCGTTCGGGGCGACGGCCATGCTGGTGCTCGCGGTGCCGAACAGCCCGCTGGCGCAGCCATGGTCGGCCGTCGTCGGCAACACCGTCTCGGCGCTGGTGGCCTTGGCCATCATGGAACTCGGGGCCCCGCCGGTCGTCCTCGTTCCGCTCGCCACCGGCGGGGCGATCATCGCGATGGGGCTGGTGCGCGCGCTGCATCCGCCCGGCGCGGCGGTGGCGCTGACGGTCGCCCTCAATCACGAGGTGATCCGTGCGGTCGGCTTCCGCTTCGCGCTTTCGCCGGTCGCGGCCGGTACGCTGACGATCGTGCTTTTCGGCATCGCCTATGCGCGCCTGACCGGGCGCAAGTACCCGTTCCGCCAGACCGACGCGCCGAACGCCCAAGGCACGCTCGACCGGCCGGCGATGCAGCGGATGGGGCTGACCACGGCGGACCTGCAGTCCCTGCTCGTCGAATACCGGCAGGCGCTGAACCTCGGGCCGGAGGACCTTGCCCGGCTGCTCGCGGGCGCGGAGATGCGCGCCGCCACCCACCGGCTCCGGACGCTGACCTGCGGCGAGATCATGTCGCGCGACCTCGTGACCGTGCCGCCGGGCGCCGACCGCGCCGCGGTGGCGGCGCATTTCGCCGGGAGCAGCTTCACCGCGTTGCCGGTGGTGGATGAGGGTGGCGGCTATCGCGGGGTGATCTTCCCGATCGGCCTGATCCGGGCGAGCGATGCGCCGGCGGTCGCGGCCGACATGATGCAGGACGACGTGCCGGTGGTCGGCACCGGCACATCGGTCGCCGCCCTGCTGCCCCGGCTCGCGGCCGGTCCCGTGCCGGCAGTGCCGGTTCTGGACGGCGGGGCGATCGTCGGCATCGTCACCCGGACCGATCTCATCGCGGCGCTGGCCGACCGGCTGGCCGAGGAACAGGGCGGTACCGCAGGGTTGTGAACCGCCGGCAGGGATGGTCTAACCGGCCGGAACCTTGGGGGGATCGATGCCGCAGACCTATCCGAACCACGGCCGCATCGACGGGCCGATCGTCATCATCGGCTTCGGCTCGATCGGCCAGGGGACGCTGCCGCTGATCGAGCGGCACTTCACCTACGACCCGCACAAGGTCTACGTCATCGAGCCGTCCGACGAGCACAAGACCTTCCTGGAGCAGCGCGGCGTGCACTTCGT
>JBGALW010000096.1:0-14218 GCA_044223585.1 Amaricoccus sp.
TCATGCAGGTGCCGCCGCAGGTTTCGGCGGTGCATGTGGACGGCGCCCGGGCCTATGACCTCGTGCGCGCCGGCGCGGCGGTGGACCTCGCCGCGCGGCCGCTCCACGTCGCGCGCCTCGAGCTCGTCGCGGTTCCCGACGCCGACACCGCGGTGCTGGAGATGACCTGCGGCAAGGGCGGCTACGTCCGCAGCATTGCCCGCGACCTCGGCGCCGCCCTCGGCTGCCTCGGCCACGTCGCGACGCTGCGCCGCCTCTCCGCCGGCCCGTTCGACCTCGACGGCGCCACCGACTGGCCGACGCTGGAGGCCGAGGCGCGGACCCCGGCCCTCGCCGCCCGCCTGCGCCCGGTCTCGGACGCGCTCGCCGGCGTGCCGGAGATCCGCTGCGCGTCGTCCGACAGCGCGGTCCGGCTCCTGAACGGCAACCCGGTCGCCGTCGCCCGCCCGGACGGCGTAAACGACGGCGGCGCGGTCTGGGCGAGCCACGCCGGCAACCCGCTCGCGGTCGGCACCTGGCAGGCGGGCACGCTGCACCCCTCGCGCGTCTTCCGGCTGGACTGAGTCGGATGCCCCGACCCCGCACATGGCAGGACCGCGGCCGGGCGCTGGCGGCGGCGATCGAGCCGCGGGTCCTCGCCACGCTGGTCGCGATCTTCGCCTGCGGCTGGCTGTTCCTCGCGCTGGCCGAGGAAGTCGCGGAGGGCGAGACCCATCGCGTCGACGCCGCGCTCCTCATGGCGCTCCGCAGCCCGGCCGACCCCGCCGACCCGCTCGGCCCGGCATGGGTCGAGGAACTCGGCCGGGACGTGACCGCGCTCGGCAGCTTCGGGATCCTCACCTTCATCACGCTGGCGGTGGCCGGCTACCTCTGGCTGAGCGGCCGGCACCGCTCGATGCTCCTCGTCCTCGTCTCGGTCGTCGGGGGACAGGCGCTGAGCCTTCTTGCCAAGAGCGGCTTCGACCGTCCCCGCCCGGACCTCGTGCCGCACGGGATGCAGACCTATACCGCGAGCTTCCCGTCCGGCCATTCGATGATGGCTGCCGTCACCTACCTGACGCTCGCGGCCCTCGTCGCGCGCGTGCAGCCGACCCGCGCGCTCAAGGCCTACGTCCTCGCCCTTGCCATCCTCGTCACGCTGGCGGTCGGCGTCAGCCGCGTCTACCTCGGCGTCCACTGGCCGACGGACGTCCTTGCCGGCTGGTCCGCCGGCGCCGCCTGGGCGCTCGCCTGCTGGTCGACCGCGACCTGGCTCGAGCGGCGCGGCGCGGTGGAAACCGGGCCAACCGAAAAAAAATGACGCCGCGGAACCCGCGGCGCCATCAGGTCTGAAATTATAATTCTCTATCTTCTGCGCGAAATTTCCTTACAGAAAGACCACTTACTCGTACCAGGCACTCGACGCACCGGGCGGCCGCGCTACCGCCCGATTCCTTACAGCGGCATCGCGAACATCGGTGCGACACCGCCGGTAGCCACACGCCGGCATGCGGCGATCACGATCGGCGGTGCATCCGCCCGCCCGAGCGCCAGCCGTCGCAGGTAGCCGGTGCCGCCGTCGCGCGTCTCGTAGTGGACCGCGAGCGGCACGCCGGATTCGACGATGACGCGATAGACCTCGTACTCGTGCAGGGGCAGCCAGCCGATCAGCGACAGCCCGCCCGCCGCGGTCCCGGTCATGTAGCCGACCGGACCGGCGTGACGCCCGTCGATCCCGGGGTCGAACATGAAGCGCGCCCGGTTCCGTCCGCCCGCCTCCCCGGCACCCTCGACTTCCAGCATCCGGAACTCCGCCTCGGCGCCCTGCTGCCGCTCGCGGCTGATGCAGGTGACGGCAGTGTCCACAATGAAGCTCGGCATCCCCCTTCTCCTCGTTCCGCCCGACCCGACCAGGTCGACCTCGTAGGGGCACTAGACCATGCCCACCGTTGCACGGTCGTGATGCGAGCGTGACAGGTTCAGATTTCGGTCGCGCGACGGCGATCTTTCCGTGACTCTTCCCTTCCGCCACGAAGTCCGCTATAGGCGCGCGACCGCGGGATCGAAGGATCTGGCGGTCCGCACCCTTCCGACCCTGCTGGACGACATCCCGGCTGCGGCCGCGAGGGGAGTGCGGCTCGCAAAACCTGATGGAAAGGATACCCCGATGTCGATCACGCCCGACGTCAAGGAACAGCTGATCAAGGACTACGCCACCAAGGCCGGCGACACCGGTTCGCCCGAGGTGCAGGTCGCGATCCTGACCAGCCGGATCAACACCCTGACCGAGCATTTCAAGACCCACACCAAGGACAACCACTCCCGGCGTGGGCTGCTCAAGATGGTCTCGCAGCGCCGCAAGCTGCTCGACTACGTGAAGGGCAAGGACGAGAGCCGCTACCAGGCGCTGATCGCCCGCCTCGGCATCCGCCGCTAACGACCATCCGGGCGCGCCCTCGCGGCGCGCCTCTCGATTCCGGCGCCGGGCGGAGCGCCGCCTTCCCCATCCGTCCATGTCCGAAAGGCCCCCTCCGACCCCGAGGGATCGCCCGACCGATCAACGGGGTCCGCGGGCAGGCGCCCGCATTGCACGGCCGTCCGGCAGGGGCCGGCGGCCGATACGAAGGAAGAGATATGTTCAACGTCGTCAGAAAATCCATCGAGTGGGGCCATGACACGCTCACGCTCGAAACGGGGAAGATTGCCCGCCAGGCCGATGGCGCCGTGCTCGCCACCTACGGCGAGACCAGCGTGCTCGCCACCGTGGTCTTCGAGCGCAAGGCGAAGCCCGGCCAGGACTTCTTCCCGCTGACCGTCCACTACCAGGAAAAGACCTACGCCGCGGGCAAGATCCCCGGCGGCTTCTTCAAGCGCGAGGCCCGGCCGAGCGAGAAGGAGACCCTGACCTCCCGCCTCATCGACCGCCCGATCCGGCCGCTGTTCGTCGACGGGTTCAAGAACGAGGTCCAGGTCATCGCGACGGTGCTGTCCTATGACATGGAGAACGACCCGGACGTCGTGGCGATGATCGCCGCCTCCGCCGCGCTGACCCTTTCGGGCGTGCCGTTCATGGGGCCGATCGGCGCGGCGCGCGTCGGCTTCGTCGATGGCGCCTATGTGCTGAACCCGGCCGTCGACGACATGGAGAAGCTGCGCGAGAATCCCGAGCAGCGGCTCGATCTCGTCGTCGCCGGCACCAAGGACGCGGTCATGATGGTCGAGTCCGAGGCCTACGAGCTCTCCGAGGCCGAGATGCTCGGCGCGGTGAAGTTCGGGCACGAGCAGATGCAGCCGGTGATCGACCTCATCATCGACATGGCCGAGGCCGCGGCCAAGGAGCCGTTTGCCTTCCAGCCCGAGGACGACCGCATCCTCTATGCCAAGGTCCACGGCGCTGGCGGCGACGCGATTCGCGCCGCCTTCTCGCTCAAGGACAAGCAGGAGCGCCACGCCGCGCTGGAGGCCGCCAAGGAGACGGTGCTCGGCGCGCTGACCGAGGAGGAGCGGGCGAGCCCGCTCCTCGGCGGCGTCATCAAGCACGTCGAGTCCGACGTGGTCCGCGGCGACATCCTGGAGCATGGCCGCCGCATCGACGGCCGCGACCTCTTCACCGTCCGCCCGATCGTCTCCGAGGTCGGCGTCCTGCCGCGCACCCACGGCTCGTCGCTCTTCACCCGCGGCGAGACGCAGGCGCTGGTCGTCACGACGCTCGGCACCGGCGACGACGAGCAGATGATCGACGCGCTGCACGGCACCAGCCGCGCGAACTTCCTGCTGCACTACAACTTCCCGCCCTACTCGGTCGGCGAGACCGGCCGCATGGGCTCGCCGGGCCGGCGCGAGATCGGCCACGGCAAGCTCGCCTGGCGGGCACTTCAGGCGGTGCTGCCGGCGGCGACCGACTTCCCCTACACCATCCGCGTCGTCTCCGAGATCACCGAGTCGAACGGCTCCTCCTCGATGGCGACGGTCTGCGGCTCGTCGCTCTCGATGATGGACGCCGGCGTGCCGCTGAAGGCGCCGGTCGCCGGCGTCGCGATGGGCCTCATCCTGGAGGGCGAGCGGTTCGCGGTGCTGACCGACATCCTCGGCGACGAGGACCATCTCGGCGACATGGACTTCAAGGTCGCGGGCACCGCGAACGGCATCACCTCGCTGCAGATGGACATCAAGGTCGCCGGCATCACGCCGGACATCATGGCGCAGGCGCTGGAGCAGGCGAAGTCCGGGCGGATGCACATCCTCGGCGAGATGGCGAACGCCCTCACCGCCGGCCGCACCGAGTTTTCGGCACACGCCCCGCGCATCGAGACGATGCACATCGCGGTCGACAAGATCCGCGAGGTCATCGGCTCGGGCGGCAAGGTCATCCGGTCGATCGTCGAGGAGTCGGGCGCCAAGGTCGACATCAACGACGACGGCACGATCAAGATCGCCTCGGCCAACGCCGCGGCGATCGAGAAGGCCCGCGAGCTCATCTCGGCGATCGTCGACGAGCCCGAGGTCGGCCGGATCTACACCGGCAAGGTGGTGAAGATCATGGACTTCGGCGCCTTCGTCAACTTCTTCGGCAAGCGCGACGGCCTCGTGCACGTCAGCCAGCTGTCGAGCGAGCGCGTCGGCCACCCGAAGGAGATCCTGCAGGAAGGCCAGTCGGTGAAGGTGAAGCTGATGGGCTTCGACGAGCGCGGCAAGGTCCGCCTCTCGATGAAGGTCGTCGACCAGGAGACCGGCAAGGAAAAGGTCGCGGAGAACGAGTCGGCCGAGTAAGGCCGGACGCCCGCGACACCCTCCGAGAGGCCCCGCCCGGACCCGGGCGGGGCCTTTTCCTTTCCGCGCGCACTCCGCCAGCCGCCGGCTTGACCCCCCGCGGCCAAGGCGCTAGCGCGTGGCCGCCCGACCCCCTGACGCGAGGACTCCCCATGGCCAACCCGACCCTGCTCATCCTGCCCGGCGACGGGATCGGCCCCGAGGTGATGGCCGAGGTCCGCAAGGTCGTCGGCTGGTTCGCGGCGCATGGCCGGCCGATCGACGTCGACGAGGATCTGGTCGGCGGCTGCGCCTATGACGCGCACGGGGCGGCGATCAGCGACGCGGCGATGGAGAAGGCGATGGCCGCCGACGCCGTGCTGCTCGGCGCGGTCGGCGGGCCGAAGTGGGACAGGGTGCCCTACGAGGTGCGCCCCGAGGCCGGCCTGCTGCGGCTCCGCAAGGACCTGGAGCTCTTTGCCAACCTCCGCCCCGCCAAGTGCTTCGACGCGCTGGCGGACTTCTCGTCGCTGAAGCGCGAGCTGGTCGAGGGGCTCGACATCCTCATCGTGCGCGAGCTGACCGGCGGGGTCTATTTCGGCGAGCCCAAGACCATCACCGACCTCGGCAACGGCCAGAAGCGGGCGATCGATACGCAGGTCTACGACACGTTCGAGATCGAGCGGATCGCCGCCGTCGCCTTCGAGGCGGCGCGGGTCCGGGACAACCGGGTCTGCTCGATGGAGAAGCGCAACGTGATGAAGTCGGGCGTCCTGTGGCACGACGTGGTCGAGGAGACCCACAGGGCCCGCTTCCCCGACGTCACGCTGACCCACATGCTGGCGGACGCCGGCGGGATGCAGCTGGTGCGCCAGCCGAAGCAGTTCGACGTCATCGTCACCGACAACCTGTTCGGCGACATGCTGTCGGACGTCGCGGCGATGCTGACCGGCTCGCTCGGCATGCTGCCCTCCGCCTCGCTCGGCGCACCGGACCCCACGACGGGCAAGCGCCGGGCGATGTACGAGCCGGTGCACGGGTCGGCCCCGGACATCGCCGGCCAGGGCAAGGCGAACCCGATCGCCTGCATCCTGTCGCTCGCCATGGCGCTGCGCTACTCGTTCGACGCCGGCGCCGACGCCGACCGGCTGGAGGCGGCCGTCGAGGCGGTGCTGGCGGACGGCATCCGCACCGCCGACCTCATCGGCCCGGACGGCGGCACGCCGGTCACGACGGCCGCGATGGGTGACGCCATCGTCGCGGCGCTGGGGTGATCCCGCCCGCCTGGGCCGCCGCGCTCGCGCCCGTCGCGCCGCAGGTGGCGGCGCTGGAGGCGCGCGTGGCGGGGTGCCGGGCGGCCGGCGCACGGATCGCCCCGCCGGAGGCGGACATCTTCCGGGCGCTGGCGCTCGTGCCGCCGGAGGCGGTCCGGGTGGTGGTGCTCGGGCAGGATCCCTATCCGACGCCGGGCCATGCCGACGGCCTCGCCTTCTCGGTCAGGCCGGGCGTGGCGGTGCCGCGGTCGCTCCGCAACATCTTCCGCGAGCTCGCCGACGACCTCGGCCTGCCCGCGCCGGCGTCGGGCAGCCTGGAGCCATGGGCGCGGCAGGGCGTCCTGCTGCTCAACACCGCGCTCACGACCGAGGAGGGCGCGGCGAACGCGCACGTCCGCTGGGGCTGGGAGCCGGTGACGGACGCGATCATCGACGCGGTGAGCGCGCAGGCGGCGCCGACCGTCTTCCTGCTCTGGGGGCGGCAGGCGCAGGCCAGGGCCGGGCGGATCGCCGCGCGGCACACCATCCTCGCGGCCCCGCACCCGTCGCCGCTGTCGGCGCGGACCGGCTTCTTCGGGGCGCGGCCCTTCTCGCGCGCCAACGCGGCGCTGGCGGCGGGCGGCCGGCCGGCGGTCGACTGGCGCCTGCCGTGAGCCCGCGCCTCGTCGGCCTCGGTCTCGTCGGGCTGTCGACGCTGCTCTGGAGCACGGCCGGGTTCTTCGTCCGGCTGATCCCGCTCGACGTCTGGTCGCTGGTCGGCTGGCGGTCGCTGCTGTCCGTCGCCACCCTGCTCCTCTGGGCGCTCGCGACTCGCCGGGGCCGGCTCCGGCCCGCGTTCGGCTGGCGCGAAGCCCTGTACCTGCCGGTCGCCGCGACCGGCATGCTCGGCTACATCCTCGCGCTCAGCGCAACCTCCGTCGCGAACGTGATGGTGGTCTACGCGACGATCCCCTTCGTCGCCGCCGCCATCGCCTGGGCGCTGCTTGGCGAGCGGCTCACCCGCGACGCGGCGGTGGCGAGCGCGGTGGCCTTTGGCGGCGTCCTCGTCATGGCCGCGGGACTGGAAGGCGGCGCGGCGCCCGGGATCGGGCTTGCCTTCCTGATGACCGCCACCTTCGCGGCGACGGTGGTCATGGCCCGGCTCTGGCCGCGGCTCGACACCATTCTCGTCACCGCCGCCGCCAGCGCACTCTGCGCCGCGGTCTGCTTCGCCGTCGGCCCGCGTGCCGTGCCGTCCCCGGCGGAGCTCGGCCTCATCTTCGCCTTCAGCCTCTGCACCCAGAGCCTCAGCTACATCCTGTTCCTGGCAGGCGGACGGCGCTGCCGGGCGGCGGAGGCGGGGCTGGTCGCGCTTCTCGACGTGGTGCTCGCGCCGCTCTGGGTATGGCTCGCCTTCGCCGAGCGCCCCGAGCCCGCCGCGCTCGCCGGCGGCGCGATCACCTTCGCCGCAGTCGCCTGGTATCTCATGCGGCAACTGCGGTCCGGCGGCGGCGATCAATCTTTGTTGCGATCCGAAATGCCAGCCGGCTGAGCCGGCCGATTTCAACGCCTTGCGGCCCAGAGGGCGTGTGGAGCCGGCCCGCCGTCTCCCACTTGCCGCTCCCCTCCAAGTCTCTATGCTCCGGGCCGCCACAAACCCACGCAAGAAGATCCGGACCATGGCCGTCTCCCCGAGTGCCAAGGGCGCTCTGTTCGCGCTGCTCGCCTTCGGCGTCTATTCCACCCATGACGTCGTGGTGAAGACGCTGGGGGGCAGCTATTCGCCGTTCCAGATCGTGTTCTTCGCGAACCTGTTCGGCTTTCCGGTCGTGACGCTGATGCTGATGCGCGACCCCGACGACGGCAATCTCCGGCCCCGCCACCCCTGGTGGACGCTGCTGCGCACCGCCTCGACGGTCATCTCGACGACGCTCGTCTTCTACGGCTTCTCGGTGCTGCCGATGGCGGAGACCTATGCGCTCATCTTCGTCGCGCCACTCCTCATCACCATCCTCGCGATCCCGATCCTCGGCGAGCGGGTCGGCTGGCGGCGGCAGCTTGCCGTTCTGGTCGGGCTCGTCGGTGTGATGGTGGTGCTCAGGCCAGGCGGGCGGGCGCTGGAGATGGGGCACTTCGCCGTGCTGCTCGCCGCGGTGTTCTCGGCAATCGCCGCGGTGGTGGTGCGCAAGATCGGGTCGGAGGAGCGCAGCGCGGTGCTGCTGCTCTATCCGATGATGGCGAACTTCCTCATCATGGGATGCGCGCTGCCCTTCGTCTATCATCCGCTTCCGGTGATCGACCTCGGTGCGCTGCTCGTCATGGCCCTCCTCGGCTTCCTCGGCGGGCTGCTGCACATCGCCGCCTATCGCTCGGGCAGCGCCGTGGTGGTGGCACCGATGCAGTATTCGCAGATTCTGTGGGCGGTGCTCTACGGAGCGCTGTTCTTCGGCGAGCGACCGGACTTGAACACCGCGATCGGCGCGACGATCATCATCGCCAGCGGCATCTACGTGGTGCTGCGCGAGGACAGCCCGAACGCCTCGCGGGTGCAGCCGGTGCTGCGCAACCGGGCCCGGTTCGTGATCGGCACCTATCCGCGCAGCTACAGCCTCCGGCGGTTGCTCGGCCGCGGCAGCGAGGCTCCCGGGCCGGCCGCAGAGCCCGGTCTGTGAGCGGCCCGCACTGAGGGCGGTCGGTTGACAATCGCCGGACCGCGTCACATCTAGGCCGCCGACGCGCGCCCCCCGGAGGGCGCCGCAGGAGATGCCCCATGGCCGTCGTTGTCGTAGAGTCGCCCGCCAAGGCGAAGACCATCAACAAGTATCTCGGCCCGGGCTATACCGTGCTCGCCTCCTACGGGCACGTGCGCGACCTGCCGGCCAAGGACGGATCGGTCGATCCCGACCATGATTTCGCGATGAAATGGGAGGTCGCGTCCGACAGCGCGAAGCATATCCGGGCGATCGCCGAGGCGCTGAAGGATGACAGCAAGCTCATCCTCGCCACCGACCCCGACCGCGAGGGAGAGGCGATCTCCTGGCACCTGCTGGAGGCGCTCACCGGCCGCAAGGCGGTGAAGAAGGACACCGAGGTCGAGCGGGTGGTGTTCAACGCCATCACCAAGAACGCGGTGACCCAGGCGATGGAGGCGCCGCGCAGCGTCGACATGGCGCTGGTCGACGCCTACCTCGCACGCCGTGCCCTCGACTATCTCGTCGGCTTCCGCCTGTCGCCGGTGCTGTGGCGCAAGCTGCCTGGGGCGAAGTCCGCCGGCCGGGTCCAGTCGGTCGCGCTCCGGCTGATCGTCGAGCGCGAGATGGAGATCGAGGCGTTCCGCGCGCGGGAATACTGGACGGTGAAGGCGATTCTCGCCACGCCGCGCGGCGACACCTTCGAGGCGCGCCTCGTCACGCTCGACGCGAAGAAGCTCGACAAGTTCGACCTCGGCGACGAGGCCGCCGCCACCCGCGCCGTCGCGGCGATCACGGCGCGCGAGCTCACCGTCGCCTCGGTCGAGTCGAAGCCCGCGACCCGCAACCCCGCCCCGCCCTTCATGACATCGACGTTGCAGCAGGAGGCGAGCCGCAAGTTCGGCTTCGGCGCCCGGCAGACGATGAACGCCGCCCAGCGGCTCTACGAGGCGGGCCACATCACCTACATGCGGACCGACGGCATCGACATGGCGCCCGAGGCGGTGATGGCCGCCCGCTCGGTCATCAAGGACCGCTACGGAGACGCCTACGTCCCGTCCAGCCCGCGGATGTACAAGAACAAGGCGAAGAACGCCCAGGAAGCGCACGAGTGCATCCGGCCGACCGACATGGCCGCACATCCCGAGCGGCTGCGGCTCGAAGCCGACCAGTGGAAGCTCTACGACCTCATCTGGAAGCGCTCGGTCGCGAGCCAGATGGAGGCCGCGCGCTTCGAGCGGACGACCGTCGACGTCGGCAGCGCGGACGGCCAGGTCGGCCTGCGGGCGACCGGCCAGGTCGTGACCTTCGACGGCTTCCTCAAGGTCTATCTCGAGGGCCGCGACGACGAGGAGATCGACCTCTCCGACGACGGCGACGGCGGCCGGCTGCCGACGATCGTCGCCGGCGAGGCGGCGGAGCAGCGCGCCGTGACGCCGGAGCAGCATTTCACCCAGCCGCCGCCGCGCTACACCGAGGCGACGCTCGTCAAGCGGATGGAGGAGCTCGGGATCGGCCGGCCCTCGACCTACGCCTCCATCGTCTCGACGATCCAGGAGCGGGCCTATGTCCGCAAGGAGAAGAACCGGCTCTTCCCCGAGGACAAGGGCCGGCTGGTGACGGCCTTCCTCGAGAACTATTTCGGCCGCTACGTCGACTACGACTTCACCGCCGACCTGGAGACCGACCTCGACAAGGTGACGACCGGCGACGAGGACTGGAAGGTGCTGCTGGCGCGCTTCTGGGCCGACTTCTCCGCCGCGCTCGGCGAGACCGAGGGGCTGAGGATCACCGAGGTGCTCGACACCATCAACGAGGTGCTCGCGCCGCACCTCTTCCCGGTGACGCCCGAGGATCCCGAGCCGCGGCGCTGCAAGGTCTGCGGCAACGGCACCCTCAGCCTCAAGACCTCGCGCAACGGGTCGGCCTTCATCGGCTGCTCGAACTATCCCGAATGCCGCTACACCCGGAACCTCGCGGACGCCGATTCCGAACTGGCGGCGCTCGACGGCAAGGTGCTCGGCGAGGGCACGATCGGCGCGGCGCTGTTCGAGGAGGAGGCCGGCGCGCCACAGCCGGTGACGCTGAAGAAGGGGCCCTACGGCTTCTACGTCCAGCTCGGCGAGGCGGTGGAGGGCGAGAAGCCGCGCCGCGCCTCGATCCCCGCCGGCATCGACCCCGCGACGCTGGAGCTCGACCGGGCGCTGCAGCTCCTGTCGCTGCCCCGGCTCGTCGGCCAGCACCCGGAGGACGGCGCGCCGGTGGAGGCGGGGATCGGCCGCTTCGGGCCGTTCGTGAAGCACGGCAAGACCTACGCCAACATCAAGGACCCCGAGGAGGTCTTCACCATCGGCATGAACCGCGCCGTGGAACTCTTGGCGCTGAAGGCCCAGCGCGGCGGCCGCGGCGCCGCCGCCAAGCCGCTGCGCGAACTGGGCGAGCATCCCGAGGGCGGCGCGGTCGCGGTCTACGAGGGCCGGTACGGCCCGTACGTGAAATGGGCCAAGGTCAACGCAACGCTGCCGAAGGAAGTCGCGCCCGAGGCTGTGACGCTGGAACAGGCCGTGGAACTGCTGGCGGCGAAGAAGCCGGCGGGCAGGAAGCGCGCCGCGGCCAAGAAGCCGGCGGCCGCAAAGAAGGCCGCGCCGAAGAAGGCGGCCGCGAAGAAGCCGGCGGCACGCAAGAGCGCAGCCGCCGACGCCTGACACGCACTCCGTTTGTTCGCTTCGGACCAGCGCGTCGCCCGGCCGCTCGCGTCGGCGGTTGCGCCGGTCCTGCCGACATCCCGATAGAGCATCGGCGCGTCTGCCTGGGCTGGCGCGAAGCGCCCGCGTCGTGCCCGAGGCACGCCTCCGGCGTGACGGCGGCAGCCAGGCGCTGCCGGTGCTGACGCACCGGCGGGGATACCTGCGCCGGAACCGCAACTGCGGGGCTGGCGCGATTGCCCGGGTCCCTGAAGGTCAGCGAAACACCAGCACCGGCACCCTGGCATGGGCAAGCACCTTGGTCGTCTGGCTGCCCAGCACCAGCGCGGCAACGCCGCGGCGGCCGTGCGAGGCGATGGCGATGAGGTCGCAGCCGCGCTCGCGGGCGGTGTCGACGATGGCGCGATACGGCTCGTCGCTCCAGACGTGCACGGTGTCCGCCGGAACGCCCAGCGCCTCCGCCTTCGCCGCGGCGGCGCGCAGCATCTCCCGACGTACAGGAACTGGAACGGCTCGATCGCGGTGACGAACGTCACCCGCGCGCGGAGCGCCAGGGCCAGCGCCAGCCCCTCGTCGACCGCCCTGCCGGCGAGGACCGACCCGTCGGTCGGGATCAGGATATGGGTGAACACCGCAGCTCCCCTTCATGGTTGTCCCCCGGACGATAACCGGATGCGCACGCCGGCGGAAATGCCCCTGACGCCACTGCCTGCGCGTGCTAGGGCAAGGCGATGAACCGCCTTCCCAGCCCCGACCAGATCCTCGCCTACCTCCGCGACAATCCCGGCAAGACCGCGAAGCGCGACATCGCCCGCGCCTTCGGCCTCAAGGGGGTCGCCAAGGTCGAGCTGAAGCGCCTGCTGGCCGAGATGGCGGGCGACGGGCGCATCGAGAAGCGACGCCGCCGGGCGAAGGTGCCGGGCACCCTGCCGCCGGTGCTGGTGCTGCGCGTGGCGGGCGCCGACGCCGCGGGCGACCTCTGGGCCGAGCCGGTGGAGTGGGAGGCGGACGGCGACGAGCGCCCGCGCATCCTCGTGCGGACCCGGCGCGACGATCCGGCCCTCGGCGCCGGCGACCGGGTGCTGGCACGGCTGCTGCCCCCCGAGGCGGAGGCGCCGGAGGGAGCGGACACGCCGCTCGAGGCGCGGATCATCCGCCGGATCGGCATGGGGCCGCGCCGGGTCATCGGCATCTATCACCACGGCGAGACCGGCGGCCGGATCGCCGCGATCGACAAGCGGGCGGACCGCGACTGGCAGGTGGCGGAAGGCGACCGCGCCGGCGCCCGCGAGGGCGAGCTGGTGGAGGCCGAGCAGACGGGCGACCATCGCGGCCACGGCCTGCCGCGCGCGCGGATCATCGCCCGGCTGGGCGATCCCTCGGCCCCCAAGGCGGTGTCGCTGATCGCGATCCACGAGCACGGCATCCCGGACGAGTTCCCGGAGGCCGCGCTGGCCGAAGCCGACGCCGCCGGGCCGATGCCGCTCGGCGAACGCGAGGACCTGCGCGCCCTGCCCTTCGTCACGATCGACCCGGCGGACGCGCGCGACCATGACGACGCGGTCTATGCCCATGCCGACGACGACCCGGCCAATCCCGGCGGGCATGTGGTCTGGGTCGCCATCGCCGACGTCGCCGCCTATGTCCGGCCGGGCAGCGCGCTCGACCGCGAGGCGCGGCGGCGCGGGAACTCGAGCTATTTCCCCGACCGCGTGGTGCCGATGCTGCCCGAGGCGCTGTCGGGCGACCTCTGCTCGCTTCTCGACGGCGTCGACCGGCCGTGCATCGCCGTCCGCATGGTGCTGGCCGCCGACGGCTCGAAACGCAGCCACCGCTTCACCCGCGGGCTGATGCGATCGGTCGCGACGCTGACCTACCGGCAGGCGCAGGACGTGGTCGACGGCGCGCGGGACGAGCCGGCCGGGCCGCTCGCCGACAGCGTCATCCTGCCGGTCTGGGCCGCCTGGGCGGTGGCGCGGCAGGCGCGCGAGCTGCGCCAGCCGCTGAACCTCGACCTGCCGGAGCGGCAGATCGTGCTGTCCGAGGATGGCCGGGTCCTCTCCGTCGCCTTCCGCGACCGCTTCGACGCGCATCGGGTGATCGAGGATTTCATGATCCTCGCCAATGTCGCCGCCGCCGAGACGCTGGAGGCAAAGCGCGTCCACCTCCTCTACCGCGTCCACGAGGAGCCGAACCCGGAAAAGCTGGAGGCGCTGCGCGAGGTCGTGGGCTCGGTCGGCATGACGCTGGCCAAGGGGCAGGTGTTGCAGACCGCCCAGTTGAACCGGCTCCTCGATGGCGTGGCCGGCACCGAACATGCGGAAATGGTCAACATCAGCGTGCTGCGCGCGATGACCCAGGCCTATTATGCCCCGGAGAACTTCGGGCATTTCGGCCTGAACCTGCCGCGCTACGGCCATTTCACCTCGCCGATCCGCCGCTATGCCGATCTCGTCGTCCACCGCGCGCTGATCCGCGCCCATGGCTGGGGGCCGGATGGCCTGACCATCGACGAGGAGCGGGCGCTGGGGGAGACGGCCCAGCATGTCTCGATGACCGAACGCCGCTCGATGATGGCGGAGCGGGACACGACCGACCGTTATCTGGCCGCATGGCTGTCCGATCGGGTGGGGTCGGAGTTCGAGGGAAGGGTGTCCGGCGTCGCGCGCTTCGGCCTGTTCGTGAAGCTGGATGAAACCGGCGCCGACGGGCTGGTGCCGATCTCGGCCATCGGCCGGGAATATTTTGTATTCGACCCCGACAACCAGACATTGACGGGCGAAAAGTCGCGGCGGACCATCGGACTTGGCCAGCGTGTTCTTGTCAGGTTGGCGGAAGCGGC
>JBGALW010000097.1:0-14132 GCA_044223585.1 Amaricoccus sp.
GCCATGCTGCGCGCGCCGGAGGGCGCGACCATCGACGAGATCATGGCCGCGACCAGCTGGCAGTCGCATACGGTGCGCGGGGCGATGGCCGGGGCACTGAAGAAGAAGCTCGGGCTCGAGGTGACCTCGGAGAAGGTCGAGGATCGGGGGCGCGTCTACAAGCTCCCTGCCGCCTGACGAGACGAGGCCGACAAGTTGAGGGCCGCCGTCCCACCGGGGCGGCGGCTTGTTGTTCCTGTGGTCGGGCTTCTCAGATGGCGATCTTCCAGTAGCCAAGCACCTCCCGAACCTCATCGCGTGGATAGTGGGGACCGGCATGTGCTAGATCATGGCGAATTCGCGCCAATCGAGTGTCCGCAGCAACTTTGATTCGCGGCGAAAAGATCGCAGTCCCAAGGGGGATGGATGACTTGCCCGGCCGGGGCCAGCTGTCGGGATAGCCATCCCATTCCGACCATTCCTCAACTTGCGCAGCTAAGGCCGCGACATCGGCGTGATCGCAGGACCAGCCGTAAAGATGTCGCGCGCAAACCCGCAGCATCATCTTCACTTCAGTCATTACATCGGTGAAGGCTTTCAGTGGCGTCGGCAGCAAGACCATGTTCGCTACGCAGGAGAAGAAGCGTCTGTCCTGAACGATGGCGTTGCTCACCTGAAAGAACGCGTCATCGACGCCCCAAACGTGACAGCACGACCAGTTCGGCCGCTCGTCGGAGCGAAGTCCTAGCGCCAGGGTCAGAGCCTTGTTGGCATGCACATTGCCCTCGGACTTGTGGACGCTCAGGCGTGATTGCCGATTGGTGTTCATTTGCGGCTCTGACCAGTTCGCCTTGTAGAACAGGCCGCGCCGCGCATGCTCGGGATACCAAACCGGCAGATATTGGAACGTCTTCGGATCGACCCATCGGGCGGTTCGCTCGATGAGTTGCATGACGTCAGCGAGACTGAGCTCTCGGCGCAGGGCCTCCAGCCCATCGGGAATTCTGTCATCGCCTGGACCAAAGTCATCCAACGTAACCAGAACTGCGTCTCCTATCTCTTCCACATAGGCCAGTCGCCCGAACTGCTTACGGGCAGCCAGCAGCAACGTCCAATTCGCCGCTTGGTGTTCAGCACCTGCGCCCGAAGATGTTTCATTTATCGAACACGGATCGCCTCGAACAGCCGACGGAGCCCGAAGCTCCGCGCGATGCTCACGATGGTGAACACCGCGCCCATTTGCAGGTTCTGCGCAAACGTCGTGTGCAGCCCGAACACCGGGAAGATCAGGATCTGTGTAACGACGGCGACGCCGTAGCCGATGATCACGTTGGCGACGGACTCGACCAGCGACATGAGGCGCGACTGTTTCATGCTGGCGCACCGTCATCCATCGGCCATGAGTTCAGCCGCGAGAGTTCGCAGCGCATGCGCCGCAACCAGCGGGACGACGCCGTTGCCACAGAGGCGAAGCCGGTCCACCCGGCGGGCCAGCCCATCAGCGCCTCGACGAATAGCGGGTTCAGCGTCCGGCGCGTATCGGAGGTATCGTTCCCAGCCGTCGGCGTCGCCAGGACCTGGCGGCCAAGCAGGCCGTTCACCGGCGTGTTGGCAAGGCTCGTCGCCCCATCCTTGTGATCCCGCGCCGTCGGCGTCATCCACATCCCCGCCGCATGGGTCAGGTCCGCCGTCCGCCGGTTGCCCGCGCTTGGCTTGCAGCCATCGTTCGCCATCGGCGTCGGCCAGTCCCGCGCGACGCTTTCCAGTCCGACCTGCTTCTTCGATCCGTCGGGCGCCTTCCCGGTGGGGGAGGTGCCCTTCGGATTTACCCGTCCACCATTCGGCACCGTCGGCGTCGGCCAGACCCGCATCATCTCGGTCCGGTTCCCGCCGCTCGACCGGGTACCAGAGCAGGCGCGCGGGGTCGGCCAACTCGTCTTCCTCGCGGATCGCGAGAATGAAGAGCCGCTCGCGTTTGTGCGGCGCACCCACTTCCGCCGCCGTGAAGAGGCCTGCCGCAAGCCGGTAGCCCATGCCGACCAGTCCTTCGGCGACTTCGGGGAAGCCGAGGCAGAGATGATGGGCGACGTTCTCGAGGAAGACGAAGGGCGGCTCGACCTCGTCGACGATGCGGGCGACATGCGGCCAGAGGCGGCGCGGGTCGTCCGCGCCCCGGCGCTTGCCCGCGACAGAGAACGGCTGGCACGGATAGCCCGCAGTGACGATGTCCACCGCGCCGCGCCACGGGCGGCCGTCGAAGGTGGCAACGTCGTCCCAGACAGGCGCGCGATCCAGGGACGCGTCTTCCATCCGCGCCACGAGAGTGGCTGCGGCGTAGGTTTCCCGTTCGACATGGCCCACAGCACGATATCCGGGGATGGCGATGGTGAGCCCGAGATCGAGCCCGCCCGCTCCGGAACAGAGGGAGAGGCCGAAGAGGCATGCGTCTCCGGCTCCGGAAGCGCATCCGGAGGAAGGTAAAGCCAGGTCATGCATGTCACGCGGCGGTCTTGCGCTTTCGCGCGGGTTCGGGGGCGTCCGTGTTCGGCGCATCTGCCGTGGGGGCGGCATCGTCGCCCAGCCGCTCGGCCCTCACCTGCGCGAAGGTCCGACCGTCACCGTCGAGGATGGCATCGCGGCCGGTATCGCCCTGCCAGCGTTCGACGGCGACATCGACATAGGCCGGGCTGATCTCCATCGCGAAGACGCGCCGCCCGTTGGCCTCGCCCGCCATGATCTGTGACCCGGAGCCCGAGAACGGCTCGTAGCAGAGCCCGCCGCGCGCCACATGCTGGCGCATCGGGATGCCGAAGGCGTCGAGCGGTTTCGGCGTCGGATGGTCGGGACGCTCGTCCTTCGCGAAGGACGGCATCTCCCATGTCGAGGGCAACGTCTGCTCGGCGACCTTCGGCGGGCGGTTCGGGCGGCGCCAGCCCATGAAGCAGGGCTCGTGCTTCCAGAGGTAATGCGACCGGGTCAGGACGCCGCGGTCCTTCACCCAGATGATCTGCTGGTGCACGAAGGCGCCGGCTTTTTCCCAGCAGGCTTCCAGCATCGCCTGGCGGCGCGAGGCGTGCCAGCAGTACCAGGCAGCATCCTCGGCGATGGCTTCCGCCACGGCTGCAGCGATAAACCCGTCGTAGAGTTCGGCCCCCTGCGAACTGTCGTCCCAGGTCGTGCCGTAGGACGCGGACCAATCCTTGTTGCGGGTCGGGTGGTTCGAGCCGTCGTAGTCCACGAGATACGGCGGATCGGTCGCGAACAGGATCGCCCGCTGGCCGTTCATCAGGCGGCGCACGTCGGCAGCGCTGGTGCTGTCGCCGCACAGCAGGCGGTGGTCGCCAAGGATCCAGAGATCGCCCGTCCGGGACGCCGGGTTGCGCGGCGGTTCGGGAATGATCACCGGCGGCACGGAGCCCCCGGTGCCACCTTCTTCCCCGTCCCCCTCCGGCACGAAGGCCAGCAGCTTGTCGAGCTCGCCGTCGGAGAAACCGACCAGCGACAGGTCGAAA
Source organism: Amaricoccus sp. (assembly GCA_044223585.1). GTDB lineage: Bacteria > Pseudomonadota > Alphaproteobacteria > Rhodobacterales > Rhodobacteraceae > Amaricoccus. Next base: position 3,492 of record JBGALW010000097.1, read on the forward strand.
TCCTCGGCCAACAGGTCGTTCAGTTCTGCCGACAGCAGCGCCTCGTCCCACGTCCCGAGTTCGGTCAGCTTGTTGTCCGCGATCCGGTAAGCCCGGCGCTGCGCCTCGGTCAGGTGCCCGAGCACGATCACCGGCGCCTCGGTCAGCCCGAGCTGCGTCGCGGCCAGCACGCGGCCGTGGCCCGCAATCAGTTCTCCGTCCTCGGTGACGAGGCACGGCACGGTCCAGCCGAACTCGGCCATGCTGGCGGCGATCTTCGCGACCTGGTCCGGCCCGTGCGCCTTCGCGTTCTTCGCGTAGGGTTGGAGGCGCGACAGCGGCCACGTCTCGATCGCGTCCGGGGCGAAGCTCAGCGTCATGGTGGGCACAGTTCCTCGGTCGGGTGGATGCCGGTGGCTTCCGGACTCCGGATGCCGTGCCGGACTCCAAGCGGGGTCCAGCGGCCACCAGCGGTGTCCGGTCGGAAGGCCAGCGTTCATTGGTGTTTGCGCGGGGCGCGCGTGGCTCCGGCTTCCGGGTGGCTTCCCAAAAATCCGGCCCTGTCGCTGGCGAAGTCCCGCGCTTCGCCCGCCAGCATACGGATATCGCCAGGAAGGAACCGGAAACTGCCGTGGGCTGGACCCCGGCCGGACCCTTGCTGGATACCGGGGTCCAGAAGGCCCCGGTCAACGCAAAGGGGAGAGCGAGCTTTCCAGCGCACTCTCCCCATCTTGCCTTCGGAATAGCATGGATCTGTTGCAGATGTCGAAGGGAAAAGTGTTGCAACACATTGGAGTCACTGCGCATTCAGGCGCGCGGCGATCTTGGTCAGCGCCAGTTGCCAGCGACGCCACGCGGTGGTGCGGTCGCAGCCCAGCTCCCCGCTGATCTGCTTCCACGGCACACGGGCTGCGCGCGACCAGACCAGCTTGCGCTCCTCCACGCTGATCCAGAGCACCCAGTCTGAGGTCTGCTCGAGCCGGGTGATCGCGGCGGCCGAGGGCCACACGCGCATCGGCTGCGGCTCCATCGCCGCGATCTCGCGGCTGGTCCGCACGATGTCGGGCCAGGTGTTGAAGTAGCCCTGCGCCTTCACCGGCGGCAGCTTGCGCAGGGTGCGGAACGCCTCCTCGAAATGATCGGCGACGCAGTCGGCGGTCCATTCACGATCAGCCATGACGCGCCTCCCTCTCGGAAGGGCGCGGGCCGTAGAGCTTCTCGCCCAGCTGGCGGACCAGTTCCCGCTCGGGCCAGGTGAGGCGGTCGTCATCGGCCGAGACCGCGAGGACGCCCTGTTCCCGCCAGCCCTCGCGCTTGACCTGTTCGGGATCCCGGCGCCGGCCGCCGTAGCCGTGGGGATGCCATCTCATGCGACACCTCCCTTCGTCTCGATCGCCCAAAGCAGGATGGCAATGGCGTCGGCCTCGTTGTCATCGGCCGGGCTGAAGCCGCGGGCGCGGACGGCGGCGACCATCGCGGCCTTGTCGGCGTTGCCCTTGCCCGTGGCGTGGCGCTTGATCGTGCCGACCGGCACGCCCTCGTAGGGCACGCCGCGCAGTTCCGCCCATGCGGTCAGCGTGGCCATGAGCCCGCCGTAGATGTGGCTCGCGTCGGTGCCCGCGTGGCGGCGGACTTCCTCGAACCAGATCGCCGCGACCGGCCCGGAGAGCCGGTCGATCTCGGTCAACCAGTTGGTGAAGCGCAGGTAGCGCATGCCGCCGCCGTCGAAGCGGCCGGGGCGCAGCGAGACGGTGCCGCTGGTGATCAGGCCGTCATGGCCGCGGATCGCCCAGCCGGTCGAGGTGCCGAGGTCGAGCGCGAGGATGCAGCGGTTGCGGGGGGTGTCGAGCGGCAGCGCTTCAAACCTTGCGCCGTCGCAATTCGTGATCAGAGTCGGCTGAGCCATGATGGGTCTCCTTTGCCGGGGGCCTGTGGTGGTGGAAGACGACGGCGGTCTGGTGCTTGGCGGTACGGGGCCGCCGTCGTCGGATCGGGAAGCACAAGAGAGCGTCACGGCGGCGCGCGCGGCTGGCCCGGACGTATGGGAGGAGTGGCCAACCCTGTGGGGTGGCCCTCCCATACGTAGTATGGGGGTTTGACACCTAACTGTTCCGGGGAGGACAAGTAGCTGAAATCATTACGGAATAAGACTTCATGAAGTCTTCGGGCATGAGTTAGGGACCTAACTCTTATTTGCCCGTAACCCATTGATTTCGTTGAGTGCACAGTTGGCGCTGTCATATGAGTCAGGCCTCACTCATATGAGTGAGGTCGTCCTCCAGCCCCTCCGGGTAGACCCAGACGGCGGGGTTTTCGACCTGCAGGCAGAGCCCGGATTGGGGGCATTTGAAGTGGCTGGGCAGGACCGGACGGGCCTCGGTGGTGACCTCGCCGGTGGCCGGATCGACATGATCGACGGGCGCGCCGAACTGCATGCCTTCCACGCAGAGGTAGCCGAACCGGGACCGCGTGACGGGGAAGCCGAACCCCGAGGGGTCGCGCAGGAACTTCACGAAGCCCTTCGTCGCCAGCACGCTGAGGCGCTCGCGGATCGTGTGCTTGCTGCCCAGACCGCCCCGGTTCTCGAAGGTCTCGGCAAACTGCATGGCGGTGTAGAGGCGCTCGCCCGCCGCCTCATCCAGCAGCATGCCAAGGATGACATCGTGCTTGCGCAGCCGCTCGGCATCGAGCTTGGCGCCGACCTCCTTGCGAACCAGGCGCTCGTTCAGCGGGTTCAGCTCGACCCATTCGCCCTTCACCTTGTCGATCAGCTTCCCCGGCAGCGCGGGGCCGTTCCTCAGTTCGATCTCCAGCCTGCGGACGGTGCTGTCCTCGTCTGGCCGGTGCATGAGCAGCCCCGAGGTATAGAAGCCGCGCAGCGCGCTGGCGCCGGAGAGGGCGAGGAAGGGATCGTCCTTGACCTGGTGCTTGGTGGCCTTGCGGGTGTGGTGGGCGAGGATGACGCCCGCGTCCGGATTGACCGCCTCCCGCAGGAGCTCGACCCGGTCCTTCAGGAAGAACATCATGGCGGTGTTGTCGTTTTCGCCGCCGCCGCCTCCACTTGAATTGGTGGGGCCGCCATCAAAGAGGTTGCGGATCGGGTCGATGACGATGATGTCGGGCGGCGCGTCGGGAAATGCGGCTTGGATCGCCTCGGCCACGCGGGCGACGCCCTCTGCGTCGAGCAGCAGCTTCAGCTTGGGCGTGGCGATGAAGGTGTCGCGCGCGGCGGCGATCACGCTGGGCGGCAGGCTGATCTGCTGCATCCGCTCCCGAAGGTAGTGATACTGGATTTCGGCCTGCAGGTAGAACACCCGCAGCGGACGGGGCGGCGTAAAGCCGAGGAACGGCACGCCCGCCGCCATGTGCACGAGCCAGGAGATCAGAAAATCGCTCTTGCCGACCTTCGGCGCGCCGCCCAGCACCAACAGCCCGCCCGGCGTCAGCACGCGTGGCGCGATGATATCGTCGGGCATGGGGCTGCGATCATCAAGCAGCGCGCCAAGGCTGAAGGTCGGCAGCGGGCTGGTCGGGGCATCGGCATAGGCCGCGCGCAGGAGCGGCGGACCGTTGCGCTTCACATGCAGCGCCCATAGGCGTTCGGACTCGGCCATCAGCCGATCGAGCGGCCAGGACGGGCGCAGCATGGCGGCGTTGTAGCCGCAGATCGCCTCCCAGCCCGCGAACGGATCGAGGCGGCCCTCGTGCACCAGGCGGATGTAATGGCCGATGGCGGCGCTCGCCCCCTGGAAGCGCGACCAGTCGTCGACCGCGCCTTCGCGCACCGGCGTGGTGAGCACCGCGTCGATGCCGGGCTTGATCTGCGGGATGGAGATGTCGCTGGCGAAGCCCACGCCCGGCAGCGGCGGCATCTCGGCGACCCGTTCGGCGAAATCTGCGAGGTCTACCTCGACGGCGCGATGCTCACGGATCTGCACAAGGCGCTGGTGGCCGTGCTTGTGATAAACCGTGCCGGGCACCCGGATCGGCTGGTGCGCCGAGCGGAAATGTGTGTCGCCGCCGACCTTGACGGCGATCTCGCCGCGCAGGCGGCAGAGGGTGGCCAGATCCTCGCTCTCGGCGGGCTCGGTCAGTTTCCACCAGACATGCAGCTTCGCCGCACCCTCAGGCGTGCGGCCGCCGCTCTCGATGATCAGCGTGGGTGGGCCGAGGTGGCGCGTGACGTGGTCCAGCTTGGCCGGGATGTCGCCCGCGTCGAGATCGACCACGACGGCCTGCATCTGCAGCACGTCGGCGGCGCGAGCCTGACCCTGCTCGGCGACCGTGCCGGGAATGACATAGACGGCCGCCCCCTCGCGATTGGCCCATGCCGCGAAGGTCGCGAGTTTCTCCGGCGCGGTGTCGTCGGCCGGGATCCAGATGTTGTGCGGCTTACCGTCCCGGCCCTGACCCTTGTCGACGAAGCCCCGGAGCGGGATCAGCCCCTCGCACCAGCTGAACACGGTGCCGAGGAAGATCGCGATCTGCTCGGGGTCGGGGTCGCAGCCGAATGGGTTCTCGGACGGTGGCCCGTCGTTGAAGTCCATCCACGGGTTGAAATGCAGGATGCCATCGTCGCTCATGCCGGCAGGCTCCAGCAGCGCTCGGACCACGCGCAGAAGCGGCATTCGAAGAAGTCTGGCGTGGTCGCGACACGCGGCAGAAGCTCGCCCGCATCCGTCGCCTGCAGGATCCGCACACCGCGGTCGGACATGCGCTGTGCGAGATCGGCATCGAAGGGCACCTGCTCATGGTGGAGCTCGGCGGTGTCCTTGTTGATCGTAGTGAAGAGCGCGGGGGCGGCGCTGATGCCCGGCACGTTCCCTTCCATGTAGGCCTGATAGAGCGCGATCTGGGCGGCGTAGACCGGCTTCGACTTCGTCACGCCGTCCTTGACGCAGGCGCGCCAGTTCTTCGCGTTCATCGTCTTGCATTCCCAGAGGGCGGGAACGGCGAGACCGAAGCCCTCGGGGCCGGCGGCGATGATGCCGTCGACATGACCACGAATCCGCCCGCCCGCGACTGCGAACCCGAACTGGCCGCCATCGGGCCGGTTGCCCTTCCGGGTGTAGAGGTCGAAGCCCGCGCCGCGCAGCCAGGCGACGGCCAGATCCTCCAGCGCATGGCCGATGGCGAAGATGCGCAGCGACTGGCCGCTGAAGTCCTGGCCCTCGTCCTTCGGCGTTGCCGTGAACTCGAACTGCAGGGCCCGCTCGCAGGCATGGCCGAGGCGCGAGCCGCCGAGGTAGTCGCGGGGCGACCGCGTCGCCTGATCGGCGGTCAGCGTCCGATCGACGGCGGCGTTCACCCGCTCGGCGAAGCTGGGCCGGTGATTGTAATCCAGGGTCAAAACGGCACCTCCGGCGCGTTGGCCCTTGCAATGTCGGACATGGCCTCGCGGAAGCCCTCGACGGCTTCCTCGATCAGCGCGCGCACCTGCGCCTCGGTCAGATCCGCAAGCGGGGTGGCCCAGCCGATCTCGTCCATCAGAAGCGCCACGCGCTTCATGGTGGCGGTGATCGCGGCGCGCTCCTCCTCGGTCAGGTCAACCATGGCGAAACCCCCACCGCTGCCCGAGCGCGTCCAGAAGGACTGGCAGGGCATCGAGCAGAACCAGACCGATGGCCGGGGCCGCCCAGTGCGCGGACGCGCACATTTCGATGACTTTGGCGGCAAAGCCGCCGGGCGGTGCGGATCGAACCAGCCAAAACCACGGGGGGGTTGCCGGCAGACAGCACAGAGCGTTCCACGCGGATGCCAGAGCCGCCGCCGGTCCTCGGCGTTGATGGATGTGAAGGGCATCATGGGTCATGCCGCCCTCCGCTCGGGTGCAGCCGCCGCGTCGATCAGCTGCCGGATGGCACGCTTGTTGAAGCCGAAGGTCATGAGCGCGGAGGCGCGGTAGCGCGTCAGGCCGAAGTCATGGCGGCACTCGGGCGGCAGGTACTGCAGCTGCTTTTCGGTCGGCGGCTGGCGCAGCCAGGAGCGGGTCTTGAAGGCGCTCTCGTCGGTCTCGTGGGTGTTCAGCCAGTCGTCGGCCTGCGCGAGGCAGACGGTGCGCTCACCGACACCCAACAGGTGGGGGCGCTCGCCCTTCGCCCCGCCGATGGCGTACCAGACCCCGTCCAGCCAGAAGATGCCGCCCCAGGCTGCGAAGCCCGTGGCCATCAGCGCGTCGTCCGTGCCGTAGAGGTCGACCCACGCGAAGCTGGAGCGCTTCAGCAGGTCGATCTCGGTCATCATGAAGCCCGAGAGCGGCGCGGCGGCCCCGCCTTCGCCCGCATCCAGATCCTCGCGCGGGAACGCCTCACCGCAGAGCGGGCATTCGGTGGCGGCCAGCGGACTCTCCGCCTCGCAAGCCGGACAGGTCTTGGTCGGCGCCTCGCCCGTCTCGGTCTTGCCGTCGAGATCGACATCCTGTTCCAGCGTGCCGTGGATCAGGCTCGACGTCCCGAAATCCAGCACGACGCAGTCGGTCTTGACGATGCCGGGGTGTTCCTCGGGGTCGACGGTGCGCAGGCCGCGCCCGACCATCTGGATCATGGTGGACTTGTAGGAGCTGGGGCGCAGCAGCGCGACGCAGGAGGTGGGTGGATGGTCCCAGCCTTCGGTCAGCACCGCCACGTTGACGACGACGCGGATGTCCCCCGCGGCGTAGTCGGCGAGGATCGCCTTGCGGGTCTCGGCCGCGAGGTCGCCATGGATCAGCGCGGCGGAAACGCCCGCCGCCCTGAACGCATCGGTGACGTGCTCGGCATGGGCGACGGTGGAGCAGAACACCACGGTCTGCCGGTCGCCCGCCTTTTCCTTCCAGTGGCGGATCACCTCGTCGGTGACGGGGGCGCGGTCCATGATGCCCGCGACCTCCGCCATGTCGAAATCCGACATGGTCTTGCGGACCGAGCGCAACTCGTCCTGCACGCCCACATCGATGACGAAGGTGCGCGGCGGCACGAGGTGGCCCGAGGCGATCAACTCGCCCAACCGCACCTGGTCGGCAACGTTGTCGAAAACCTCGCGCAGGCCCTTCTTGTCGCCCCGGTTCGGCGTCGCCGTGACCCCGAAGATGCGGGCGTCGGGATTGGCCTCGCGCACCCGGTCGATGATGCGGCGATAGCTGTCGGCGACGGCATGGTGCGCCTCATCCACGACCAGCAGGTCGAGACGCGGCATGTCGGCGAGGTTCGAAGCCCGCGCCAGCGTCGGCACCATGGCGAAGGCGACCTGGCTGCTCCAGGACTTCTCCGTGGCGTCGATCACCGAGGTGGCGACACCCGGCACCACGCGCTGGAACTTGGCTCGGTTCTGCGCCGTCAGCTCGTCGCGATGGGCGAGCACGCAAGCCTTCGCGCCGTCGCCGATCATCTCGCCGGTGACCGCCGAGAGCATGATGGTCTTTCCCGCACCGGTGGGCGCCACGCCCAGCGTGTTGCCGCGGGAAGCGAGCGCAGCCACGCTGCGCTCGACGAAGGTCTTCTGGCGGGGGCGCAGGCGCATGGCCGATCCCCCTTACTGCGCCCAGCTCGGCCGACCGGCATTGCCGGGGGCGGACGCGGGCTGGCTGGGCTGGGTGGCCGTGGTGGGCTGCTGCGGGGCGTGGCCCTGCGCCGGGGCGGCGGCGAACTGCGGCGCGACCGTGCCCATCAGCGCGGCGTAGTCGCGATGGTCGGGCGTGACGGCAGCGCGGATCTCGTTCTTGTCCTCGCCGTTGGTGTCGGTTCCGATGTCGATGCGGGCGACGAACTCGACGCCGTCGAGATCACCGAACCCGTTGATGCGGCGGCGCGCCTGCGCCTCGGGCGAGTTGTCCTTGTCGGACACGCCGCGCGCGGAATTGAGAATGCCCCGGATCAGCCCGCGCCCCATGTTGGCCCAGTCGGGTCCCTTCGGGCTGTAGAGGCCGATCAGAGACCAGATCTTGCGGCGGGCATAGGGCCCTTCGACGACAGTGTATTCGGCGTCGAGATAGACGGCGCCGGTGGTGGCGCGGCGGGCCCAGCCGCCGGTCCAGCCCTGCGAGGGGTCGTCGAAGCCGCCCGGGCGTAGGGTCATGCGCACCTTGGCGAGCGTGCCCTTCGGGATGACGTTGGTGTTCGATTGCGCGGAGTTGAAGTCGTTCCAGGGTCCGGACATTGCGCGGCTCCTTTCAGTTTGAGGATGGGACGCGCAGCGGCGTCAGTGGGGAAAAGCCACCCCGGCGACCGGATCGGGACACCGGGCGTGGCGAGAGGCGCTCAGCCATGGCCGGGCTCCTGCGCGGGGGCGGGATCGGTGGGCGTCACCGGCGGCCAGGTCAGGCGTTCGGAGGCTGGCGCCGCGGGACGCTGGATCTTCTCCATCAGCCGGCCGAGATGCGGGGGCTCGACCATGTCGAGACGGCCGGAGCGGTCCTTGGCCGGATAGCCCCAGGGGTTCAGCGTCTGGCAGACGAAAGCCCGCTGCGGCTGGCCGCCGGGGTCCGGGATGTCGGCCATGGTGATGACCTGATCCACGATCCCGGGCAGTTCGAGCCCGGTCTTCGAGCCGTCGATCTGCGGCTGGAAGACCTTGCGACTGAAGTCGTCGAGCCGCTCGTCAAGGATCCCGACGAACCAGACATGCTTGCCGCGCGTGTGCTGCAGGTGGGTCAGCCACGCGATCATCTCGCGGCCATGCAGCCCGTAGGCGCCGCGGATGTCGGGCTTGCCGGTCTTCTCCGAGAAGGCCTCGGGCTGGCCGCGGCACCACTGGAAGCAGAGCCGCCCGGCCACCGTGATCGAGTCGATGAAGACGGTCTCGTACTTCTCGATCACCGCCGGATCGCCGTAGCGGCCGCAGACCTCGTCGAAATGCGCTTGACTGTAGGGCTGGTCCTCGCGCAGCGCCGGGTTCGGCCCGCCGATGAACACCGCGAAGTCGCGGCATTCCTTCCAGGTGCGGGGCCGGAGCGTGTCGATCTCCAGCCCCTCGACCGCCAGATCGCCGGCCTCGAGATCGAGGAAGAGCGTGGTCGAGGCGTTCAGCGTCCAGAGCAGCGACGTCTTGCCGATGCCGGACCGGCCGAAGATGACGCCCTTGATGCCCTTGCGCTGCGCGAGCCGTTCGTCGGCGCTGATGATCGGGAGGGCCATCACCGGCCCTCCTTCTTCAGCACCGCCGGGGCGGCGGGGTCGGCGCCGATGCACCCCGCCTCGCGAGCGAGCTTGTAGAGCCGCTGGAGCGCGGCGGCGCGGCGGTACGCGGCCGAGCTCTCCCGCTCCGCATCCACGATCGCGAAGGCGATCTCGTCGACGCTCGCCTCCACGACCGGCAATGGCTCTCGCGGCTCGTCGCCGGAGCGCTGCGGGAAGGCGATGGTTTCGGGGAGGTCTTCGAGGGCGTAGTTCGCCGCGCGAAGGCGGGTGATGTCGTCCGGCTGGTCCGGCATGGCGGTTCTCCATGAGATGAGATGATCGAGGAGGCCCATCAGGCGACCTCGCGGACGTCGGGCGCGGGCTCGGCCACGTAGATCGCCAGCAGCGGCGTCCCGTCGGCGTGGGCGCCGGCGTCCTCGATCTGATAGTTGCGGTTGGGCTCGCAGACCTCGGTCAGCTCCCAGCGGCGATAGAGCCCTGGAAGACGCCTGAAATCCTCGAGCGACAGATCGGCAGTGCGGTTCATGCGTGTCTGCTTTCGGTTGGAGGGAAGGCGCTCGGGGCGCTCGAATGGGAAAAGCCACCGGCGGCACCGGATCGGGACATTGGTTCAGGGGATTTCCTCGAGGGCGTCTTGCAGCCGGCGCATGGCGCGCTGGTACCGCTTGCGGGCGGCGGCTTCAGTCAGGCCCAGTTCGACGGCGACATCAGCCTGCGAAAAGCCCTCGATCGCCACGCGGATCACCAGCAGGGCGTCATCGCCGAGAAGCTTCCGCACAGCGCCGTTCAGTCGAGCGTAACCGGCCGCTCCGATCCCGCTGACACCGGGGTCCGCCACCTCGTCGGGATCGGGGCCGCTGGAGAGATGTTCGCGCGCCGTGTCGCGCCGGCGCACGCGGATCATGTCGCGCTCGACGTTGCGCAGGACCGTGGCCGCAATCCAGTTGACGCGCCCCAGGACGAGGCTGCGGACCGCCTCGGTGGTGCGCGCCAACACATCGGACGCGACCTCGTCCGCGGTGCCGATCCCGCGCCAGATCGATCGGCGCCGGATGGCGTCGAGGCCGGGCCAGAGCGCCAGCAGCAGCAGAGTCAACGCGCAGTCGGACGTCGGCCCGTCGCCCTGCGCCGCGCTGACGAGAGTGGAGAGGATCACGTTCTTCCGGGCCGGATCGCCCGTATTGCGATGCAGCCCGTCCAGCAGAGCCGCCGGATCCCGGAACTGTGCGAGGGGCTCCCGCGCACGCCGGACGGCGTCGAAACTGCGCTGGAAGTGAAGGTTGGAGGAAGATTGCATGAGGTGATCACGGATCTCGTGCCACGCGAAGGACATCGGACGCCTGCCTTGCGGCCAGGCGTCCGGCGCCTTCTCGTGGCCAGGTCAGGACGTCGCGCGTCTCTGCGATTTCAGGGGGTTGGGTGGATGCGCGCGTCAGCGCGCGGAGGCGGTCGCGTGGTTCAGCGTGCCGCAGCCGCGGCAGGTGGCCTGCACCGGAAAGCCCACGAGATACTCGTGCCCCCGCGCGAAGCGCAGGTGCATCCGGCCGTC
>JBGALW010000098.1:0-13912 GCA_044223585.1 Amaricoccus sp.
CCACCTACCCTGTGGATAAGCGGATTAGGACTGAAACGCGATTCGCGCTTACTTGTTGCCGCTTTTAAGTATTGGAATTGTAACCTCACTCGCCTCTGGGTAGATATCCTGCCAGTAGGCGATGACGGCGTCGGAAGACTTGAATATCCGTGGCTTACCAGTCTTGGAAAGCATGACCTTACGTTCCACGCCGTCTGGCAGGATACCATAAAGCTCCCAACACATGCGTCCGTCTTCATCCCGTATCGGGGCGAAGCGGAGAGAGCCTCCATCTTGTTCGACAAACGACCGGACATAGTTCGATACGAGCTGCTGGCTGCTATCCATTCGTCTGGCTCTCGACTGGTGATCGAGAAGCCGTAGGCGAAAAGTCGCCGAATTCCAAGCAGGACCGTAATCGCCTTTCGCGCCATGTGTCAAGTAGCGCGAAACGGAAAATGGAGCCAAATCTGTTTTTAGTATGGCGCTCAAGGGAACGTCGCGCCAAAACTGATTCCGCGCCGCCAAGCTGGACTCACAGCCGGACGGTGTCCAGCCCTCGCGGCGGTCGTTGCCGCTACCACAAGATGGAGGAGAGGTTAACAGCTAGGGGTTGAAGGCCGGGAGGCCGCCGTGACCGCGGCGACAAGTCGCCCAAGCCTCAGCCCAAAAAAGAAACCCTCGGAGGCACGAGGTCCACCGAGGGTCGCTAGCACTGAAGTCTGTCACCTTGCAGGCTAGCGACCCGGTCCACAGCAGGCAAGGAAAAACCGCCCTCCGGCGAACGAGGAGGATTTGCCCTGTCGGACGCCTCGCACCTCCCGAACGGAGGTCAGGAATGGAGAAAGAGCAGTCTGTCGAACCCCGGCTCCCGCAGGGCGAGCTTCACCGTGTCCTGCGCCTGGCGGCCGTCGCCCACGGCCTGCCCGACGCGGTCCTCGTCACCGGCCATGCGCTGCTGCGCTACGTCCCCAAGGATGCCGATCGGCCGATCTCGCCGGCGCGCGTGCAGGATCTCGCCGACGAGCGCGGCTGCGATCCGCGCACCATCCGCGGCCACATCCGCCGCCTCGAGGCCTACGGCCTGGTGGTCGATCGTTCCGCCGGCGGCGGTCGCCGGATGATCCAGCGCCGGCGCGGCCGCATCGTCGTCCTGCAGGGTATCGACTTCTCGCCGATGCTCGCGGCGGCCGAAGAGATCGAGCACGCCGCGCTCGAGGCGGAGATCGAGCGCGATGAGCAGCGACGGCTGGCAGCGCGGGTTTCCGAGCTGAAGCGGCAGCTGCGCGGGCTCGTCGCGATCGGAGGCGACATGGAGCCTCGCGCCGCCGCCGCCCTCGATGTCTGCCCGAGCCGGCATCGGGGGCTTCCTCTCCGCGATCTCGCGGCCCTGGTCGGCCGGCTCGAGGCCGCGATCCGGGTGCTGACGGACGACGGCGAGAATGTCGGCGGTCGGATCTTTTCGTCCGACCGGGACGACGAAATCGTCCGACCCAACACCACAGAGAAGGATGAAGATCCTGTCTGTAGCCCGCAGAAAAGCCGGAACGACGCCGAGGCCGACGCGCTTCGTCACATCACCCTCGACATGCTGGCGGCAGCGCTTCCGTTCGACTGGCGTGCCCGCATCGAGAGACGCGGCGGCTCCGTAAGCTGGGCGAGCGTGACGGCAGCCGCCTATGAGCGCGCGGTCGAGATCGGCGTCACCGACGCGATCTGGGCCGAGGCTCAGGCCGAGCTCGGCTGCCTCGGCGCCGCGATCCTGGTGCTGCTCGCAGATGCCGACAGCATTGAGCGCCAAGGCGCCATTCGCTGTCCCCCGGCATGGATCCGGGCGATGGCGGCCCGCGCCGAGACTGGACCGCTTCGCCTTAGCAGGAACCTGTTCGGCCTCCTGCATCGGCCTAGACGGGCCGACAGCCCCTGCCCCACCCCCATCGCGCTCTCCCACTCCCAGACCTGGAGGAATCCGTCATGTCTCGTGTCCTTACCCTTGGCTCCCTTGCCGCCGCCGCGCTCGGAGGAGCTGCAGGCCTTGCTCCCCTGCCCTCGGCCGCGGCGGACTACGACATCGACTGTGCCGTCATCCTCTGCATGGCAGCAGGGTTTCCGAGCGAGCCGTCCGGGACCTGCAGCGACGCCTACGACTACATGATCGACCGCATCACCGACCGGCCGCCGCAGCCGCCCTTCGACACATGCACGATGAGCGACGGCTCGGCCTATGACGCCGCCGAGGTCGCGTTCGCCCGGCCATCCCGCCAGTCTCGCGTCGGCTGGATCTGCCCTGAGCCGGCGCCGATGGCGTTCGACGAGACCGCCGATTACACCTTCGCCACCCCGAGCTGCTACCCCGACGCCGAGTACATCCCTTCGGTCTTCGAAGGGGGCACCTGGTTCCTCGGCGCGCCGGTCTCGGCCGAGCGGATCGCCTACCGCTTCCAGATTACCATTCCGACCGGCGCCAGTAGCCAGCCCTACGTGTCGCCCATCTTTCTCTCCAACCCCGACACTGGCTTCTCGCTGACCCTCACCCCCGAGGAGCTGACCGAGATCGCGGAGCAGCCGACGATCACGTTGGACGGCACCCCGTGAAACGGTGGGTTCTGGCGCTGGGGATCACCTTAGGGGTGGCGGGCTCGGCCGCCGCCCAGGAAGCCTGCCTGCGGCCAGTTCCCCCAGAGGAGGTCAGACCCCCAACAGACGATCGGGAGTTCCGCGACTTCCTGAACCAGGAGTATCAGACCTACCTCTTGGCGATGCAGGAGTACCTGAACTGCCTCGGTCGGGAGCACGAGAGCGCCACGAAGGAGGTCAACGAGATCATGGCGCGGTGGATGCTGTGGTTCGGAGACGATGCGAGGATCCGTTCCGACAGCCGGGAACCAGCGCAGCCTTGAGGTTCATCTCGTCGAGATGGGCGGAAAAGCAGCCATTCATCAGTACGATCGAAAGGAGCGGACTTGGCGCCGAAGCGGATGTTCAGACGGCGGTAAGGCGAACGGACGGTGGTCGTGTCGGTCCGCAGCGGCGCAGCGACTTCCCCCTTTTGTCAGCCGTCTGCCGCAAGCAGGGGCTCGGCTTCGTCGATCAAAGGCGTCGGCTTAGCGAGGCGACGGAGATCCTCGACGCTGGTCAGCGCGACGGCGGCTTGATCGACGATCACCCCGTAGGGGCGGAGGCCCGCGAGGGCGCGGGACAGGCTTTCAGGGGTCATGCCCAGGTAGGCGGCGAGCTGTCGCTTCTCGCAGGGAAGGGTGAACCTGCCGGTCATGCCGGTTTCGGCGTCCTGGCGGAGCAGGTAGGCGGCGACGCGCTCGATCGAGGAGCGGAGCTTCAGCTCCTTGACGTGCTTGGTCACCGTGCGGAAGTGGATCGCGAGTTCGCTCGCCATCGCCATGGCGAAATGCGGATCCTCGCCAAACGCGTGGCGGACGTCCTCGGCCGGGATCAGCGCGACGCGGCTCTTGTCCAGGGTGCGCGCGGACATGAGGTTGGCCCGGTAGGTGAGCGCCGCCGCCGGGATGAAGGTGGCGACCGGGCGCAACATCGCCATCGTCGTCTCGCGGCCGTTCCAGGTCGCGAAGAGCTCCACCGACCCCTCGATAAGCACGTGCAGGAAGTCGGGCGTGTCGCCTTCGGCGATCAATTGCACCTGCGGCGGGAAAATCTGCAGATAGGCGCCGCGGAGCAGCGCCTCGAAGGCGGCGTCCCCCATCGTCGCGAAGAGCGGCAGACGGCGAATCTCCGGGGCGTCCTCCCGCCGCATCAGGGCCTCCAAGCATTGCTTGACATTTATCAAGCGAAGCGCAGGGCCAAGTCAACCCTTTGGCGCGCAGGCGCAGACTGACGATTCCGGATCCCGCCGCCAGCCGCCGCCGATCAACAGGCTCTGCGATTATTTGCGGCGGTCGACACAGGAGAATTGCGCCAGATCAACCCGGGACGCCCCCCCGGGGGCGCCTCTACCCGGCAGGAGGCCGGATCGCCGGCCAGCCAGCCGCCACCCGGGGGGACCCATGACCTCTACCCAGCCCGCCAGCCAGGCAGACCGCCAGCGCGCGCTCTGGCTGAGCACCATCGCCTTCACCACCTGCTTCGCGGTCTGGATGATCTTCTCGATCATCGGCCTGTCCATCCGCGAACAACTCGGCCTCAGCCAGTCGGAGTTCGGCCTCCTGGTGGCCATGCCCGTCCTGTCGGGCTCGCTGACCCGGCTGATCCTCGGCATCTGGACCGAGCAATACGGCGGCCGGCTGGTCTTTCCGCTGCAGATGCTGCTGACCGCCGGTGCGGTGTGGCTGCTGACCTATGCCCACACCTATCCGATGTTCCTCGTCGCCGCGCTCGGGGTCGGGCTCGCGGGCGGATCCTTCGCGATCGGCGTCGCCTACGTCTCGCGCTGGTTCCCGAAGGAGAGCCAGGGGACGGCGCTCGGCATCTTCGGCATGGGCAACGTCGGCGCGGCGGTGACGAAGTTCCTCGCGCCCTTCGTCATGGTCGCCTGGGGCTGGGAGGCGGTCGCGCATATCTGGGCCGCGGCGCTCGTCGTCATGGCCGTCATCTTCTTCGTCTTCGCCAAGGATGACCCGACCTTCGCCCGCCGCAAGGCCGAAGGCGCGCCGCCGCCCTCCGTCATGGCGCAGCTGGAGCCGCTGCGGAACCTCCAGGTCTGGAGGTTCTCGCTCTACTACTTCTTCGTCTTCGGCGGCTTCGTCGCGCTGGCGCTCTGGCTGCCGAACTACCTCGTCAACGTCTACGGCGCCCATGTGGAATTCGCCGGCGCGGCCGCCGCGACCTTCAGCCTCTCGGCCTCGCTGTTCCGGGCCTATGGCGGGCATCTCTCCGACCGCTTCGGCGCGCGGACGGTGATGTACTGGACCTTCGGCTTCGCGATGCTGTTCCTGTTCATGCTGTCCTATCCGCCGACGGACTACGTCATCCACGGCCGCGACGGGGACATCGCCTTCTCCACCCGGATGGACCTCTGGCCGTTCATCGCGACGATCTTCGGCCTCGGCTTCTTCATGAGCCTCGGCAAGGCGGCGGTGTTCAAGCACATCCCCGTCTATTATCCCGACAATGTCGGCGCGGTCGGCGGCCTCGTCGGGCTGGTCGGGGGCCTCGGCGGCTTCGTCCTGCCGATCGCCTTCGGCGCGCTTCTCGACCTCACCGGGGTCTGGACCAGCTGCTTCGCCTTCCTGTTCCTGATCGTCACGGTCGCGCTCGTCTGGATGCATCTCTCGATCCGCCGGATGGAGATGGCGGCCCGCGGCCCGGCGCTCGACGAGCTGCCGAGCCTGCCCGAGTTCCAGGGCATCCATGAGCCCGCCCGGCACCGCATGCCCCGGGTCATCGAGGACTGGCGGCCCGAGGATCCGGCCTTCTGGGCGGAGCGCGGCCGCAAGGTCGCCCGCCGCAACCTCTGGATCTCGATCCCGGCGCTGCTCCTCGCCTTCTCGGTCTGGATGGTCTGGTCGATGGTGGTGGCGCGCCTGCCCGCGATCGGCTTCGCCTTCACGCCGGAACAGCTCTTCTGGCTCGCCGCGCTGCCGGCGCTCTCGGGCGCGACCTTGCGCATCTTCTACGGCTTCATGGTGCCGATCTTCGGCGGGCGGCTGTGGACGACGCTCTCGACCGCCTCGCTGCTCGTGCCGGCGCTCGGCATCGGCTACGCGGTGCAGAACCCCGCGACGCCCTACCTCATCTTCCTGACGCTGGCGCTCCTCTGCGGGCTCGGCGGCGCCAACTTCGCCTCGTCCATGGCCAACATCTCCTACTTCTTCCCGAAGGCGGAGAAGGGCAACGCGCTGGCGCTCAACGCCGGCCTCGGCAATCTCGGGGTCTCGGTGATGCAGTTCCTCGTGCCGCTCGTCATCACCATGGGCGTCTTCGGGACCATGGGCGGCGCGCCCCAGGCGCTGGCCGACGGCGGCCAGCTCTGGATGCAGAACGCGGGCTTCGTCTGGGTTCCGTTCATCCTCGCCTCGACGCTCGCCGCAGCCCTCGGCATGAACGACATCGCCGACGCCAAGGCGTCCTTCGCCGACCAGGCGGTGATCTTCAAGCGCAGGCACAACTGGCTGATGTGCGTGCTCTACATCGGCACCTTCGGCAGCTTCATCGGCTATTCCGCGGGCTTCCCGCTCCTCGCCAAGATGGAGTTCCCGGCCATCAACTCGCTCCAGTTCGTCTTCCTCGGGCCGCTCGTCGGCGCGCTCAGCCGGGCGGGCACGGGCTGGGTCGCCGACAAGTACGGCGGCGCGCGCGTCACCACTTGGGTGTTCATCGGCATGATCGCGGCGACGCTCGGGGTGATCTTCTTCCTCGGGATCAAGGACGCGCCCGGCGCCTTCTGGGGCTTTTTCGCCTGCTTCATGGCGCTGTTCTTCTTCACCGGCGTCGGCAACTCCTCCACCTTCCAGATGATCCCCGTCATCATGGGCCGCGAGGTGCCCCGCCTGATGCCCGAGCTCGGGCCCGAGGAGCGCGGCCGGCAGGTCGCGATGGAATCCGCCGCCATCATCGCCTTCACCTCGGCGATCGGCGCCTATGGCGGGTTCTTCATCCCCAAGGCCTACGGCTCGTCCATCGCGCTCACCGGCTCGCCCGCCGGCGCGCTCTGGGTCTTCGCGGCGTTCTACGTCGCCTGCCTCGCGATCACCTTCCTCGTCTACAGCCGCCCCGGCGGCCTGCTCCACGCGATCGAGCGGGGCCGCGCGGCCCCCTCCCTCGCGCCTGCCCCCGCCGAATAGGAGACCAGCCATGAGCCATCTCTTGGACCGCCTGAACTTCCTCCAGAAGAAGTCCGTGGGAACCTTCGCCGACGGCTATGGCGAGACGACGCGCGAAAGCCGCGCCTGGGAGGACGTCTATCGGAACCGCTGGCGGCACGACAAGATCGTGCGCTCGACCCACGGGGTGAACTGCACCGGCTCGTGCAGCTGGAAGATCTACGTCAAGTCCGGGATCGTCACCTGGGAGACCCAGCAGACCGACTATCCCCGCACCCGCCCCGACCTGCCGAACCACGAGCCGCGCGGCTGCGCGCGGGGCGCCTCCTACAGCTGGTATCTCTACAGCGCCAACCGGGTGAAGACCCCGCTGATCCGCTCGCGCCTGCTCCGCATCTGGCGGGACAAGCGGCGGAGCCTTTCCCCGGTCGCCGCCTGGGCGGCGATCCAGGCCGACCCG
The DNA here is from genome assembly GCA_044223585.1 of Amaricoccus sp. GTDB lineage: Bacteria > Pseudomonadota > Alphaproteobacteria > Rhodobacterales > Rhodobacteraceae > Amaricoccus. The sequence continues at coordinate 7,174 of JBGALW010000098.1, forward strand.
ATCCTGCGGGCGGAATACACCCGAACCCGCGGCAAGGGCGGCTTCGTGCGCGCAAGCTGGGACGAGGCGACGGAGATCGTCGCGGCGGCCAACGCCTACACCGCGAAGACCTACGGCCCCGACCGCGTCTTCGGCTTCTCGCCGATCCCGGCGATGTCGATGATCTCCTACGCCGCGGGGGCGCGCTACCTGAGCCTGCTCGGCGGGACCTGCATGTCGTTCTACGACTGGTATTGCGACCTGCCGCCCGCCTCGCCCCAGACCTGGGGCGAGCAGACCGACGTGCCGGAAAGCGCCGACTGGTACAACGCCGGCTTCCTGATTCTCTGGGGCTCCAACGTGCCCCAGACCCGCACCCCGGACGCGCATTTCTATACCGAGGCGCGCTATCGCGGGGCGAAGTCGGCGGTGATCTGCCCCGACTATTCCGAGGCGGCCAAGTTCGGCGACATCTGGCTCAGCCCCAAGGCGGGCACGGACAGCGCGCTCGCCATGGCCATGGGCCACGTCATCCTGCGCGAATTCCACCTCGACCGGCAGGCGGAATATTTCGAGGACTATTGCCGACGCTACACCGACATGCCGCTCCTGGTGAAGCTGGAGGAGCGGGACGGGCGGCTGGTCCCGGGGCGGATGCTGCGCGCGAGCGACTTCGCCGACGGCCTTGGCGAAGACGACAATCCCGACTGGAAGACGGTCGGGATCGACGAGAGCGCCGAGCGGCTGGTCGCGCCCAACGGCTCCATCGGCTTCCGCTGGGAGGGCGAGGGCTCCAAAGACCTGAAGAAGGGTCCCGGCGCCGCCGCCGCCGGCATGACCACCGAGCGCAAGAAGACCACCGGCCTCTGGAACCTCGAGCAGGTCGCGGACGGGCAGGAGATCTCGCTCCGCATGAGCCTCCTGCTCGAGGAGCACCGCGACGACGTGGTCGGCGTCGACTTCCCCCATTTCGGCGGGCAGGCGACCGAGCACTTCACCCGCTGCGACCACCCCGGCGTGCTGACGCGCAACGTCCCGGTGCGGCGGCTGGCGCTCAAGGACGGCGAGACGCTGGTCGCCACCGTCTTTGACCTCTTCTGCGCCAACTACGGCCTCGACCGCGGCCTCGGGGGAGACTGGGTCACGTCGGACTATGACGCGGACATCCCCTATACCCCCGCCTGGGCCGAGAAGATCACCGGCGTGGACCGCAACGCCATCGTCACCGTCGCCCGCGAGTTCGCGCTGAACGCCGAGAAGACCAGGGGCAAGTCCATGGTCATCCTCGGGGCCGGCCTGAACCACTGGTACCACATGGACATGAACTACCGCGGCATCATCAACATGCTGGTGATGTGCGGCTGCATCGGCCAGTCGGGCGGCGGCTGGTCCCACTACGTCGGCCAGGAAAAGCTCCGCCCCCAGACCGGCTGGACGCCGCTCGCCTTCGCCCTCGACTGGGGGCGGCCGCCGCGGCAGATGAACGCGACCTCCGCCTGGTACGCCCATACCGACCAGTGGCGCTACGAGACCCTGACCGCGCAGGAGATCCTGTCCCCGACCGCCCCCGCCGGCGACTGGGACGCGAGCCTGATCGACTTCAACATCCGCGCCGAGCGCATGGGCTGGCTGCCCTCCGCGCCGCAGCTGAAGACCAATCCGCTGGAGGTCGGCCGCGCCGCCAGGGCCGCCGGGGTCGAGGCGAAGGACTATGTCGCCGAGCGGCTGAAGTCCGGCGAGATCGAGATGTCCTGCGAGGACCCCGACGCGCCCGAGAACTGGCCGCGCAACCTCTTCGTCTGGCGCTCGAACCTGCTCGGCTCCTCGGGCAAGGGGCATGAGTATTTCCTCAAGCACCTGCTCGGCACCGAACACGGCGTGCTGGGCAAGGACCTCGGCGCGGAGGGCCGGGTGCGGTCCAAGGACGCGCGATGGCATGACCAGGCGCCGGAAGGAAAGCTCGACCTGCTGGTGACGCTCGACTTCCGCATGTCGACCACCTGCGTCTATTCCGACATCGTGCTGCCCACGGCCTCCTGGTACGAGAAGGACGACCTCAACACCTCGGACATGCACCCGTTCATCCACCCGCTGACCGCGGCGGTGGACCCGGCCTACGAGAGCCGGTCGGACTGGGAGATCTTCAAGACCATCGCGCGGAAGTTCTCCGAGGTCGCGCCCGAGGTGCTGGGCGTCGAGACCGACGTGGTGGCCGTGCCGATCCTGCACGACACCGCAGCCGAGATGGCGCAGGGCGACGTGCGCGACTGGAAGCGGGGCGAATGCGACCTGATCCCCGGCCGCACCGCGCCGAACTACGTCGCGGTCGAGCGGGACTATCCCAACCTCCACCGCCGCTTCACCGCGCTCGGCCCGCTGATGGAAAAACTCGGCAACGGCGGCAAGGGCATCGCCTGGGACACCAGGGCCGAGGTCCATCACCTGCGCGACCTGAACGACCCGGTCACCGAGCCGGGCGTCACGCAGGGCATGCCGAAGATCGAGACGGCTATCGACGCGGCCGAGGTGATCCTGACGCTCGCCCCCGAGACCAACGGCCATGTGGCGGTCAAGGCCTGGGAGGCGCTGGGGAAGGCGACGGGCCGCGACCACACCCACCTCGCCGTCGGCAAGGAGCATGACGCGATCCGCTTCCGCGACGTGGCCGCCCAGCCGCGCAAGATCATCTCCTCGCCGACCTGGTCGGGGATCGAGAGCGAGGAGGTCTGCTACAACGCCGGCTACACCAACGTCCACGAGCTCATCCCCTGGCGCACCCTCTCGGGGCGGCAGCAGCTCTACCAGGACCATCTGTGGATGCGCGCCTTCGGCGAGGCGCTCTGCGTCTACCGCCCGCCGGTGGACCTCAAGACCATCACCACGGAGGTGAACCGCGACGCGGCCGAGAGCGCGCCGCACGTGGTGCTGAACTTCATCACGCCGCACCAGAAATGGGGCATCCACTCGACCTACACCGACAACCTGCTGATGCTCACGCTCAACCGCGGCGGGCCGGTGATCTGGATCTCCGAGACCGACGCGGCCCGCGCCGGCATCGTCGATAACGACTGGGTCGAGCTCTACAACACCAACGGCGCGCTGACGGCGCGGGCGGTCGTCTCCCAGCGGATCAAGGAAGGCACGACCTTCATGTATCACGCCCAGGAGAAGATCGTGAACACGCCGGGCTCCGAGATGACCGGAAACCGCGGCGGCATCCACAACTCCGTCACCCGCACGGTGCTCAAGCCCACCCACATGATCGGCGGCTACGCCCAGCTCAGCTACGGCTTCAACTACTACGGGACCGTCGGCTCGAACCGGGACGAGTTCGTCATCGTCCGCAAGATGCGCAACGTCGACTGGCTCGACCAGCCCGCATCCGCCACCCCCAAGCTGGAGGCAGCCGAATGAAGATCCGCGCGCAGATCGGCAAGGTCCTGAACCTCGACAAGTGCATCGGCTGCCACACCTGCTCGGTCACCTGCAAGAACGTCTGGACCAGCCGCGAGGGCGTCGAATACGCCTGGTTCAACAACGTCGAGACCAAGCCGGGCCTGGGCTACCCCAAGGACTGGGAGAACCAGAAGCGCTGGAACGGCGGCTGGGAGCGCAATGCCCGCGGCCATCTCCAGCCGCGGCAGGGAGCGAAGTGGCGCATCCTCGCCAACATCTTCGCCAACCCATCCCTGCCCGAGATCGACGACTATTACGAGCCCTTCGACTTCGACTACGCCCATCTCCAGCAGGCGCCGGAGATGGCGCATTTCCCCACCGCCCGGCCCCGGTCCAAGATCACCGGCGAGCGGATGGAGAAGATCGTCGGCGGCCCGAACTGGGAGGAGATCCTCGGCGGCGAATTCGAGAAGCGCAAGGCGGACTACAATTTCGAAGGGGTCGAGAAGGAGATCTACGGCCAGTTCGAGAACACCTTCATGATGTACCTGCCGCGGCTGTGCGAGCACTGCCTCAATCCGACCTGCGCGGCCTCCTGCCCCTCGGGCGCGATCTACAAGCGCGAGGAGGACGGCATCGTCCTGATCGACCAGGAGAAATGCCGCGGCTGGCGGATGTGCGTCTCCGGCTGCCCCTACAAGAAGATCTACTACAACTGGGAGAGCGGCAAATCCGAGAAATGCACCTTCTGCTATCCCCGGATCGAGAGCGGCCAGCCCACGGTCTGCTCCGAGACCTGCGTCGGGCGCATCCGCTATCTCGGGGTCATGCTCTATGACGCCGACGCCATCGAGGAGGCGGCGAGCGCAGCGAACGAGAAGGACCTCTACGCGGCCCAGCTGAAGATCTTCCTCGACGCGAACGACCCCGTCATCGCCGAGATGGCGCGGGCGGACGGCGTGCCGCAGGACTGGATCGAGGCGGCGAAGCGCTCGCCGGTCTGGAAGATGGCGATGGAGTGGAAGGTCGCCTTCCCCCTCCACCCGGAATACCGGACGCTCCCCATGGTCTGGTACGTGCCCCCGCTCTCGCCGATCAAGAACGCGGCCGAGGCGGGGCTGATCGGCCACGACCGCGACATGCCGGACGTGCGCAACCTGCGCATCCCGCTGCGCTACCTCGCCAACATGCTGACCGCCGGCGACGAGGAGCCGATCGCCCGGTGCCTGGAGCGGATGCTCGCCATGCGGGCCTACATGCGGGCCAAGACCGTGGACGGCGTGATCGACGAGGGCGTCGCCGCCCGCGTCGGCCTGACCGGCCTCCAGATCGAGGAGATGTACAAGGTCATGGCGCTGGCCGACTACGAGGACCGCTTCGTCATCCCGACCGCGCACCGGGAGCTCGCCGACGAGGACATCATGGGCCTGCGCGGCGGCTGCGGCTTCACCGACGGCAACGGCTGCTCCGACGGCATCTCGAAGGGCTCGCTCTTCCAGGGCAAGAAGCGCGGCCTGACCATTCCGGAGGCGATGAAGTCATGATCGTCACCCTCAAGGCGCTTTCCGCACTGCTCACCTATCCCTCCGCCGACCTGCAGGCCGCGGCGCGGGAGATCGGCCCGTCGCTCGCCGCCGAGGGACTTCTGTCCCCAGACCGGCGGGCGGCGCTGGAGCCGCTGCTGGCGGAACTCGGCGCGTGCGACCTCATGGACCTGCAGGAGCGGTTCGTGCTGCTCTTCGATCGCTCGCGCGCCCTCTCGCTCAACCTCTTCGAGCACATCCACGGCGAAAGCCGGGCGCGCGGCCAGGCCATGGTCGATCTGCTCGAGACCTATCGGGAGGGCGGGTTCGAACCGGTCGGGCCAGAACTGCCGGACCACCTGCCCATCCTGCTCGAGTTCCTCAGCGAGCGTCCGCTCGACGAGGCGCGCGACACGCTGGCGGACGCGGGCCATGTGATCGCCGTCCTCGGCGACCGTCTGGAAAAGCGCTGCAGCGCCTATGCCGCCGTCCTGCAAGCCGCCGTCGCCCTGAGCACGATGACGGCCCCGGCCGAGCTCATCGCAGGACTCGCGGCCCAGCCCGAGGACGACCCCGAGGATCTCGCGGCGCTCGACGCGATCTGGGAGGAGAGCCAGGTCACCTTCGGCCCCGACCCGAACGCCGGCTGTCCCGCGAGCCGGGAAATCCTCTCCCGAATGGCCAGCTGACAGGAGCAATCCGATGAACTTCTTCCTGTTCCAGATCTATCCCTACATCGCGCTGACCGTGCTCGCCGTCGGCTCCATTGCCCGCTACGAGCGCGATCCCTTCAGCTGGAAGTCGAGCTCCAGCCAGCTCCTGCGCCAGCGCCAGTTCATCGTCGGCTCGGTGCTCTTCCACGTCGGCGTCATCGCGATCTTCTTCGGCCATCTCGTCGGCCTGCTGACGCCCATCTGGATCTGGGACGCGCTCGGCGTGGCCCATGGCTTCAAGCAGGGCGTCGCCATCGGCCTCGGCGGCGTCGCCGGCGTCATGGCGCTGGCCGGCGGTGCGATCCTGCTGCACCGCCGTCTGACCGACCCGCGGATCCTCGCGACCTCCAGCAACGCCGATATCGCCATCCTCGTGATGCTGCTGGTCCAGCTCGTCCTCGGCCTCCTGACGATCCTCGTCTCGCTCCAGCACATGGACGGGCACGAGATGGTCAAGTTCATGAGCTGGGCGCAGGGCATCTTCACCTTCCGCACCGACGCCTGGGAGTTCGTCGCGGACGTCAATATCCTCTTCAAGCTGCACATCGTGCTGGGGCTCACGATCCTGCTCGTCTTCCCCTTCACCCGGCTCGTGCACATGCTCTCGGCTCCGGTCCGCTACCTGTGGCGGCCGGGCTATCAGGTCGTGCGCACACGGCGCCGTGCGATGCCTCCGAACCAGCATCCCGCGGGGTGACGACGATGAAGCTCCCCCTTCAGCCCGACGTCGTGGTCAACGGAGAGGTGATCCCGGCGGCGGCGATCGCCGCGGAGGCGCAGCTCCACCCGGCGCCCCCGGGCAAGCCCGGCCTCGCCTGGCGGGCGGCGGCGCGCGCCCTCGCCGTGCGCGCCCTCCTGCGGCAGGAGGCGCAGGGCATCGGCCTCGCCGCCCTGCCGCGCGACCTTGGCGGCGGCAGGCGCGAGACCGAGGACGAGGCGATGATCCGCGCGCTGATCGAGGCGCGGGTCGCGCCCGAGGCGCCCTCTCAGGCCGCCATCCGCGCCGCCTACGACCGCGACCCGGACGCCTTCCGCGCCCCGACGCTCTATTCCGCCGCCCACATCCTCATCGCCGCCGTGCCAGGTGACGCCACGGCCGCCGCACTCGCGCGCAGCATCGTCGCCGAG
>JBGALW010000099.1:0-13576 GCA_044223585.1 Amaricoccus sp.
GCTGGCCTTTCTGTCATCTCGATAGGGCACCGGCGGGAATATCTGCGCCGAAGTCGCATTGCCCGTAGCGATCAGCCGGAGCCGTATCAGACACCCCGGAAGTCGAACAGTCCCGCGTCGAGCAGGTGGCTCGGATGCACGCTGGTCAGGGCCCGGAACAGCGTCTGGCGGCGGCCGGGCGCCTTCGCCTCCCACTCGTCCAGCATCCGCTTCACCGCCATCCGCTGCAGCCCGTCCTGGCTGCCGCAGAGGTCGCAGGGAATGATCGGGTAGCGCATCGCCTGCGCGAACCGGGCGCAGTCCGCCTCCGGCACCAGCGCCAGCGGCCGGAGCAGCGTCAGGTCGCCCTCGTCGTTGCGCAGCTTCGGCGGCATCGCCTTCAGCGTCCCGCCGTGGAAGAGGTTGAGGAAGAAGGTTTCGAGGATGTCGTCGCGATGGTGACCCAGCACCACCGCCGAACACCCCTCCTCCCGCGCGATGCGATAGAGGTTGCCGCGCCGGAGACGGGAGCAGAGCGCGCAATAGGTCCGTCCCGCCGGCACCTTCTCCGTGACGATCGAATAGGTGTCGCGATATTCGATCCGGTGCGGCACGCCCATCCGGGTCAGGAACTCCGGCAGCACCGTCGCCGGAAATCCCGGCTGGCCCTGATCGAGGTTGCAGGCCAGCAGATCCACCGGCAGCAGGCCGCGCCAGCGCAGCTCGGTCAGGACGGCGAGCAGGGTGTAGCTGTCCTTGCCGCCCGACAGGCAGACCAGCCAGCGGGCGCCCGGCACGACCATGCCATAGGTTTCCAGCGCCTCGCGGGTCAGCCGCACCAGCCGCTTGCGGAGCTTGCGGAACTCGGTCGTGTCCGGCGCGCCGGCGAACAGCGGATGGATGTCGTCATGGTCCAGCATCGCCGACCCATAGCGCCGGGGCCGCACCCGGGCAACCGGCTGGACCCCTCACGCCGGCGCCCTACCTGCCGGCCAAGGGAGAGGAGAAGCCATGCCCACCGGATCCTGCCTCTGCGGTGCCGTCCACTTCGAGGTGGCCGGCGCGCTGCCCCAGCCCTCGGTCTGCCACTGCAGCCAGTGCCGCAGGCAGTCCGGCCACGCCTGGTCCTCCACCGACGTGCCGCTGGCCGATGTCACGATCCGTGGCACCGACGCCGTCCGCTGGTTCCGCTCCTCGTCCGGGGCGCAACGCGGCTTCTGCACGACCTGCGGCTCGTTCCTGTTCTGGCAGGCGGACGGCGCGGAGGTGATCTCGATCGCGATGGGCGCGATGGAAGGCCCGACCGGCACGAGCCTCGCCTGCCACATCTACGTCGCCGACAAGGGCGACTACTACGAGATCGCCGACGGCCTGCCGCAGCATCCCGGGCCGCGGCGTTAACCTTCTCCGCGCCCGGGCCGGGGTGGTGCATGCGATGTGCACGCGTGGTGCACGGATTGTACCCTCCCGGTGCACGCCGTTAACCCCGGCTTCGGCGGCGGAACGTTGTCGATCCCCGACCCGCCCCAGGGATGGCAACGCGCCACCCGCCGGACCGCCAGCCAGCCCCCGCGCAGGGCGCCGTGGGTCGCCAGCGCCTCCAGCGCATAGGCCGAGCAGGTGGGCTGAAACCGGCAGGAATGCCCGACCCACGGCGAGGCGATAAGCCGGTAACCCTTTACGGGCAAAGACAGAATCCAGGCCGCGGGAGTCACCGCCGCTCCTCGAACGGATCGTCCGGCGCCTCCTCCGGCCGCCAGCCGAACAGCTCCCAGGTGCGTGCCATGTGCGGCGGCAGCGGCGCCTCGATCCGGAGCGGCCGGCCGGTCACCGGATGGTCCAGCACCAGCGACCGCGCATGCAGGTGCAGCTTGCGGCTCACCCCGCCCCCCAGCTGCGCCCCCCAGCCGTCGCCAAGGTTCTCCTGCCCGCTCCCGCCATATTTCCCATCCCCGACAACAGGATGGCCGATCGCCGCCATTTGCGCGCGCAGCTGGTGCGTCCGCCCGGTCACCGGGCTCATCGCCACCCAGCTCGCCCGGTTCCCGGCCGCGTCGATCACCGCGAAATCGGTGACCGCCCGCTTGGCGCCTTCCGTCGCCTCAACCGCATCCGCCTCTACGACAAGCATTTTCTCGCCGGCCGCCCCCGGCGCCTTGACCAGCCCGGTCCGGATCGTTCCCCGCTCCGGCGACGGCCGACCGGCCACCACCGCCCAGTAGACCTTGCGCGCCGACCGTGCCGAGAAGGCCTTGGCGAGGCCCGCCGCCGCCCGCGCGCTCCGCCCGAGCAGCAGCACGCCCGAGGTGTCGCGGTCCAGCCGATGCACCAGCCGCGGCTTGTCCTCGCGGCCGAATCGCAGGGCGTCCGCCAGCAGATCCACATGCCGCACCTGTCCCGACCCACCCTGCGTGGCGAGACCCGGCGGCTTGTTGAGCGCGATGATGTCGTCGTCGCGATAGAGCACGGCGGCCCGGATCATCCCGGCGTCGGCCTCGGTGATTTTCTGAACATGTGGAACGGGTTGCCCGCGCTCTGCCGCTTCGGCGATCGGCGGCAGGCGCACGACCTGCCCGGCCTCCAGCCGCGTCGCAGGCTTGGCCCGGCAACCGTTAACCCGGATTTCGCCTTTTCGGCACATCTTCTCGATGTGGCCCTGGTTCACCTGCGGGTGCAGGCGTCTCAGCCAGCGATCGAGCCGCTGGTCCGCCTCCTCGGCGCTGATCGTCACCTGACGGACGCCACTCATTCCGCCACCCGCTTGCCCGGCCATCGCGCTCAATGGCGCGCGGCCCGTGGCGAAGTCAAGGGAAGCGGCGCGGCGCCGGGGGCTGTCAGCTGAGGCCGGTCAGCACGGGATTGCCGAGGCGGCCCTCTGCGGCGATCCGCGACGGCGCCCGGCGGGCCAGCGCCCGGAGGTTGGAGGCCCCGTCGACGATCCCGGCGGCCGGGTCGATCTCCCCGAATCCCTCGACCGTCCAGCCCTCGAAGGCGCGGACGTCGCAGCGGCCGAAGGATTTCACCCTGATGGCCTCGTGCCGACGGTCGGCAATGATTCGTCCGGCGAGCGGCAAAATGACTTCCGGTCGCCCCTCGACGACCTGATGAAACCAGCCGTCTTCCAGCCGCAGTGCGCCGGTCAGGTCCATTCGGGCGTTGAATTCAGTGGTCCGCAGCGCCATCCGCTGCCTGGCGGCGAGCGGCAATCCCGGCAACATACGGGATTCAAAGGAGAAAGCGACCAGAGCTCCATTTGAACCCGATATGTCCATCTCCGTCCCCAAGACCATTAATCGTACTTAAATATCGACGGTATTCGTCGCAGCTGTCAACGCGGTTGTGTCTTAGATCGCAACGCGAGCAAGCAAGAGTCAAGGGCCACGGCCGGGGTTCGGACCGCTACAATCGCTCGCCGAGTGCCCGCAGGAACTGTTCGGCGCGTCCGAAGCCCGAGGGCACCGGCGGCACGGGCAGGGAACCGAACGTCCAGTTTCCGAACCGCCGTGCCGCGATCTCATCCTCCCGGACGATCTGGACCGCCCTGTGCCGCGGGTCGGTGATGATGACCTCCATCCGGGCAAAGACCGCCCGCCGCGACCCCTCAAGCACGCCGCAGAACGTATCCCCCTGGTAGAGCAGCAGGCCCGTGATCGCGGCTTCCGCATTCCGCGCCGTCGCCCGGATCCGGATGTTCTCAAGATCCCTGTCGGTCAGGCCCGGCGCAGCAACGCTGGAAAAGGCCAGGTGCACGAGATCGCGCTCAGTCTTCCTTGCAGCCACGTCCACCCGAAAATAACTAGCGTGAATGCTCGGAATCCGAGCGGTCCTTTCTACCCCGCTCGTCGGCCAAAGACAAAAGCCTTTCTTTGAGATCGCGTTCGAATCCGCGCCCGACCGGCTGGTAGAAGCCCTCGCGGTCCATCCCGTCCGGGAAATAGTTCTGCCCGGAGAAGCCCGACTCGGTGTCGTGGTCATAGACGTAGCCGGCGCCATAGCCCTCGGCCTTCATCAGCCGGGTCGGCGCGTTCAGGATGTGCTTGGGTGGCAGCAGCGACCCGGTTTCCCCGGCGGCCTGCATCGCCGCGCCGAACGCCCGGTAGGCTGCGTTCGACTTCGGCGCCAGCGCGAGGTAGATCACCGCCTGCGCCAGCGCCAGCTCGCCCTCGGGCGAGCCCAGACGCTCGTAGGTGGCCCAGGCGTCGAGGCAGAGCCGCTGTGCCGACGGATCGGCGAGCCCGATGTCCTCCACCGCCATCCGGGTGATCCGCCGCGCGAGGAACCGCGGATCCTCGCCGCCCTTCAGCATCCGCGCCAGCCAGTAGAGCGCCGCATCCGGATCCGATCCCCGCACCGACTTGTGCAGCGCCGAGATCAGGTTGTAGTGCCCGTCCCCGCCCTTGTCGTAGAGCGCCGCCCGTTTGGTCAGCCGCCCGGCCAGCGCCGCCGCGTCCAGCGTCTCCCCCGAACCGGCGATCTGCTCGACGAGGTTGAGGAGAGCCCGGCCGTCACCGTCCGCCATCGCGGCGAGCGCCGCCCGCGCGTCCGCCGTCAGCGGCAGGGTATGACCAAGCTCGGCCTCGGCACGGTCGAGCAGCCGGGCCAGCGCCGCCTCGTCGAGCCGGTTCAGAACCAGCACCTGCGCCCGCGACAGGAGCGCGGCGTTGAGCTCGAACGACGGATTCTCCGTGGTCGCGCCGACAAGGACGATGGTGCCGTTCTCCATCAGCGGCAGGAAGGCATCCTGCTGCGCCTTGTTGAAGCGGTGGATCTCGTCGACGAACAGCAGCGTGCCGCGGCCGTTCTGGTGCCGCAGCCGCGCCGCCTCGAAGATGCGCTTGAGGTCGGCGACGCCGGTGAAGATCGCGCTGATCTGCACGAAGGCCAGATCCGTCTGCTCCGCCAGCAGCCGGGCGATCGTCGTCTTGCCGACGCCGGGCGGTCCCCAGAAGATGATCGACCCGAAGGTCCGGTCCGCCAGCATCCGTGCCAGCGGCTTGCCGGGCGCCAGCAGATGCTCCTGCCCGATCACATCCGCGAGCCGCGCGGGCCGCAGGCGGTCGGCGAGCGGCCGCGGCCCCTCGGGTCGCAGGGGTTCCGGTTCGCGGGGACGGGAACGCTCCTGCGGGGGAAGACGGTCAAAGAGATCGGCCATGGCCTGCGGACGATAGACTCTGGAACGGGCGACGAAAAGAGCCGCCAGGAGCGCGCAGCGCGGGATCCTCGCCCGGCCGCCTAGCGGCTGACGGCGCCCGCCGCGCGCTCCAACGCCTCGTGGAGTTCGGCGCGGGTGGCCTCGGACCGGATCGGGAAGCAGCCCATGAACCAGTCGATGACTTCCGGACGCTTCGGCACGGACCCGCCGGTCCAGGCCTTGGTCGCGAGTTCGAAGAAGCGGCCCATCGCCGCAGCCGCGCCGGCCGTGTCGCCGAGCCGCATCAGGCTCGCCGCCTGCCACGCCGGCAGGTTGATGATCGCGTCCCCGGCAACCTCGGCGGCGGCCGCCGCGGCCGCATAGTCGCCGATCAGGTAGGAGGCCGTCGCGACGTAGCCCTGCGCCGCGCGCGAATATCGCATGCCGAGCGCGCTCGCCTGCTCCACCAACTCGCGCGCCCGCGCCGCCTCGCCAGCGAAGGCGAAGCCGAGGCCGGCCGAGATGATCGTCCAGGGATCGTTCTCGTTCAGGTCCAGCGCCAGGTCGAGGTGACTCAGGGCCGCCGCGTGGGTTCCGGCGATGGCGTGCGACCAGGCCCGGCAAAGGTGGGTGCGCGAGTCGAGCGGGTCGAGGTTCACCGCCCGCGAGGTCAGGACCAGCGACTCCTCCAGGTGCGCCGGCAGGCGGCGCTGGCCGGGAAAGACGATCGGCCGCGCGTGCAGCACCTGTGCCAGCGCCACCAGCGCCGGGGCGAAGTCGGGCGTCGTCGCAATCAGCTCGCGCAGGATTTCCTCCGCCCGGCTGTCGGTCTCGGCGCGCCACTCGCCCATCAGCGCCTGCGCCTGCATCCACATCTCGTAGCGCCGGCCCATCGGCGTCGAGGCCTCGCGCGCCGTCTGGAAGCGCGAGGTCGAGAGGTGCACGTTGAGCGCGACGGCAAGGTTGCGCAGGGCGGAGCGGTGCAGCGCCGGCATGCCCTCGAGCGTCGCGACCGCCCGCTCCGACCAGATCGCCCTCCCGTCGGCCTGGTCCGCGAGCCGCATCCCGACCATGATCCCGTCATCACGCCCGTGCAGCGTCAGGCGCAGCGAATAGGCGCGGTAGGTCGGTGGCGAGGGGCCGTCGCGCTCGCCGTCGATCACCAGCCAGTCGCGGAACCGCGACAGGGCGCCGATCATCTCGTCGCGGAAGATCGGCGCGAAATAGCCGTGGCTGCCGGGCAGGTCGAGCGCCTGCACCGGCTCGACGACGATGGCGATCGGCGCCGCAAGGTCGGGCGGCTCGGCCGCTGTCGGGCGGGCCGGCGCGAGCTGCCCCTGCTTGATCGCGACGTAGAGAGCCTGGGTCTTTTCCGATGGCTCGACGTCGAGCTCGTCGTCCAGCACCTGCCACAGCCGCTCGTAGGTGCGCATCGCCTGTGCGACGTCGCCGAGCGCCACCTGCGCCTGCATCGCGGCGCGGCAGGCGCCTTCGTGGGTCGGGTCGACATGCGCCAGCGCCTCGGCGAGCCCCAGCCGCTGGGTGTCGGATCCCGCGGCGGCCAGCGCCCCCTCCAGCCGGCTGATGAGCTGCGTGACCAGACGTTCGCGCTGGACCGCAATCCAGAGGTTGAACTCCGAGTCCACGTCCTCGAAGTCGGCGAAGATCCGGGTCATGTCGGCCCCCTGTTCGGTCAGGAGCCGCGGGGCGACGCCGCGGTCCGCCTCCTTGTACGCTTCGAGGATGTCGAGGCTGACCGGCCGCGTCAGGCGGATCAGCGTCCGGTCGGCGCCGATCAGGTCGCCCGCCGGTCCGAGGTCGACGATCAGCCGGCGGAGCGACTGGCGCAGCGCGGCGCGGGCCTGCTCCGGCCCCGACTCGCTCCAGAGCCGGGCGGCGAGGCGTTCGCGGCTTTCCACCTGGTCGGGCTGCAGCGCGATGTAGACCAGCATCGCCATCGACTTCCGGCTGCTGATCGGCGCCTCTCGGTCGCCGATCAGGAGGCGGGTGGCGCTGCCGGTGGTGATCCTGATGGTCTCGTGCTTCATCGCGTCACATCAGCGGCGCGACCGCACCCGGCGCGTCGGGGCGGGCCGGGCCGGAGCCGGGCATCGGCCGGAGGCCGGGGACGACGATCTTGGCGAGCGCGCCGCCCGGCACCGGCAGGTCGGCAGCAATGACGCAGAGGCCGAGCGACATCAGCTGCGCCACGAGGCCGTCGAGGTCAGCCGGCCCCGCCGCCCCGGCCACCGGGAGCTGCGCGGCGAGCGCGGGGAAACGGTCGGCGTCGAGGGCGGCGCGGGCGAGAACCCCGCGGTCGGCGGCGGTGCCCATACCCCGTCCGGCGCGCAGGCGGGCGACCTCCAGCGCGATCTCCATCTGGCAGAGTTCGATCAGCGCCCCGTCGGCGGCCGCCTCCGGGGTTGGCGCCGCCTTCAGCCCGCAGGCAAGACCCCCGCCGTCCGGATCGCGGGATACTGCACAGGCGACCGGGACGCCGGTCGGCGAGGGCAGGAGCAGGAAGGCGGTAATCCGGGGCCGGGTCGCCCGGTCGCGCAGGTGCGCCAGCCGGTCGAGAAGCCCCGTGTCCGGGAACAGCATCCGCGGCCGCGCGCCATCGTTCCACCAGCGGGCGGCCGCGTCACGCTCGATCACCTCCATCAGCCCGGCGAGCCGCGCCGCGTCCCGGTCCGAGCCGCGCCGCGTCCCGGTCGCGCCCGGCGGCGAGGCCGAGGCTGGCGGGCGGCGCGCCGTCCCGCCGCGGCTCCGCCGGAAAGGCCGCGGCGGCGGGGAGCCCAAGCACCGTGCCGGTGGTGAGGTTGAGCGCCGCGATCCGCCGCGGCGGGCCATCCGAGAACAGGGCGTCGAGCGCCGGGTCGCCCGGAAGCGAGCAGGTCTCCGGCGCGCCGGACGTCCCCATGACCTCCGCCATCTCGCCGAGAAGCCGGGCCGCGGCCTCCTCCTGCGTTCCGCCCCCGCCACCGACCGGGACGCCCTGCCACGCGCCGGCGAGGTAGACGAAGCCCGGCGCCGCCGCGCTCGGCAGACGCGCGCTCCAGTCGATGCCCGGTGCCTGCGCGGAAAACGCCGAATCCGGCCCGCGGCAGGGGCCGCCGTTGCCGGACGTCGGGCTGTTTACAGATTCGGGTTCGCCGGGCATGCCCGTTGCGGGACCTTTCGGAGTAGTTCCGCGTCAATCCTTAACGCGGCCCCGCGGGTTAGCCCAGCGCCTTCACGGTCAGGAAGGCGCCGGGCGGGGCGCGATCAGATCAGCTTGCCCATGGCAACCGCGGTGTCGGCCATGCGGTTCGAGAAGCCCCACTCGTTGTCGTACCAGGACATGACGCGGACGAAGGTGCCGTCCATGACCTTGGTCTGATCGGTGTGGAACACCGAGGAATGCGGATCGTGGTTGAAATCCGACGACACCAGCTTCTCGGTGGTGAAGCCGAGGATGCCCTTGAGTTCGCCCTCGGCCGCCGCCTTGATCGCCGCGTTGATCTCGTCCGGCGAGGTCGCCTTCTTGGCGATGAACTTGAAGTCGACCACCGAGACGTTCGGGGTCGGCACACGGATCGAGACGCCGTCAAGCTTGCCGTTGAGCTCGGGCAGCACGAGGCCGACGGCCTTGGCGGCGCCGGTGGTGGTCGGGATCATCGACAGCGCTGCGGCGCGGGCGCGGTAGAGATCCTTGTGCAGCGTGTCGAGCGTCGGCTGGTCGCCGGTGTAGCTGTGGATCGTCGTCATGAACCCCTTGTCGATGCCGATCGCCTTGTTGAGGACGTAGGCGACGGGCGCGAGGCAGTTCGTGGTGCAGGAGGCGTTGGAAACGACGAGGTCGTCCTTGGTCAGCGCGGAATCGTTGACGCCGAACACGATGGTCTTGTCGGCGCCCGACGAGGGGGCGGAGACGAGGACGCGCTTGGAGCCGTTCTCCAGGTGGATCTTCGCCTTTTCCTTGTCGGTGAAGATGCCGGTGCATTCCATCGCGATGTCGATGTCGCCCCACGGCAGTTCGGCCGGGTTGCGGACCGCCGTGACCTTGATCGGGCCGCGGCCGACGTCGATCGTGTCGCCGGAGACGGTGACGGTGCCGGGGAAGCGACCGTGGACCGAGTCGTAGCGGATCAGGTGGGCGTTGGTCTCGACCGGGCCGAGATCGTTGATCGCGACGACCTCGATGTCGGTGCGGCCGGACTCGACGATGGCGCGCAGCACGTTGCGTCCGATGCGCCCGAACCCGTTGATAGCAACCTTGACGGCCATAATTCCCCCTATGTTCCAGGTGCCCGCGACAGGGTGCGGCGAACCGCGTCCTGCCAGCCGGCATAGGCTTCTTCACGGGCCTGCGCGCCGACGGCCGGCTCGAACCGGCGGTCAAGCGCCCAGGAGCGCGCGAATTCGGCCGGCCCCGGATACAGGCCCGCGCGCATTCCCGCAAGCCACGCGGCGCCGAGCGCCGTGGTTTCCGCCACCTTCGGCCGGTCCACCGGCGCGCCGAGCGTGTCGGCGAGGGTCTGCAGCATCCAGTCGTTCGCCGTCATGCCACCGTCGACGCGGAGCACCGTGTTCGCCGCCTGTGGCCAGTCGGCGTGCATCGCTTCCAGGAGATCGCGAGTCTGGAAGGCGACGCTCTCCAGCGCGGCGCGGACGAGTTCCGCCGGACCCGAGTTGCGGGTCAGGCCGAAGATCGCGCCCCGCGCCTCCGGATCCCAGTGGGGCGCCCCGAGCCCGGTGAAGGCCGGAACGAGGTAGAGCCGCTGCCTGGGGTCGGCCGCGTCGGCGAGTGCCTGGGTTTCGCTGGCGTGGCGGATCACCTTCAGCCCGTCGCGCAGCCACTGGACCACGGCGCCGGCGATGAAGATCGACCCCTCCAGCGCATAGGTCGCCTGGCCGTCCAGCTGATAGGCGATCGTGGTCAGCAGCCGGTTGCGGCTGGCGATCGGCTCGTCGCCGGTGTTCAGCACCGCGAAGCAGCCGGTTCCGTAGGTCGCCTTCAGCATCCCCGGCGCGAAGCAGGCCTGCCCCACCGTCGCCGCCTGCTGGTCGCCCGCAACCCCGGAGATCGGGATCGGCCTTCCGAACAGGTCCGCCCGCGTCGTTCCGAAATCGGCGGCCGAATCGCGGACCTCCGGCAGCATCGCCAAGGGAATGTCGAGCAGCGAGCAGATGTCGGGATCCCAGCGGCCGAGGCGGATGTCATAGAGGAGGGTCCGCGCGGCGTTGGTGGCGTCGGTCGCGTGGACCGCGCCGTCGGTCAGCTTCCAGATCAGCCAGCTGTCCACCGTCCCGAACAGCAGCCGTCCGGCCCGCGCCCGCTCGCGCGCGCCCGGGTGGGCGTCGAGCAGCCATTTGAGCTTGGTGCCGGAGAAATACGGGTCCAGCAGCAGCCCGGTGCGCTCCGACACCATCGGCCCGTGGCCCGCGGCGGCCAGTTCGGCGCAGAGGCGACTGGTCCGCCGGTCCTGCCAGACGATGGCCCGCCCGAGCGGCTCGCCGCTGTCGCGGTCCCAGACGACCGTCGTCTCGCGCTGGTTGGTGATGCCGATCGCCGCCAGCGCCTCGGGCCGCAGGTCTGCCCGCTCGAGCGCGGCGCGCGCCGTGGCGGCGGTGCTGGACCAGAGGTCGGCCGCATCATGCTCGACCCAGCCCGACTGCGGGAAATGCTGTGGAAACTCTTCCTGCGCGCTGGCGACGATGCCCATGCGGTCGTCGAACACCATGGCGCGCGTCGAGGTCGTGCCCTGATCGATCGCCAGAATATGGTCCATCGGCTCCTCCCTTCGGGCCTCCCTGTTGCCGGGAAGTCTCCACCAAGAAACGGACCCGCCCGAAGCGCAGGTGTCAAGTGAAAGGGGCGCTGCGCAACGATGTTGCGCGGTGCTTGCGTGCAACGCCCGCCGCGCCTAAGAGGGGGCCTCTTTTCTGCAGCGAGACCCATGGCCCAGAACTTTCGCCACTCCGAGATCCTGACGCTCGCCCGTGACGCGGGCAAGGTCACGGTGGAGGGACTGGCGGCACATTTCAACGTCACGGCCCAGACCATCCGCCGCGACCTGGCGGAGCTCTGCGAGGTCGGGCAGCTGACGCGCGTGCACGGCGGTGCGATGATCCCGTCCGGCGTCATCGCGCTCGGCTACGAGGACCGGCGCAGTCTCGCGAGCCAGGAAAAGGACGCAATCGCGCATCTGGTCGCCCAGCAGATCCCCGACGGGGTCTCGATCTTCATGAACATCGGCACGACGACCGAGGCGGTGGCGCGCGCGCTCCTGAAGCACCGCAACCTGATGGTCATCACCAACAACCTCAACGTTGCGAACATCCTCGCGACCAGCCCCAACTCCGAGGTGATCGTCGCGGGCGGCATCCTGCGGCGCTCGGACGGGGCGCTGGTCGGCGACGTGACGGCGGAATTCATCGGCCAGTTCAAGGTCGACTACGCGATCATCGGCTCGGCGGCGGTGGACCCGGACGGTTCGCTCCTCGACTACGACTTCCGTGAGGTGCGCGTCGCGCAGGCGATCATCAAGAACGCCCGCAAGAGCTATCTCGTCGCCGACCACAACAAGTTCCGGATGGCGGCGCCGGTCCGGATCGCGAGCCTCGGCGAGCTCGACGGCTTCTTCACCGACATCGCGCCGCCGAAGTCGATCCTGCAGCTCTGCGCCGACAACGACGTCTTCATCCGCACGGTCGAGAACGCCGCCCGCCGCAGCCGCTGAGGCCTATCATCGCGCCCGGAAGTATGGTCGTGTCGCCGCAAGGGCAGGCGCCCGAGCGAGATGGGTCCAGAGCGGAGCGAGCCATGCCCGAATTCCAGCGCATCCTGATCACCGGCGCTGCCGGCAGCCTCGGTGGCCACCTGCGCACCGGGCTCCGGCACCTGACCGACCGGATGCGCCTCGTCGATCTCGTCGACACCCCGAAGCCGCAGCCCCACGAGGAGATCATCCGCTGCAACCTCGCCGATCGCGAGGCGGCCTTTGCGGCGGTGGACGGCTGCGACGCGATCCTGCATTTCGCCGGCCATCCGCGGGAACAGAGCTTCGAGGAGATCCTCGCCGACACCCTGCCGGCCGCCTACCACATGTTCGAGGGGGCCCGGCGCTATGGCGTGCGCCGGGTGATCGTCGCGAGCTCGATCCACGCCGTCGGCTTCTGGCCGGTCGAGGCGGTGCCCGACACGCGGGTCGCGCATCGCCCGGACACCTTCTACGGGCTGACCAAGACCTTCATGGAGGATCTCGGCAGCCTCTACTGGGACAAGTGGGGCGTGGAGAGCGTGATGCTCCGGATCTGCTCCTGCTTCCCGGAGCCGCGCGACCGGCGGATGCTGTGGTCCTGGCTGAGCTTCGCCGACTGCGTCCGGCTGGTCGAGGCGTCGCTGCTGGCGCCGCGGGTCGGCTTCTCGGTGGTCTACGGCACCTCGGACAACGCCGCGCAGGCGGTGTCGAACGTCCATGCCCGGCACATCCCGTTCCGGCCGCTGGACAGTGCCGACGGGTTCGCCGCCGGGGTCGTGGCGCGGACCGAGAGGCCGGACCCGGCGGCGGTGGCGACCCGGGTCGTGGGCGGAAGCTTCGCGGCGAGCGCGCATCCCGACGATGCCGGCTGACCCCGGCGCCGCGGTGCTGCGCGCCGCGCTGGCGACAACCTGGCCGCCGGCGGAGACGCGCCGCCTCGGGCCGTTCCTGCTTCGCCGCGGCGCCGGCGGCGGGCGCCGGGTGTCGGCCGCGACGCTGGAAGGGCCGCTCGAGGGGGCCGATCCGGTGGCCGAGGCCGAGGCCGCGATGCGCGACTGGGGCCAGCGGCCGCTCTTTCAGGTCTGGGCGGGGGACGCGGGGCTCGCGGCGACGCTCGATGCCCGCGGCTATGGGCATGCGGACGCGACGCGGGTGCTGGTCGCCGATGTGGCGGCGCTCGCCGCAATGCCGTGGGGGCCGTCAGCCATCGTCGGAACGGCGCCCATCGCGGTGATGCGCGGGATCTGGGCGGCCGGTGGCATCGGGCCGGACCGGCTGGCGGTCATGGCGCGGGTCGAGGGGTCGCGCGCGTGGCTGCTCGGCCGGCTCGGCGACCGGCCCGTCGCGGCCTGCTTCGTCGCCTGCGCCGGCCGGGTCGCGATGCTGCACGCGCTGGAGGTGGCGCCCGCCGCCCGCCGCAGGGGCGTCGGCACGGCGATGACCCGCGGCGCCGCCGCCTGGGCTGCCCTTCAGGGAGCCGAGGTGCTGGCGCTGGCGGTGCTGGCGGACAACGCGCCCGCCTCGACTGCCTATGAGCGCCTCGGAATGCGCGAAGTCGCTGCCTATCACTATCGCGGCGTCGCGGACTGAGCCCCAGCGGTCCTCCCCCAAGGAGTGCTACCAGCGATCCGTCTCCGCCTGTCCGGCCAGCACCTCCGCCACCCGCCGCCGGGTCGCCGCGGTGGCGTCCGCCGGCACCGGATCGGCCGGATGGAAGTCGGCC
>JBGALW010000100.1:0-13505 GCA_044223585.1 Amaricoccus sp.
GCCGGGTCAACCGCCGCTTCGCGCCGCACGTCGATCTGGTCGCCTGCGGCAGCTGGCCGACCGTGCTGCCGGCGGGGACACGGCACGCCGTGGTCGGCAATCCGGTACGCGGCACGATCCGCGCGGCGGTCGGCACCCCATACGTGCCGCCGGGCGACGGGCCGCTCGACCTCCTCGTGATCGGCGGCAGCCAGGGCGCCGGCCTGTTCGGCCGGGTGATGCCCGAGGCGCTGGCCCTGCTCGACCCCTCGCTTCTTGCCCGCCTGCACCTCAGCCAGCAGGTGCGGCCGGAGGACATGGAGCGGGTGCGCGCCGTCTATGACGGCATGGGCGTGGCGGCCGAACTCCGGCCGTTCTTCGACGACGTGCCGGCACGGCTCGCCGCCGCCCAGCTGGTCGTCAGCCGGGCGGGCGCGAGCTCGATCGCCGACATCAGCGCCATCGGCCGGCCGGCGATCCTGATTCCCTATCCGCACGCCATGGACGACCACCAGACCGCCAACGCCCGCGGGCTGGTCGAGGCCGGCGGCGCCTTCGTGATCGGCGAGGCGGATTTGACACCGGAGGCCCTCGCGCGGCATATCGCCGCCGTCCTGACCGACCCCGAGGGCGCGGCGGCCATGGCGGCGGCGAGCCAGGGCGAAGGGCGCCCGGACGCGACGCAGCATCTGGCGGATCTCATCGAGGATCTCGCCCAACAGCAAGGAAGGCAGCAGGCATGAACGGACAGACCCGGCTCCCGCACGACATCGGCGCGATCCACTTCACCGGCATCGGCGGCATCGGCATGTCCGGCATCGCCGAGGTGCTGCTGAACCACGGCTTCACCGTGCAGGGCTCGGACGTGAAGGCGAGCCCGATCACCGACCGGCTGGAGAAGAAGGGCGCCCGCATCTTCATCGGGCAGAAGGCCGAGAACCTCGAAGGCGCGCAGGTCGTCGTCGTCTCGACCGCGATCAAGCCCGGCAACCCCGAGCTCGACGCCGCGCGGGCGAAGAACCTCCCCGTGGTGCGCCGCGCCGAGATGCTGGCCGAGCTGATGCGGCTGAAGTCGAACGTCGCGGTCGCCGGCACCCACGGCAAGACCACCACCACCTCGATGGTCGCCGCCCTGCTCGACGCCGGCGGGATGGACCCGACGGTGGTGAATGGCGGCGTCATCCACGCCTACGGCTCGAACGCCCGCATCGGCCAGGGCGAATGGATGGTGGTGGAGGCCGACGAGAGCGACGGCAGCTTCAACAAGCTGCCGGCGACGATCGCGATCGTCACCAACATCGACCCCGAGCATCTCGACCACTGGGGCAGCTTCGACGCGGTGCGGCAGGCGTTCGACACCTTCGTCTCCAACATCCCGTTCTACGGCCTCGCAGTCTGCTGCATCGACCACCCGGAGGTGCAGGCGCTGGTCGGCCGGATCAGCGACCGCCGGATCGCCACCTACGGCTTCTCGCCGCAGGCCGACGTGCAGGCGAGGAACCTCGTCTTCGAGAATGGCGGTGCGAAGTTCGACGTGGCGCTCAACGCCGAGGACAAGGTGATCGAGGGCCTGACCCTGCCGATGACCGGCGAGCACAACGTCTCGAACGCGCTCGCCGCCGTCGCCGTAGCCCGCCACCTGAAGGTGCCGCCGACCGCGATCCGCAAGGCGCTCGCCGCCTTCGCCGGCGTCAGCCGCCGCTTCACCAAGGTCGGCGTCTGGAACGGCGTCACCATCATCGACGACTACGGCCACCACCCGGTGGAGATCGCCGCGGTGCTGAAGGCGGCGCGGCAGGCGACCAAGGGGCGGGTGATCGCGGTGCATCAGCCGCACCGCTACACCCGGCTGCGCGACCTCTTCACCCAGTTCTGCGCCGCCTTCAACGACGCTGACGTGGTGGCGATCGCCGACGTCTATTCCGCCGGCGAGCCGCCGATCGAAGGCGTCAGCCGCGACACGCTGGTCGGCGGGTTGATCGCCCACGGCCACCGCCGCGCCCTGCCGCTCGCCGGCGAGGCGGCGCTGGCGGACCTCGTGAAGACCGAATGCCGCCCCGGCGACCTCCTCGTCTGCCTCGGCGCCGGCTCGATCAGCGCGTGGGCGAACGCGCTGCCGGAGCGGCTGGCGCAGGGCGAGAACAACCACCACAAGGAGCCGGTGGAGGCGTAACACCGACCAAGCGGCGGCGAGCGGCTACCCGGCCGAGCCATTTCTCGGTGCACCGTCGGCCCCGTCGCCGCCACCGTCCGCCACGCGGCGCTACCGGGCCGCGTTGGCAATTTCGACGACGGCGTAAGGCTGCTGCCATTCTAGGCCAGCATTGCCGGCGCAGCCGGACTGCGGGTGCACCGCAGATGCATCAGCGTCGGTGCCGCCCGCCTGCCCCGATCACGGCTTCAGGCAAGCCGCGTCTCACGCATGCTCGCTCAGGAGTTGCCGGAGCTGCGTCGGGAACGCCTGATAGATCCACGTCTCCGACATCGCCTGGTCCTCGTGCCGCAGGTAGAGGCGGAGGTCGATCGGCTTGCCGTCGTCCGGTCCCTCCGGCCCGATGTCGAGGTCGAAGGTGACGCGCCAGCGGTCGGTCGTGGCGATGGGAAAGGCGTAGACGAGGCTCAGCGTGCCGCGGCTTGCCTCCACCACCGCCTCGACGCCGCTCGAGCGGTCGAACCCCTCCAGCCCCTTGCCGTCGAGGTCGAGCACGAACTTGACCACGTTCGCCGGCCGCGGCTGCCCCGGCACGCCGCCGGCCCCGAGCCGCGTGGCGATGAACGACGCCACCGGCGCCGGCGGCGTGTCCTTCACCCAGTTGAGCCTGTAGCGCAGATCGTACTGCGACCCCGGTACTGCCGGGTCGGCCGGGGTCCAGAAGGCGCCGATGTTGTCGTGGATCTCGTCGTTGGTCGACAGCTCGATCAGCATCACCGACCCCGCGCCCCAGTCGCCCTCCGGCTCCACCCAAACGCTGGCCCGCTTCTCGTAGAAGACGCCGTCGTCCTGGTACTGCTCGAAGCTGCGCTCGCGCTGCGCGAGGCCGAAGCCCTTCACCCCGTCGGCGCGGAAGGCGTTCGCCATCACGTAGGGCGGGTTGTTGAGCGGCCGCCAGATGCGCTCGCCATTGCCGAGATGCATCTCCAGCCCGTCGCTGTCGTGGATCTCCGGCCGCCAGTCGGGGCCGACGAAATGGTTGTTCTTGCCGTACCAGAACATCGAGGTCAGCGGCGCGATGCCGAGCCGGGCGATCTCGCCGCGCAGGAAGATGCTGGCGTCGATCACCTGGAAGACGCCCTTGTCGTGCCGGGTGTCGAGCCGGTAGGCGCCGGTCGCCCGCGGGCTTTCCAGGAGCGCATAGATGATGATCCCGCCCTCCGGCGCCTGCTCCAGCCAGAAGCGGGTGAAGCGCGGGAACTCCTCCGGTCCCGGTCCGCCCGAGTCGATCGCTAGCCCGCGCGCCGACATGCCGAACTGCCCGGAATAGCCCGAGGTGCGGAAGTACGAGGCGCCGAGCACGGCGAGCCAGTCGTTCTTCTGGTCCGGGTCGAGCACGCGGAAGCCGGCAAAGCCCGCATGCTTCAGTTTGCGCGCGGGATTGTCGGCCGGCATGTCGAAGAGATCGGGCGAGAACAGGAGCTCCCGCGCCATCCCGTCCTCGACGACGCTGATCGCCACCGATTCCTTGAAGTAGCGGCCGGGATGGAAGAACCGCACCTTGGCCGCGTCCGGCACGTCGCCCCAGAGCGTCGCGTCGGTGCGGAAGCTGATCTGGTTGTGCAGGTCGTAGGTAATGCTCTCCAGCAGCTCGAAATCCTCGACGACCTGCGGCGCATAGGGCTGCGCGGCGAGCGCCCTTGCCATCTCGCGCAGCGTGTCGAGCGAAAAGGGCGTCGCCGGCCCGGTGTCGATGCCGGCGGCGGGCGCGAGGCCGGGCACGAGCGGGAGCGCGCCCGCGGCGAGCGCGGTCGTCATCACGGCGCGGCGGCTGGGTCGCAGGGACATGGTCGACCTCCCGGGGATCCTTCTTGTTGGCCCCGGATGCTAGCGGCCGGCGTTTCGGCCCTCAAGGGGGCGTCACGGTTAACCCTTTCTTTCGCCGCTGTTGTCCGGCCGCGGCGCGGCTGGCATCCTCCGCGCTGGAGGACAAGGGAGAGCCGATGTCGATCGAACGCCTCGACGCCCGTCTGGCACTCGGAAGGGCGGTGCGTGACCAGGCAAAGGCGACGGTCGCCGCCCGCGGCCGTCTGGCCGAGGCTGCGGCCTGGACCGCGGCCCGCGCCCCCGGCCTGCCGGAATCCGAACAGCGCTTCCGAGAACTGGTCGCCGCGCGGGTGTCACGGATGTTCGCCTTCATGGGGACCGGGACGCTGCACTGAAGCCGACCTCCGCCATCGCCTGAGGACGCCGCTCAAGTTCGGCGCGCGAGGCACGCGCCTCCCCGCCACTACCATGTGGCGAGACCGCTTGACGTCATGCCCGCTCAGCGCGTAGTGGCAGGCTTTCCCGCGAGAGTGCCGCCATGTCGTCGACCACCGCTTACGCGATCCTGTTCTTCTCGATCCTCTGCGAGATCGTCGGCACCTCGGCCCTGCAAGCCAGCCAGCAGTTCACCCGAATCGGGCCGAGCCTGATCGTGGCGGTGTTCTACAGCCTTGCCATCCTCGGCCTCGCCCACACGTTCCGGGCGATCCCGATGGGCATCGCCTACGCGATCTGGTCGGGCATGGGGATCGTGCTCATTTCCTCGGTCGGCTGGATCATCTTCGGCCAGCGGCTCGACATGCCGGCGGTTGTGGGCCTCGCGCTGATCGTCACCGGCGTGGTGATCGTCAACCTCTTCTCCGACTCCGCCACGCACTGATCCGGCAGATCCGCCGCCCCGGCCGGCGGGAATCCTGCTGACGCGCTCGCGATCCGTGCTATGCTGCGCGGCATACTTGCACTGTCCTGCCATATCGTGGACGCAGCGATTTCCCGGCCATGAGCCTCCCCGCCGCCTATGCCATCCTGCTCGTCGCCATCGTCTTCGAGGTGGCAGGCACGTCCGCGCTCCTCGCCTGCGACCAGTTCAGCCGGCCCGGGCCGTCGGCGATCGTCATCCTCTGCTACACCGTGGCGCTGGCGCTCATCTCAACCACCTTCCGCACCCTGCCGCTCGGGATCGTCTATGCGCTCTGGTCCGGGATCGGCATCGTGATGGTCGCCTCGATCGGCTGGATCGGCTTCGGCCAGCGCCTCGACGCCCCGGCCGTGGTCGGCGTCGGCCTCATCCTCGCAGGGGTCCTGGTGGTGAACCTGTCCGGATCGATCGGTCCCTGAACCCGCGGGGGTCCCGCGTGGTTGCCGACGCCACGCTCGCCCGATCAGCCGGCGCCCTCTGCCCGTGGACTCGGGCGCGGCGGGACGCTAACAGGGCGGTTCAGCCGGCAGACGGGCGACCGTGCGCCGGGTTCCCGTGTGCCCGGTGGAGATCATGGCGAGCCTCAACGACATTCGCGCGACCTTCCTCGACTATTTCGCGGCCAACGACCACCGGGTCGTCGCCTCGTCGCCGCTCGTGCCGCGCAACGACCCGACGCTCATGTTCACCAATGCCGGCATGGTGCAGTTCAAGAACGTGTTCACCGGGCTGGAGCGGCGCGACTATGCGCGAGCGACCACCAGCCAGAAATGCGTGCGCGCCGGCGGCAAGCACAACGACCTCGACAATGTCGGCTACACCGCCCGGCACCACACCTTCTTCGAGATGCTCGGCAACTTCTCGTTCGGCGACTATTTCAAGGAAGGTGCCATCCCCTTTGCCTGGGAGCTGCTGACCCGCGACTTCGGCCTGCCGAAGGACAAGCTGCTCGTCACCGTCTATCACGACGACGACGACGCGGCGGCGCTGTGGAAGAAGGTCGCGGGCCTCTCCGACGACCGGATCATCCGCATTCCGACGATGGACAATTTCTGGATGATGGGGCCGACCGGCCCCTGCGGCCCCTGCTCGGAGATCTTCTACGACCACGGGCCGCAGATCCCCGGCGGCCCTCCCGGCAGCCCGGACGAGGACGGCGACCGCTTCATCGAGATCTGGAATCTCGTCTTCATGCAGTTCGAGCAGCACGAGGACGGCAGCCGCATCGCCCTTCCCCGGCCGTCGATCGACACCGGCATGGGGCTGGAGCGGATCGGCGCGGTGCTGCAGGGCAAGCACGACAACTACGACACCGACCTGATGCGGGCACTGATCGAGGCCTCGGCCAACGCCACCGACGGCGCGCCGGACGGGCCCGGCCGCATCCATCACCGGGTCATCGCCGACCACCTGCGCTCGACCTCGTTCCTGATCGCCGACGGCGTCCTGCCCGGCAACGAGGGCCGGGGCTACGTGCTGCGCCGGATCATGCGCCGCGCGATGCGCCACGCCCACCTGCTCGGCGCGCAGGATCCGGTGATGTGGAAACTCGTGCCGGCGCTCGTCGCGCAGATGGGCCAGGCCTTCCCCGAGCTCACCCGCGCCCAGCCGCTGATCGAGGAAACGCTGAAGAGCGAGGAGACCCGCTTCCGCACCACCCTCGACCGGGGCCTGAAGCTTCTGGAGGACGAGCTTGCGGGCCTCCCAGCCGGCGCCGAGTTGCCCGGCGAGGCGGCGTTCAAGCTCTACGACACCTATGGCTTCCCGCTCGATCTCACCCAGGATGCCCTGCGCGAGCAGGACCGCGGCGTCGACGTCACGGGGTTCGACGCGGCCATGGCGGCGCAGAAGGCCCGCGCCCGCGCCGCGTGGGCGGGTTCGGGCGACGCGGCGGAGGAAGCGGTCTGGCTCGACCTCGCCGACCGGCTCGGCCCGACCGAGTTCCTCGGCTACGACACCGAGGCGGCCGAGGGGCAGGTGCTGGCGGTCGTCGTCGGCGGGCATCCCGTCGACAGCGCCGAGATCGGCACCGAGGTGCAGGTCGTGCTCAACCAGACGCCGTTCTACGCCGAATCCGGCGGCCAGCTCGGCGACACCGGCAGCCTGCGCACCGACAGGGCGCAGGTAGTGGTCAGCGACGTCCGCAAGAAGGCCGGGCTCTTCGTGCATGTCGGCCGCATCGAGGAGGGCACGCTCTCCCGCGGCGCCGCGGCGGAGCTCGCCGTAGACCACGACCGCCGCGCGGCGATCCGCGCCAACCACTCGGCGACCCACCTGCTGCACGAGGCGCTGCGCCGGGCGCTCGGCGAGCACGTCGCCCAGCGCGGCAGCCTCGTCGCGCCCGACCGCCTGCGCTTCGACTTCGCGCACCCCAAGGCGATGACGCCGCAGGAACTCGCCGCCGTCGAGGCGGAGGTGAATGCCTATGTCCGGCAGAACACGCCCGTCGACACGCGGATCATGACCCCGGACGACGCCCAGGCGCTCGGCGCGCGCGCACTCTTCGGCGAGAAGTACGGCGACGAGGTCCGCGTCGTCTCGATGGGCACCGCAGGCGGCAGCGGCATCGGTCCGGCCGGCGACACCTATTCGCTGGAACTCTGCGGCGGCACGCACGTCGCCCGCACCGGCGACATCGGCGGCTTCCACCTGCTGTCCGAAGCGGCCTCCGCCAGCGGCGTCCGTCGGGTGGAGGCGTTGACCGGCGCCGGCGCCGCCGCGCATCTGGCCGCGCAGGACGAGCGGGTGCGCGCGCTCGCCAGTCTGCTCCGTGCGACGCCGGACGAGGTGGTCGCCCGCGTCGAGACGCTGGTTGACGACCGCCGCCGGCTGGAGCGCGAGCTTGCCGACGCCAAGCGCCGGCTCGCCATGGGCGAGGGCGGCGACGCCGCGGCGAACGCGCTCCGCGAGGTGAACGGTGTCAGGTTCCTCGGCCGCGTCGTGACCGGCGTCGAGCCAAAGGACCTCAAGAGCCTCGCCGACGAGGGCAAGCGGGCCGCGGGCTCGGGCGTCGTCACGCTGATCGGCGTCTCCGAGGACGGGCGGGCGAGCGCGGTCGTCGCCGTCACCGACGACCTCGTCGCCCGCTACAGCGCGGTCGATCTCGTCCGCGTCGCCTCCGCAGCCCTCGGCGGCAAGGGCGGCGGCGGCCGGCCCGACATGGCGCAGGCCGGTGGCCCGGACGGAGCCAAGGCCGAGACGGCACTCGAAGCGGTTGCCGCCGCGCTCTGACGCGGCGCCAACAGGCATGTGAGGGGAGAACAGCGATGCCTGCCTACTGGATTGCCCACGTCCACGTTACCGACCCGGAGGCCTACAGCCAGTATGCCCGCCGGGCAACCGGGGCGATCGAGGCACACGGCGGAAAGTTCCTCGCCCGCGGCGGCGCCTACAAGCAGCTGGAGGGGAACGACCGCTCGCGCAATGTCGTCGTCCTCTTTCCCGACCTCGCTGCCGCCGAAGCCTGCTACCGCTCCGACGCCTACCAGGAGGCGCTCTCCTTCGCCCGCAACGCCTCGGTCCGCGACCTCGTGATCGTCGAGGGGGTCTGAGGTCAAGTCAGGTCGATGCTTCCCGGCCGCGCGCTTCCGCGCCGGCGGGTTGGCAACCTCCTCACAGGCTTGCGGCGGCGATTGCAGATTGCTATCATTGCGATCATCGTGAAGGATCGTGCACTGTGGCCCAACTGATCGTCCGCGACGTCGACGACGCCATCGCCCAGGCCCTCCGGGAGCGGGCCGCGGCCAATGGTCGTTCGGTCGAAGCCGAGCATCGCATGATCCTTCGCGAGGTTCTTCGCCCAGCAGAGGCTACCACCGACTTTGCAGCCGCCGCAGCCCGAATGCGGGCGCGTCTGCAGCGGGGCACCGACAGCGAGAGTCTGGTGCGCGAGGGGCGTGACAGCCGGTGAACGGCTGCGTGGTCGATGCCAGCGTAGCGTTGAAATGGGTGCTCGACGAGGCCGGCTCCGCGGCCGCCTCCGCGTTGCTCGATGGCCGCACCCTCTTCGCGCCGCCGCTGCTGGCGACCGAAGCGGCGAACGCCCTCTGGGTGGCCGCCCGGCGCGGGCAGATCACTAGCAACGAGGCTGAGGACGCCTTGGACCTCATCCTGCGCGCACCATTCCAGCCGGTGCCCTCGGGCCTCAACCTGCCCCTCCGCGCCCTAGAACTGGCGCGACTCCTCGACCATCCCGTCTATGACTGCACCTACTTGGCGCTTGCCATTGCGCTCGAACGACCCGTGGTCACGGCCGATCGCCGCTTTGCCGCCGTCGCCAGGCGCACCGCCGACGCAGCCCCTTTCGTCCAGTTGCTGTCCGCGGAAGGCGATTGACCAGCGCCCGCGCTACTCCAGCGCCCGCGGCACCGTAAAGGCGTCGAGCCGGCCGGTGCCGAAGGCGAGGTCCGGCCAGTCGCCGACCTCTATCACCGTCGTTGCCGCGGTCGGATAGCGGTCGAAGTCCGCGTCCTGCACCGGATCGGCCAGCATCCGCGCCGCGAAGAGCCCGATTCCCGGCTGGTGGCCGAGCACCAGAACGGTGTCGCCCGCGGCGTTGCGGCGGACGATCTCCAGGATCAGGTCCGGGCCGGCATGGTAGATTTCGGGCAGATACAGCGTCGGCGCCGCACCAAGGATGGCCACGAGCCCGGCCCAGGTTTCCTGCGTGCGCCGGGCGCTGGAGACCAGCGCCTGGTCGGGACGCAGGTGGCGCGCCTTCAGCCACTGGCCGACCAGTTCCGCCCCCCGCCGGCCCCGCTTGTTGAGCGGACGGTCGAGGTCGCGCTGGCCCGGATCGGCCCAGCTCGACTTGGCATGTCGCATGACAATCAGCCGCTTCATCGCCTCTGCGTGCCATGAAAGGCCGCCATGTGGAAGGCCGTTTGCGCTGCCGGCCAGGGTGCCGGCGCCACCGGACAGGCGCGCCGCACGGCGCAGCCGTCGAGAAGGCAGGAACGGCCCGCCGGCGTGTCCAGGAAGCGGTGGCAGGCGGCCGTGTCGTACCCCGCCGCCGTCAGTGCCCCGACCGGGCAGGCGGTGCGGCAGGGCTGCCCCGCGCAGGTCCCGCAGGGCGCAGGGCCGGGCTCCGGCAGGGCCAGCCGGTCCGGCAGCGCCAGTGCGCCGCGATACGAGACGAAGAGCCCGAGCCCGTCATGGACGAGCGGCCCGACCGGCGAGGCGAAGGCGCGGCCGCTCCGGCGCGCCCAGGCGAGAAACGGCAGCCACGGCGGCCCGTCGAACGGAAAGAGCGCCGCCGCCCCCACCGACGCAGCCAGCGCCGTGACCACGCGGCGCGACCAGCGGTCGAGCGGATCCGGAAGACCGTCGTCCACCTCGGGACTGGCGGCGAAGCCCGGCCAGAAGCCCGCCGGATCGGGACCGACGAGGATGAGCGTGCCGGTGCCTGGCGGCGCTCCGTCCCCGGGCTGCGGGTGGAAAGCGCCAAGCGGTACGAGGCCGAGCGCACCCGCCCCGGCGGCCAGCACCTCCAGCGTCGCGCCGGGCGTCGTCACCCCCGGATCAGGCTGCCGGCGCCGTGGGCGGTGAAGAGTTCCAGCAGCACCGCATGCGGGGCGCGTCCGTCGAGGATCACCACCGCCCCGACCCCGCCGGCGATGGCGTCGAGGGCGGTCTGGGTCTTGGGGATCATCCCCCCGGCGATGACGCCGGAGGCCGTCAGGTCGCGCACCCGGCTGGCGGAGAGCGCGGTCAGCACATGGCCGTCGGAATCCTTGACGCCCGCGACGTCCGTCAGGAGCAGCAGCCGGTCGGCCTTCATCGCCGCGGCGATCGCCCCCGCAGCGGTGTCGCCGTTGACATTGAAGGTCTCGCCCCGGCGCCCGGTGCCGATCGGCGCGACCACCGGGATGAAGTCCGAGCCGAGGAAGCTCGTCAGGATCTCGGGGTGCATCTCCACCGGCTTGCCGACGAAGCCGAGGTCGATCGCCACCTCCTGCCCGTCGCGGACCGCCCGCCCCATGTCCTTCTCGCAGATCATCAGGTTGGCGTCCTTGCCGGAGAGGCCGATCGCCTTGCCGCCCGCGGCGTTGATCGCCTGCACGATGTGCTTGTTGACCTTGCCCGACAGCACCATCTCGGCGACCTCGACGGTCGCGGCGTCGCTGATCCGCTTGCCGTCGACGAACTCGGACGGAATCGCCAGCCGCTTCAGCAGGTCGTTGATCATCGGGCCGCCGCCGTGGACGACCACCGGATTGACATTGCACTGCTTCATCAGCACCACGTCGCGGGCGAACTCCTCCATCGCCGCGTCACTGCCCATCGCGTGGCCGCCGAGCTTGATGACGATGGTCGCGCCGTCATAGCGCTGCAGGTACGGCAGGGCCTCGGACAGGGTGCGGGCGGTCGCGATCCAGTCCCGAGTCTGCGCCACCGACTTGTCCATCCTTCACTCCATCGTGTCCGTCGTACGGGCCGCCGCCGGCTCCCGCACCTTGCGCCGCAACCGCGCCAGCCCGATACTATTCCGTATCACCCGAGACAAGGATTGACGCCGTGCGCCAGCACACCTTCGCGATTGCCGCCCTGCTCCTGTCCGCCTTTTGTGCACCCGCGCACGCCGAGGTGCCTGGCGGGTCGATGGCGACCTCTGACTGTGTCGATCTGTTCCAGACGTTCGACCGGACCGAAGCGAACATGTCGACCCCGACCGGCTGGCGCGACCGGATGGTGATCCCGCCGGCGCTGCAGCGGCCGACGATACGGCTGCGCAGCGCAGGCTGCATCACCATGAGCGACGATCTCGCGCCGATGGCGACCCTCGCGGCCCCGGCCGTCACCGACAGCGGTCGGGCGATCCCGCCGACCCGCATCCATGCCGGCGCCGTCACCAGCATGGCCGACGATGCCGCCGCCAAGGCGTTCTTCACCGCCCACGGCCTCAACGCGACCAGCATCGGCAGTTCCGCACTCGGGCGCCGCATCTATGTCGGCCCGCTGACGACCGAGGGCGCGCTTCAGGGTGCGCTCGCCCTCGCCCAGTCCGCCGGCTTCGCCTCGCCCTACCCCGCCAGCCAGCGGCCGGCGCGGTTCTGATGCCAGGCCGTTCCGCCGGCGCCGGCGCAGCGATGGCCGCCCTCGTCGCCATGCTCGCCGCCTGCACCGCCGGCACCACCCGCGCGCCCGGCGGCACGGCGGATCGGGCGACGTGCGAACGGGCGATGCAGGCCTACGACACTGCCGCGTGGCTTTATCCGGTGCAGCGGCTCGACGACAACGAGACGACGCCCCCCGCCGCCCTGTCGAGTGCCGTCGGCCGGGTGCGCGACAACGGCTGCCTCACTTCGGGGGAGGATCTTGCCAACCTTCCGGCGCTGGCCGAGCGGCTGGCTCCCTTCACGATCGACAACAGCGGACCGGCGACAGGGCCCACCACCGTGCAGCTTGGCATCGTGACCGGCATCAACGACGAGGGCCGGGTGACGGATTTCGTCCGGAGCCTCGGCTACCGCTCGCGCGGGATCGGCGCCGAGGGCCTGGGCCGCCGTCTGTTCATCGGCCCGCTGACCACAGAGAGCGCCGTCACCCAGGCGCTCGCCGTCGCCCGCGAGGCGGGATTCATCGCACCGATCGTCGCGAAGCACACAACCTTCTGACGGGCTCGACCCGTTCCGCGTAGTCGGTTGCAGCCTGCTTCCGCGCCGTCTCGATGGGGCATCGGCGCGCCTGCCAGGGGGCAGGCGGTGCTGCCGATGCCTATCGGCGGGAATATCGGCATCGGCGTTGCAACGGCCGGACCAGGCGCTCCCCATCACCGCAACCGGTCACACCCGGGTATGGCGCACTGACCCGTCAGGCGACGGCCTTCCACCGCTCCTCCCTCGACGACTCGAGGATCGCCTCCACCAGCTCCTGCACACGCAGCCCGGTGGCGAAGGGACAGGGTTCCGGCCGCAGCCCGGCGAGCGCCTCGACGAAGCCGGCCACCTCTATCGCCTTGAGATCATTGAATCCCAGCTGATGGCCGGGCGCGACGCAGAACCGCCCGTACGGCACATGCTCCGGCCCCGCCTCGATCCGGCGAAAGCCGCGCAGCCCGGCCGGGTCGTCCGAATCATAGTAGTGCAGCTCGTTGAAACGCTCCTGCGTGAAGATCAGCGCGCCCTTCGAGCCATAGACCTCGAAGTCATGCTGCATCTTCCGCCCGCTGGCGACCCAGTTCGCCTCGATCGAGCCGCTCGATCCATTGGCGAACCGCACGAACGCCCGCGACACATCATCGGTTTCCACCGGCAGGCGACCGCCCTTGCCGTCCGGCCGGGACGAAATCGCGACGGTACAATCCCCCATCACGCGGATGATCGGACCGAGCAGAAACTCCGCGGTCGCCAGCGCGTGACTGCCGATGTCGGCAAGCACACCACCGCCCACCGGATCGTTGCGAAAGCTGAACGGCGCTTCCGCATTGGCCATGTAGTCTTCGGCGTGGACGCCCCGATAGCTGCGTATCTCCCCCAGCACACCGTCCGCGATCAGCTTCTTCGCCAGCGCCAGCATGGGGTTGCAGAGATAGTTGAACCCGACCTGCGTCTTTACCCCGGCCGCGGCCGCCGCCGCCGTCATCTCCGCGCTCTCGGCGGCCGTGGGCGCCAGCGGCTTCTCGCAATA
>JBGALW010000101.1:0-13830 GCA_044223585.1 Amaricoccus sp.
GTCCGAGGCCGGCCGGGTGCGGGTCTTCCGCCCCGCGGACGGCGCGGAGGAGCACTACGCGGTGGAGATCGGCGCCCCCGACCGTGCGGCGCCGGTCCTGTCCCGGCTGCACTCGGCCTGCTTCACCGGCGACCTGCTCGGCAGCCTCAAGTGCGACTGCGGCCCGCAGCTGCGCGCCGCGCTGGCGCAGATCGCCGCCGAGGGGGCGGGCGTTCTGCTCTACCTCAACCAGGAGGGCCGCGGCATCGGCCTTGCCAACAAGATGCGCGCCTATACGCTGCAGGATCAGGGCTTCGACACGGTGGAGGCGAACCACCGGCTCGGCTTCGAGGATGACGAGCGGGACTTCCGGCTCGGCGCGACGATACTGCGGGCGATGGGCTTTTCCGCCGTCCGGCTGATGACCAACAACCCGGCCAAGGTGGCGATGATGCGGCACTGCGGCCTCGCCGTCGTAGAGCGTGTGCCGCTGAAGGTCGGCCGGACGCGCTTCAACGCCGGCTATCTCGACACCAAGGCGGCGAAGAGCGGACATCTGCTGTGAGCGATCTCGTGGTCGGCCGCTGGGGCGCGCGGTTCGGCGCGCGGACCTTTCCCTGCGCCGTGGGCCGCGGCGGGATCGGCCGCGGCAAGCGCGAGGGCGACGGGGTGACGCCCTTGGGCATGCACCGTGTCGAGGCGGTGATGTGGCGTGCGGACCGCCGGGCGCCGCCGGCCGTCGCCGGGGTTCGCGGCGCGCCGATCGGGCCGCGGGACGGCTGGTCGGACGATCCGGCGGATCCCGCCTACAACCGGCGGGTGCGGCGCCCCCACCGCTTCGGCCACGAGGCGCTGCGCCGGGCGGACCCGCAATATGACCTCGTCGCGGTGCTGGACTGGAACCGCAGCCCGGTCCGCGCCGGCCGCGGCAGCGCGATCTTCCTGCACGTCTGGCGCCGGCCGCGGCATCCGACCGCCGGCTGCATCGCCTTCCGCCAGCGCGACCTCGCCTGGATCCTCGCGCACTGGACGCCGCGGAGCCGCGTGGTGGTGCGGCGGGATTGATACCGGAGCGGGGTGATCGGTCGACACGACATGTTTTGCGCCGGTGCGTCAGCACCGGAGCGCCTGCCTGCCCCCCTGGCAGGCGGTTCGCGCCAGCCCAGGCAGGCGCCGCCGGTTGCTCCATCACGCTGTCGCACGAGCCAGGTGCAGCCGCCGACGCGTGAGGCCGGGCGACGCGCTGGTCCGAAGCGATCAAGCGGAGGGGAAGTTATCGCTCCGACGCCTCGAACCGGCTGCCGCGCCAGTCGTCGATCGCCGCCATCGCCTCCTCGGCGGTGGCGACATAACGGAAAAGCCCGAGGTCGGCCGCATTGACCGTGCCGGCGTCGACCAGCGCCTGCCAGTTGACGACGCCGGCCCAGAAGGCTTCGCCGAACAGCAGCACCGGCAGGCGGGCCATCCGGCCGGTCTGCATCAGGGTCAGCGCCTCGAACAGTTCGTCGAGCGTGCCGAAGCCGCCCGGGAACACCGCGATCGCCCGCGCGCGCATCAGGAAATGCATCTTGCGGATCGCGAAATAGTGGAAGTTGAAGCTGAGCTCCGGCGTGCCGTAGAGGTTCGGCACCTGCTCGTGCGGCAGGACGATGTTGAGGCTGACCGAGATGCCGCCGGCGTCGACGGCGCCGCGGTTGCCCGCTTCCATGATGCCCGGCCCGCCGCCGGTGCAGACAACGTCCTCGCGGTTGCCGGTGAGGAGCGCCCGTTCGGTACAGAGCCGGGCAAAGCGCCGGGCCTCGTCATACCACGGCGCGAGGGCGGCGAGGCCGGGCGCGCGCAGCGGTGCCTCGGGCCGGGCCGGGTCGGGAATGCGGGCGCTTCCCATCATCACGATGGTCGAGACGATCCCGCGCTCGGCCAGCGTCATCTCCGGCTTCAGCAGTTCCAGCTGCAGCCGGACGGGGCGCAGTTCCGGGCGGGTCAGGAAGTCGCGGTCATTGAAGGCGAGGCGGTACGAGGGCGAAAGGGTCTGGGGCGTGTCCGGCTGCCGGTCCCAGCGCTTCAGGTCCTCGCGGGCATCGGGAAAGACCCGCGGCGTCTCGCCGGTCTCGGTCATCTGCCTCGGGCTCCCTGTCGATTGCCAGCGTGGTCCCGCCGACTTATAGGGTGCGCGCCGATCCCGCCAGAGCGAAGGACGAGGGCCCGATGACCGACCATGCCGAACTCGAGCACGCGATCGAAGCTGCCTGGGACGAGCGCGAGACGATCACACCGGAAACCGGCGGCGCCACACGCGCCGCGATCGAGACGACGCTGGAGGCGCTGGACAAGGGCGCGCTGCGGGTGGCGGAGCGCGGCGCGGACGGGACGTGGCACGTCAACCAGTGGGCGAAGAAGGCGGTTCTGCTCGGCTTCCGCCTGACCGACATGGCGCCGCAGCCCGGCGGCCCGCAGGGCGGCGGCTGGTGGGACAAGGTCGATTCGAAGTTCAAGGGCTGGACCGACCACGACTGGCGCGCCGCGGGCTTCCGCGCCGTGCCGAACTGCGTGGTGCGCAGGTCGGCCTACATCGCGCCGGGCGTGGTGCTGATGCCGTCCTTCGTCAATCTCGGCGCCTACGTCGATACCGGCACCATGGTCGACACCTGGGTGACGGTCGGCTCCTGCGCGCAGATCGGCAAGAACGTGCACCTTTCGGGGGGCGTCGGGATCGGCGGGGTGCTGGAGCCGATGCAGGCCGGGCCGACGATCATCGAGGACAACTGTTTCATCGGCGCCCGCTCGGAGGTGGTCGAGGGCTGCATCGTCCGCGAGGGCGCGGTGCTCGGCATGGGCGTCTTCATCGGCAAGTCGACCAAGATCGTCGACCGCTCGACCGGCGAGGTGTTCTACGGCGAGGTGCCGCCCTACTCCGTCGTCGTCGCGGGGGCGCTGCCCGGAAAGCCGCTGCCCGATGGCTCGCCCGGCCCGAGCCTCTATTGCGCGGTGATCGTCAAGCGGGTGGACGAGCGCACGCGCTCGAAGACGGCGATCAACGAGCTGCTGCGGGACTGACCCGCGTGGCGGGCTCGGTCTACACGCTCGTCGTGGACTGCGGCCGTGCCGCCGACGACGGCCTGCCGGACGGCGCGACCGGCGCGACGCTGCTCTGCTTCATCGCCGCCGGCGACGAGGCGGAAGCGGTGCGCAGCGCGGTGGCAGTGCTCAAGGACGCGGGCCTCGCGCCGCTCGACGTCACCGGCTACGGATCGCTGGAAGAGCGGCTCTCCGAGGGCCCGATCGAGCCGGAGGAGCGGGCGCTGATCGACCGCGCCGCGGCGGAAGGCGCGCTGGTGGTGGCGGAGGTGACGACCCGCTTCGACGCCGCCGGTCAGACCTCCGATTGATCACTGCGACTTAGGCACAGATATTCCCGCCGGTGCGTCAGCACCGGCAGCGCTGTCGAGATGTCGGCAGGAACGAGGGCAACCGCCGAAACGAGAGGCCGGGCAACGCGCTTGTCCCACACGATAGACTCATTGCCGATCAGGCGTGACGGGCCGGCACCGGTTCCGGCACCTCGTCCTCGGCCTCCGGATCGAAGCCGCGGATGATCTCCTTCAGCTCCGGCTCCGAGACGCGCTGCGCCGCCTTGCCGGGCGAGAACCATTTCACCCGCCGCTGGCCTGTCTCCGGGTACTTGCGCAGCATCTCCGTCACCTCGAGCGGGAACACGCGCACCGTGCAATAGACCCGGTCCCCGCTGCCGAACGACTTGCGGTAGGTGTAGAAGCCGACGCTGCGCGTCGAGATCGATCCCCGCAGCCCGGCCTCCTCGAAGGCTTCGCGGGCGGCGGCCTCGGCGTCGGTGCGGCGGCGCATCGGCCAGCCCTTCGGGATGACCCAGCGGCCGGTGTCGCGGCTGGTTATCAGCAGGATGCGCAGGCCCTTGGCCGAGCGGCGCCAGCAGAGCGCGCCGACCTGAAGGTGCGGCGGCTGCGGCGGCGCCGGCGTCGCCGCCGTATGATACTTCAGTTTCCCGATCTTGGGCATAGGCGCAGCGCCTTCCGGGGAGGGGCGGGTGTGTTTAGCGTTTTCCGTAGTAGAGTCCAACCACGTGCTCGGCTTCCGCAAAAAACAGCCAGCGGAGCGTGAGGACCCCGGCGAGATGGGCCGCAACGGCAAAGGCCCGGACCGCAAGGCTGCCCGGCGCCACGAGGACAAGCGCGGCGGGCAGCAGCACGCCGAGGGCGATGCCGATGGCCCGGAGCCGGGCGGCGTGGCGCCGGCCGACGACGTGGACCATCTCGTTCAGCAGGTAGTTGCGCCCGGTATGCGGCGGCGCGAGCAGGCGCAGCCGCCCGAGGCTGCCGAGGCCGGTCGCGGTGGCAAGCGTGGTGCCCGACCGTGCAAGGCTGCCGTCCCCCTGCCCCCAGGCGGCAAGCTGGCAGACCCCGAAGGCCGCCAGCAGCGGCGGCGCCGCCGCGCTGCCGACGATGAGCGCGCCGCCGGAGAGCGCCGCCAGCAGGAAGAGCGCAGGCGTCAGGGGCGAGCGCCAGCGCGGCACGCTCCGCATCTGCGCATAGATCATCGAGGTGGCGAAGACGGTGCCGAGCGCCAGCGCCGCCGCCAGCCAGCCGAGGCCCCGGTGCCCGCGAAGCGTCAGCAGCAGATGGACCGCAAAGACGGCCAGGGTCGCCACGGCGAGCACCGCCTCGCGGCTGAGCCACGACGTGCGCCACTGGCTGAACGCCTTCAGGAACCGCTCCGGATGACCGAGGTGGAACAGGCTCGCCAGCAGCCCGGCGCCGACCAGCCCGGCGGCGAGCAGCGGCAGCAGCAGGCCGGGCGCCGGCACGACGCCGAGCCAGGCAATCAGCCCGAACCCGGCGCACGACAGCGTGGTGAAGGCGATGATCGACGGCGCCGGATGCATCAGAGCCGCGCCAGCGCCCGGTCGAGCCAGCCGAGAAAGCCGCCGGCCTCGGCCGGCACCGGGTCGAGCAAGGGCGCGAGGACCGTGACGTCGCGGTCGCGCGGCGGCAGATAGCGGTTCGTCGGCCCGGTCCCCTGTTCCGGCATCAGCTCGAAACCCCCGCGCGTCGCCGAAAGCCGGCTGACCGTGCTTTCGGGGTCCGCGAAGTCGCCGAAATGCCGGGCGCCGGCCGGACATGTGCGGACACAGGCCGGGATGCGGTCCTCTTCCGGCAGGGCCGGATTGTCGATCCGGTCGGCGCAGAGCGTGCATTTCTTCATGACGCCAGCGACGGGGTCGAGCTCGCGCGCGCCATAGGGGCAGGCCCAGGCGCAGAGGCCGCAGCCGATGCAATCCTCCGGTCGGGCAGACGGTGACGCAGGGCGCGTCCTCGCAATGCAGGCAGGATTTCGGGAAGTGCACGACCCGCGCGGGGCCGGTATCCGGCACCGCCTCGAAAGTGTGGACGCGGTTGAGGAACGTGCCCTGCGGGTCGGCGCCATAGGCGTTGACGTCGGCCAGAGGCCCGACCGGGGCGGAACCGGAGTTCCACTCCTTGCAGGCGACGACACAGGCATGGCAGCCGACGCAGGTGTCGAGGTCGATGACAAGGCCGAGGCGGCGGTCGGTAGCGGCGGGGAGCGCGGTCATGGGCCGGAGTTTGACCCCGTGCCGGCCGCGCGCACAAGCCGCGTCTGCGCCAACCGCGCGGGCCTGCGCAGCGCGCGGGGACGACGGTATGGCTCCCCACTCTGGCATCAGCCGGCTCCTGCGACATCGCGATAGCGCCATCGGCGGGGAAATCTCCTCGGGAGGCGCGGTGGATCGAGTGCGCGAATGTCCGTGTGGCCGCGCCGCTTTCGTCGGCGGGCGCACCGTGCTACCCGTCATGGCGTCCCTTTCCCGGAGGCGTCGCAGTGCCGGAGTCCGTTCTCGCCGTCCCCGGTGACCTGCTCGCCCGCGAGGCGGCGCTGCGCGACGGTGGCGGCAGCCTGCGCCCGCGCGATGCCGCGGCGGCGCTCGGGGTGCCGGAGGCGGCCCTGCTGGAAGCGCGGCGCGCGACCGGCGCGGCGCGGCGGGTGCGGGGCGCGGACACCCCGGACGGCATCGCCGCGATCCTCGCCCGCCTGCCGGATGTGGGCGGCGTGATGGCGCTGACCCGCAACGAGGCCTGCGTGCACGAAGTGAAGGGCCGCTTCTCCGCCCCCGAGATCGGCGGCGCCGTCGGCCAGGTCGTCGGCGAGATCGACCTGCGCCTGTTCCTGACCGGCTGGCGCCTCGCCTACGCCGTCGCGGAGGACGACCGGCAGAGCCTGCAGTTCTTCGATGCCGCCGGCACCGCGATCCTCAAGGTGCACGCGACGGCGGCGACGGATCGCGCCGCCTTCGCCGCCCTCACCGACGACTTCGCCGACCCCGACGCACCCGAGGCGGCCTTCGCCCCGCCGCCGGGGCCGGAAGTCGAGCGGCCGGACGCGGAGGTCGACGTCGAGGGGCTGCGCGCGGCGTGGCGCGGGCTGCAGTACACCCATCTCTTCCAGGCGATCCCGCGCAAGTTCGGCATCGGCCGGGCCCAGGCCATGCGCCTCGCCGGACCGGAGCTGGCACGGCCCGTGCCCGTCGGGGCGGCGCGGACCGTGCTGGACGCGGCCGCGGCGAGCGGAATGCCGGTCATGACCTTCGTCGGCAACCGTGGCTGCGTGCAGATCCAGTCGGGGCCGGTGCGGCGCATCGAAGAGGTCGGGCCGTGGCTTAACGTGCTCGACCCGACTTTCAACCTGCATCTCCGCCAGGACCGCGTCGCCGCCGCCTTCGTGGTGCGCAAGCCCTCGGTCAACGGCGACATCCATTCGCTGGAGCTGTTCGACGGCGACGGCACCTTCGCCTGCCAGTTCTTCGGCCACCGCGCGGCCGGCGGCGTCGAGCGGCCGGACTGGCGGGCGCTCCTGACCGGCCTGCCCTTCCTCTGACTGCCCTCCGGCTGGCGCCTGATTGCCGGGAACCGGCCGGCAGTCTATAAGCCCCCGCGTCACCGCCGGAGAATGCCATGCGCAGGGCCGAAGTCAGCCGAACCACCGCCGAGACCTCGCTTTCGGTCACGATCGACCTCGACGGCACCGGGCGGCACGACAATGCGACCGGCGTCGGCTTCTTCGACCACATGCTCGACCAGCTGGCGCGGCACGCGCTCATCGACCTCACGACGCGGGCGACGGGCGACCTGCACGTCGACGACCACCACACGGTGGAGGACATCGGCATCGCGCTCGGCCGCGCGCTCGGCGAGGCCCTGGGCGACAAGCGCGGCATCCGCCGCTATGGCTCATGCCACCTCGCGATGGACGAGGCGCTGGTGCGCGCCGCCCTCGACCTCTCGGGGCGGCCGTTCCTCGTCTGGAAGGTGGATTTCCCGACCGCGAAGATCGGCACCTTCGACACCGAGCTGGTCCGCGAGTTCTTCACCGCGCTGGCGATGAACGCGCGGATGACGCTCAACGTCGCGAAGCTCGACGGCGAGAACAGCCACCACATCGCCGAGGCGGCGTTCAAGGCCGTGGCGCAGGCGCTGCGCGCGGCGGTGGAACCCGACCCGCGCATGACGGACGCGATCCCCTCGACCAAGGGCACCCTCAGCGCATGACCACGGTCATCGTCGACTATGCAAGCGGCAACCTGCATTCGGCGCTTAAAAGCTTCCAGCGGATGGCGGACGAAACCGGCGCCGGAGCGGTCGCGGTCAGCGCCGACCCGGAGGCGATCCGCCGCGCCGACCGGATCGTGCTGCCGGGCGTCGGCGCGTTTGCCGACTGCCGGGCGGGTCTCGCCGCGATCGACGGCCTCTTCGAGGCGATCGAGGCGCGGGTGATCGGCGGCGGGGTACCCTTCCTCGGCATCTGCGTCGGCCAGCAGATGATGGCGAGCGTCGGGCTGGAGCATGGCGAGACCGCCGGCTTCGGCTGGATCCCCGGAGCGGTGGTGCCGCTCGTCCCCGCAGACCACAGCCTCAAGATCCCGCACATGGGCTGGAACGCGCTGGCGATCGAGGCGCCGCATCCGCTGTTCGACGGTATCGTCAACGGCGACCACGCCTATTTCGTCCACTCCTACCATCTGGTGCCGGACGACGCGGGCCACCGGATCGCCGTCACCGACCATGGCGGGCCGGTAACGGCCGCCGTGGCGCGCGACAACCTCGCGGGCACCCAGTTCCACCCGGAAAAGAGCCAGGCCACCGGCCTGCGGCTGATCGCCAACTTCCTCGCCTGGCGCCCCTGACGACGCGCCCCGCGGCGCCGACCGGCCGACGAAGGCGCCGCGGCCTAACGCCGCGGCCGCCTTTCCTCGACCCGGAGAGCGGCCCTCGCGGCAGGCAAGCTCGGTCAGGACGGCATCCCACGGGACGCCCGCCGCCTTCAGCATGACCTGCAGGTGATAGAGCACGTCCGCCGCCTCGTGGGTCAGGCCCGTCGCGTCGCCGGACGCGGCGGCGACGATCGCCTCGACCGCCTCCTCGCCGAATTTCTCGGCGCATTTGCCCGGTCCCTTCGCCAGCAGTGCGGCGGTGTGCGACGCCGCGGGGTCGGCGCCGGCGCGGGCGTCGATCGTGGCGGCGAGGCGGGTCAGGACGTCACTCATGCGGGGCTCCCGATGTCCCGAGGACGACCCCACCGACCGTCTCACGTCGATGCGGTGCCAGCACCTGCAGAGACGTTTCGACAGGGCATCGGCCGGCCTGCCTGGGCTGGCACTTTTGCCCGCCTGCGTCGTGCCAGGCCACCTGTGGCGGACGGAGGCGAGGCAGGCGCTGCCGTGCTGACGCGTCGGCGGGAAGATCTCGCTCCGAAGCGCAACCGACGCCCCGTGAACGCCATGCTCATGCAAGCCTCGGGGATGCCGGCGGCCGCCATCGTCGCCTTGGCCTCGGCGATCGTGTGCTCGCCGAAATGGAAGATCGAGGCGGCGAGGACGGCGGAGGCGTGGCCCTCGGTCACGCCCTCGACCAGATGCTGCAGCGTGCCGACGCCGCCCGAGGCGATGACCGGGATGCGCACCGCGTCGGCGATGGCGCGGGTGAGCGGCAGGTTGTAGCCGGCGCGGGTTCCGTCACGGTCCATCGAGGTCAGCAGGATCTCCCCCGCCCCGCGCCGCTCCATGTCGCGCGCGAAGGCGACGGCGTCGATGCCGGTCGGGCGGGTGCCGCCGTGGGTGAAGATCTCCCAGGCGCCCGGCGCCACGGTCTTGGCGTCGATGGCGACGACGATGCACTGGTTGCCGAACTTGTTCGCCGCCTCCGACACCACGTCCGGGTTCGAGACCGCGGCGGTGTTGAAACTCGCCTTGTCGGCGCCGGCAAGGAGCAGCGCCCGGACGTCGTCCGGCGTGCGGACACCGCCACCGATCGTCAGCGGCATGAAGCATTGTTCGGCGGTGCGGCTCGCGAGGTCGAGCAGCGTGCCGCGATTCTCCAGGCTCGCCGCGATGTCGAGGAAGCACAGCTCGTCCGCCCCGGCCGCGTCATAGGCGCGGGCGGCCTCCACCGGGTCGCCGGCGTCGACGAGGCCCTGGAAGTTCACCCCCTTCACCACGCGCCCCTCCTTGACGTCGAGGCAGGGGATGACGCGCACCTTCAGCATCAGGCCGTCCGGGCGGCGACCGCCGCGGTTCCGGCGGCAATCAGCGCGGTCCCGCCTGCCCGGTTGACGAGGCGGATCGCCCGCGGGCTGCCGGCGAACCGCCGGGCGCGCGCGGCGAGGAGCGCGTAGCCGAAGGCATTGGCAAAGGCGAGCGTGACGAAGGTCGCCTCGAAGATCGCCATCTGCGGCCAGAAGGGACGCGCCGGGTCGAGGAACTGCGGCAGGAAGGCGACGAAGAACAGGATCGACTTCGGATTGAGCGTGGTGACGAGCCAGGCGTGGGCCAGCATGCGCCCGGCCGCCACCGGCTCGGTCCGCGGATCGGCGTCGAGGGTGCCGCCCGCCCGCCAGAGCTTCACCCCCAGGAAGATGAGGTAGGCCGCGCCGATCCACTTCAGCACCGTGAAGAGCGCGGCGGATCCGGCGAGCAGCGCGCCGACGCCCAGCATCGACAGGGTCATCGCGGTGAGGTCGCCGAGGGCCACCCCCGTCGCGACCGGCGCCGCCACCTTCCATCCGCGGCCGAGCGCGTAGGAGACGACGAGCAGGATCGTCGGTCCGGGGATGACAAGCAGCACCACCGAGGCGGCGACGAAGGCGAACCAGGTTTCGAGGAGCATCGGGATCTCTCCGTTCAGGCCGCGAGCAGCGCGACGGCGTCGCGCAGCTCGAAACGCCCCTCGTAGAGAGCCCGGCCGGAGATCGCCCCGTCAAGCGGCGCGCCGCTCTCCTTCAGCGCCCGGAGGTCGGCGAGCGAGGCAATGCCGCCCGAGGCGATGATCGGGATCGACACAGCATGGGCGAGCGCGGCCGTCGCGGCGACGTTCGGCCCCTGCAACGCCCCGTCGCGGTCGATGTCGGTATAGATGATCGCGGCGACGCCGGCGTCCTCGAAGCGGCGCGCGAGGTCGACGGCGGTCACGTCCGACGTCTCGGCCCAGCCCTCCACCGCCACGCGGCCGTCGCGGGCGTCGATGCCGACGGCGATCCGGCCGGGATTGGCGCGGGCGGCGGCACGCACCAGGTCGGGGTCGCGCAGCGCGATCGTGCCGAGGA
The DNA here is from genome assembly GCA_044223585.1 of Amaricoccus sp. GTDB lineage: Bacteria > Pseudomonadota > Alphaproteobacteria > Rhodobacterales > Rhodobacteraceae > Amaricoccus. Next base: position 10,627 of record JBGALW010000101.1, read on the forward strand.
TGACCCGCGCGATCCCGCGCCCCAGCCAGCCGTCGATCGCCGCCCGGTCGCGGATGCCGCCCCCGAGCTGGACGGGAACGCTGACCGCGCCGAGGATCGCCTCCACCGCCGCGCCGTTCACCGGCCGGCCGGCGAAGGCGCCGTTGAGGTCGACGATGTGGAGCCACCGGCAGCCGGCCTCGGCAAAGGCGCGGGCCTGCGCCGCCGGGTCGCGGCCGAACACCGTCGCGCTCGCCATGTCGCCGCGGACGAGACGCACGCACTCACCGTCCTTCAGGTCGATGGCGGGGTAGAGGATCATCGTCGGGAAGCCTCCGCTTTCCGGCGCCTGATAGCCCGCGGCCCCCGAAATGGAAAGGCCGCCAGCGCGGCGCCCGTGTCAGGTCGTGCGGGGAAAGCGGCGCTCGGCCTCGAGCACGTCGAGGTTCATGTGGTTGCGCATGAACCGGTCGGCGCCGCCCGGCCGGGGCTCGAAATCCCAGGGCTGGTAGCGGCCGGCGCGCAGCGCCGCGTAGACGATCTGCCGGCGCGCCTGGCTGTCGCGCACCGCCGCGTCGAAGGCCGCGAGGTCCCAGCGGCCGCGGGCAAGCGCCGTGAGCCGCTCGAGCGTCGCCCGGTGGGCGGGGTCGGCGGCGAGGTTGTGGAGCCCGGCGGGGTCGGCGATCCGGTCGTGGAGGAGCGGCGGGTCGGCCTCGCAAAGGATGAGCTTGAACCGCCCCTCGACGAGGGCGACGAGCGGCGCGACCGAGCCCTCGGCGGCGTATTCCATCGGCACCGGCCCGCGTGGCGCGCCGGACAAGAGGCTCTCGCCGTCGGTCCAGCGGGCGACGCCGGCGGCGCCGATTCCGGCGAGGTCGGCGAGGGTCGGCACGACGTCGAGGAGCGACACCGGGGCCTCGACCGGCCCCGGGTCGATGCCGGGACCCGCGAGGGTGAGCGGGACGCGGGCCGAGCCCTCGAGAAAGCTCATCTTGAACCAGAGGCCGCGCTCGCCCAGCATGTCGCCATGGTCGGAGGTGAACAGCACCACCGTTTCCCCGGCCATGCCGGTGCGCGCGAGGACCCCGAGGATCTCGCCGATCCGGTCGTCGATATAGGAGATGCTGGCGAAGTGGCCCTGGCGGGCCCGGCGGACGTCGCCCCGCGTCGGCGCGAAGGCGGCGGCGTCGCAGGCCTCCAGCAGCCGCCGGGAATGCGGGTCGAGCGCGTCCGCGTCCGGGGCGGGAATGGCGGGATCGAGCGCGGGACAGTCGTCATAGAGCGCCCAGTGCTCCGGCCGCGCGACGTACGGGTCGTGCGGGTGGGTGAAGCTGACCGTCAGGCACCAGGGCCGGGGGTCGCGGCCCCGCGCGAGGTCGCGCAGCTTCGCCGTCGCCTGGTACGCGACCTCGTCGTCGTATTCGAGCTGGTTCGTGGTTTCCGCGGTGCCGGCGCCGGTGACCGAGCCGAGATTGTGGTACCACCAGTCGACGCGCTCGCCCGGCCGGGCATAGTCCGGCGTCCAGCCGAAGTCCGCCGGATAGATGTCGGTGGTCAGCCGCTCCTCGAAACCATGCAACTGGTCCGGCCCGACGAAGTGCATCTTGCCGGCGAGGCAGGTCTGGTAGCCGGCCCGGCGCAGCCAGTGGGCGTAGGTCGGGATGTCGGCGGCAAACTCCGCGGCATTGTCGTAGACGCCGGTCCGGCTCGGCAGCTGGCCGGACATGAAGGACGCCCGCGACGGCGCGCAGAGCGGACAGGCGGCATAGGCGGCGTTGAAACGGCGCGACCGCGCAGCGAGCGCAGCGAGGTTCGGCGCGTGCAGGAACGGCGCCGGGCCGTCCGGGAACAGCGTCCCGGACAGCTGGTCGACCATCAGGATCAGGATGTTGGGCTGCACGTCAGAGGCCGAGGGACCTCTGCACCGCGTCGAGGCCCGGCTGGCCGTCGAGCGTCGTCACGCCCTGAAGCCAGCCATCGAGCACGCCGGCATTGTCGCGCAGCCACGCCTGCGCCGCCGCGTCCGGCTTCTCGTCGGCGATGAGGCCCATCATGTCGTTCTCCATGTCGACGGTGAAGACGAGGTTGCGGAAGAGCTGCGCGGCGTTCGGGCAGGCCGCCGGCCAGCCGGCGCGGGCGAGGGTGTAGACTTCCGCGCCGCCGAAGTTCGGGCCGAAGTAGGCGTCGCCGCCCGAAAGATAGGTCAGCTGGTGCACGACGTTCATCGGGTGCGGCGCCCAGGCGAGGAACACGATCCAGTCCTGCTTCTTCTCGGCGCGCGCGACCTGCGCCAGCATCGCCTGCTCGCCCGACTCGACGACCTGCCAGTCGCCGAGGCCGAAATCGTCGGCCTTGATCATGTTCTGCAGGTTCTGGTTCGCCGGCGCGCCGCTCTCGATGCCGTAGATCTTCTCGTCGAACTCGTCGGCGTGGGCGGCCAGATCCTTGAAGTCGGTGACGCCGCCGTCGGCGACGTAGGACGGGACGGCCAGCGTGAACTTCGCGCCGGTCAGGTTCTGCGCCAGCACCTCCACCGCGTTCGTCTTGTCGAGATCGTCGCGGAAATGCTGCTGCGCCGGCATCCAGTTGCCGAGAAAGACGTCGAGGTCGCCGGTCTTCAAGGCCTCGTAGCCGATCGGCACCGACAGCGACTTCACCTCCGGCTCATAGCCGAGCGCGGTGAGGACGACGCCCGCGAGGGCGTTGGTCGAGGTGATGTCGCTCCAGCCCGGATCGGACATGCGGATCGGCTTGCAGGTCTCTGGATCGACGGCGAGGGCGGGCGAGGCCGCGGCGGCAAGGAGCAGGGCGAGAGCGGGCAGCTTCATCTGGCGTCTCCTTCGAAGGGCGAAGCGGAAAGTCTGGCGGCTTCCGGTCCGGCCACGGGGACCGTATGCGGCGGATCGGAGGCCGGTTGCGACATTGGCCGCCGGCTATTCCGCCGCAAGCTCGAGGTCGAAGGCCGCCGCGAGAAGGGTGCGAGTATAGTCGGTCCGCGGCGCGTCGAACACCTGTGCCGCCTCGCCCGACTCCACCACGTCGCCGTTCTGCATCACCAGCACCTTGTGGGCGAGCGCGCGCACCACACGCAGGTCGTGGGAGACGACGATGTAGGCAAGGCCGTGCGTCTTATGCAGCCGGCGAAGGAGTTCGTCGATCTGTACCTGCACGGTCTTTTAGAGCGCCGTGGTCGGCTCTTGTAGGACGACGAGCTTCGTCTACAGG
>JBGALW010000102.1:0-13276 GCA_044223585.1 Amaricoccus sp.
GCCACCGCGTCCTGGCGGGCATTGAGGTCGACGGTCAGCGCCTGCGCCCGGTCGCCAGCCTCGTTGACCGCCGCCCGCAGGTCGGAGAGCGCGGCCTGATAGACCGGGAGCGCGGCGGCGAGCGCGGGCACCGGGTCGGGCGCCGCCTCTGCCGCCGTCAGCGCCGCACCGGCTGCCGTGACGCGCGCGGCCGCCGCGGCCATCGCCGGCGTCCGGTCGGCTGCGGAAGGCACGGAGTCCGCCGCCGCCTCGGCCGCCGCGACCGCGGGCACACCGGCTGACAGGAGGGCTGCGGCCAGCAGAATCGTCGCCGGGCCGATCGCACCGCGCATCGTCACGCCAACAAGCCTCAATGCCGGACGATCAGGGTCTGTCCGTCCATCTCGGGCGGCGGCGCGATGCCCATGAGGTCGAGGAGCGTCGGCGCGAGATCCGCAAGCCGGCCATTGCGCAGGCTCACGCCCTCCGGTCCGCCGACGAGGATCACCGGCACCGGGTTCAGCGTGTGCGCGGTATGCGGCCCGCCGGTCACCGGATCGACCATCACCTCGCAGTTGCCGTGGTCGGCGGTCACGATGATCGCCCCGCCCATGTCCTCGACCGCCTGCAGCACCTGCCCCAGCCCCTCGTCGACCGCGGCGCAGGCCGCCATCGCCGCCTCCAGCACGCCGGTATGGCCGACCATGTCCGGATTGGCGAAATTGACGACGATGAGGTCGTATTCCCCGGACCGGATCGCCGCGACCAGATGCTCCGCCACCTCCGGCTCCGACATTTCCGGCTTGAGGTCATAGGTCCGGACCTTCGGGCTCGGCGCGACATAGCGCGCCTCGCCCGTCTCCGGCACCTCCACCCCGCCGTTCAGGAAGAAGGTGACGTGCGGATACTTCTCCGTCTCGGCGATGCGGAACTGTTTCAGCCCCTTGGACGCCACCCAGTGCCCGAGCGTGTTGGCGATGTCCTGCGAAGGGAACACCGCCGGCATCAGCCGGTCCAGCACGTCGGAATACTGCACCATCCCGAGCACCGCCGCCCATTTCGGCCGCCCCTCGACCGCATAGCCGTCGAAGGCCGGGTCGACCAGCGCGCCGAGGATCTGCCGGGCGCGGTCGGCGCGGAAGTTGGCGAAGAACAGGCCGTCGCCATCCTTCGCCCCGGCATAGTCGCCGATCACCGTCGGGGTCACGAACTCGTCGGTCTCGCCGCGGGCATAGGCTGCCGCGATCGCCCCGGCCGCGGTGGCCGCGTGCTGCCCGTCGCCCTTCAGCATCGCGGCCGTCGCGAGCGCCACCCGGTCCCACCGCTTGTCCCGGTCCATCGCATAGAAGCGGCCGGACACCGTGACGATCCGCGCCCCCGCCGGCAGCGCCGCCTCAAGCTCGGCGATCTGTGGCCCCGCGGACGAGGGCGGCACGTCGCGGCCGTCGAGATAGGCGTGGATGGCGACCGGCAGACCGGCATCGGTCAGCACCTTCGCCGCGGCCGCGATATGCCGCTGGTGCGCGTGGACGCCGCCCGGCGAGGCCAGGCCAGCGATGTGCGCGGTCCCCCCGGCCGCCTTCACCGCGGCAGCGAAGGACGCGAGGGCTGCGTTGGCGGCGAAGCTGCCTTCGCCGATGGCATTGTCGATCTTCGGCAGGTCCATCCAGACCACCCGCCCGGCGCCGATGTTGGTGTGCCCGACCTCGGAATTGCCCATCTGCCCCTCGGGCAGCCCGACATCGGGCCCGTGCGCCGCGAGCTGGGCGTGCGGGCAGTCCGCCCAGATCCGGTCGAAGTTCGGCGTCTCGGCCAGCGCGACGGCGTTCGCCTCGCGCTCGGCCCGAAGGCCCCACCCGTCAAGGATGCACAGAACGACTGGACGCATGGCTCTGACCTCCGCCTCGCCCGCGAGCTTTAGCGCGGCCGCGCGCGGATGGCAAACCGCGACCGCGGCAACACCCGGGTCACTCCGGCCCCGCACCCGCGGGGGCGCGGAGCGGCTCGCTCAACCTGTCAGCCGACGAGCTCAAGTCCCGAAAAGAAATAGGCAATCTCGGTCGCAGCCGTGTCGGGGCCGTCCGATCCGTGCACCGAATTCTCGCCGATCGACAGCGCGAACTCCTTGCGGATCGTGCCCTCGGCCGCTTCGGCCGGGTTCGTCGCGCCCATCACCTCGCGGTTCTTCTTGATCGCTTCCTCGCCCTCGAGAACCTGCGCGACGATCGGGGCCGAGCTCATGAAGTCGGTCAGCTCGCCGAAGAAGGGGCGCTCCTTGTGCACGGCGTAGAAGGCCTGCGCCTGCGCCTTCGACAGATGGATCCGCTTCTGGGCGATGATCCGCAGGCCGGCCGACTCGAGCTTGGCGTTGATCGCGCCGGTCAGGTTGCGCCGCGTGGCGTCCGGCTTGATGATCGAGAACGTGCGCTGCGTAGCCATAGGCGAGCTTCCCCTCTGTTTCCGCGCCCGGTTAGCATGTGCGAAAGGTCGGGAAAAGGCTTAACCTGCGCAACCACGCGGCGAGGGCCGGTAACCCTCTGAAACGGCACGGTCCGCGCCGGGAAGAGCGTCATGCGTCTCCCGGCACGCCGTAGCTCGGCGCTGCCGACGGATCGCGGGCGCGGGTCACGTAGGCATCGAGCTGCGGGGCGTAAAGGTCCCAGAGCGCCCCGAGTTCGGCGACCGGGTCGCCTTCGGTCCAGTCGACCCGCAGGTCGGCCACCGGCCAGGCCATCTCGCGCACGATGCGAAGCCCGGCGGAATGGACCGGCCCCGCCTCGCCTCCGGCGGCGAGCCCGGCCTGCATCGCGGCAATCAGCCGGTCGCCGAGCGCGCCGCGGGTGCCGAGGAAGCCGTCGACGATCGCCCGTGGCACCCCGTCATGCGCGAGCAGGTTGCCGCCGCTCGCCACATCATGCTCCCGTGCCTCCGCCCAGACCCCGAGGGCCTTCGGCCCGGAATGGATCGCGGTATTGCCCTCGCGGTCCACCGCGAGGATCTGCCGGAAGGCGGCATGCGGGCTGCGGGCGAGGATCGCCACCGCCTCGGCCGCGCTCGCGCCGCGCTCCATCAGGTCGAGCGCACGGGTCCCGAGGTCGGGGTCGGTGACGTTCTGGCTCGCGACCGCCCCCACCCCGGCCCGCGCATGGGCACAGCGCGCGGCAACGGCAGGCGAGGAGGAGGCGACGGCGACCCCGAAGAGACCGGTGTCGGGGCAGCGGGCGACGAGGGAGAAGGTCATCGGGCAGGTCCTTGCGACCGGCGCGCTTCAGGCGCACACCGCCGCACAGGGGACCCTCCGCCCGACCCGGCGTCAAGCGGCTGCCGGCCAGGTCCTTTGGGGCGCGTCAGCCCGCGGTCGGCGCCACGGGGGCGCTGCCGACCTTCTCGGCGATCCCCGCGCCATAGCGGTTGTAGAGCGGCACGCCGATTGCCGTCGCAACGACGAGGAACACCGCGACCGCCGCGACGCGGCGCACGCTGCGCGCCCGACGCTGGCCCGGTGTCAGGACGTAGGGGATCGCGATCACCGGCCTGATCTCCAGCTGGCGCTGCATCTGCGCGCTGGTGCGGATCACCGGGTTCAGCATCTCTAGAACGAAGGCGAGGCCGCCGGCGAGGCCGAGACTCGCCCCGAGGCCCATGACAGACAGCTTCATTCGGTTCGGCTCGACCGGCACCTCCGGCACCAGCGCGCTTTCCACCACCTCGAAGCGCTCGGACTGGCGGTTTGCCTCCAACTGCTCGCCGGTGCGGGCTTCCGCCTTGCGGACGGCGACGCTGCTGTGCTGGTCCTGCAGGTCGACAAGCCTGCGGTTCAGCCCGGCGAGGGTCGATTCGACCTCCGGCGTGCGCTGGATCGACGTCTCCAGCGCGGACCGACGCTCCGCCAGGGTCTGCTTCTGCGCCTGCAGCTGCTCGATCTGGCGGGAAAGCAGGCTCACCTGCCGCTTCATCGCCACCCGGCGGTCGTCGGCGGCGGCACTGGCCGCGTCGTCCACCTCCTCGTCCGGGATCAGCGCCTTCACCGCGGCGATGCGGTCCCGCAGGCGTTTCAGTTCCGGGTGATTCGGCGCCAGCACGCTCTTGCGCTGGGCGAGCTCGATCTGGAGGTTGCGCAGCTCGGTCTGCTCGGGTGTCCGGGCCGCCGCGGGAAGCGCGGCGTCCGGGGCGGCGAGTTCCATCTCGATGCCGCCCTTCTCCTCCTCCAGGTCGATGATCCGGCGGTCGACCTCCAGATCGCTCTCCTGCAGCCGGCTGAGCTCGTTCCGGCGCGAGGTCAGGCTGTCGGGCAGCGCGTCCTCGTTCGCCTTCTTGAAGGCGGCGATCTCGCCCTCGAGGTTGGTGATCGCCAGCGCCAGCCGGTTGTCCTCGCTCTGGTAGTATTCCAGCGTGTCGCGCGCCCGCTCTTCCCGGACGCGGATGTTGCTGGCGATCGCGTTGTCGACGAACTCGTCGACGATCGCCGCCACCTTGGTCGGATCGCCGAAGCGCGCGGTGATGGTGAACGCGACCACGTCGCCGTTGCCGCCGCCCCAGCCCTGGTTCTGGACAGAAATGCTGTCCATGCGCACCGACCGCCGCAGCAGCTCGGCCTTCTCGTTCATCGTCAGCGGCAGGTCGGTGTAGAGGCGCAGCTTCTGGACGACGGCGACGAGGCTGTCGCGCGCCATCAGCCGCTCCTGGATGATCTGAAGCCGCCGCGCCGTCGACTGGTCGCCCGCGCCCGCCGTGGTCCCGGTCGGGATCACCTGCGCCTCGACCAGGATCTTCGCCGTCGCCTCGTAGACCGACGCCTTGGTGGCGGTATAGACCACGGTTCCAGCGAGGCCGGCAAAAACCACCACGAGGATGACCCACAGGCGCCGGCGCACCATGCGCAGGAGGTCGCCGATCATCTGCAGGTCCATCTCGCCTCTCTCCGCCCGCTCAGGCTGCCCGGCGCGAGAAGCGCAGGATCGCCTCCGCGGTGTCGAAATTGTCCAGTGTCACCGCTTCCGGCCGGATCTGGATGCCGGCGGTCTCCTCCAGGAAGGCGATGAGGTTGAACATCGCCACCGAGTCGAGCGCGCCCGACGAGAACAGCCGCCGGTCGAGCGGCACGTCGTCGGCCTTCAGCGTCTCGGCGAGGTAGCGCAGGATCTGCCGTTCGGTGTCCGCCGCCCGGCTGATCGCTGCCGTCGCCTGCACCGGCGCCGGCAGCGCCTTGCGGTCCACCTTGCGGTTCGGCGTCAGCGGGAACTCGTCCATCGCCACGAAATGCGCCGGCACCATGTACTCCGGCAGGCTCGCCGCCAGATGCCGCCGGAGCGCCGCCTCGTCCGGCGTGCCGTCGGCGATCAGGTATCCGACAAGCCGAAGGTCGCCCGGCCGGTCCTCGCGGGCCAGCACCACGGCCTGCCGCACCCCCGGCGCATCCTCGAGCCGAGCCTCGATCTCGCCGAGCTCGATCCGGTGGCCGCGGATCTTCACCTGGTGGTCGGCGCGGCCGAGGAAGTCGAGCCGCCCGTCCGCCCGCCAGCGCACGAGATCGCCGGTCTTGTACATCCGCGCGCCCCAGGCCGCAGCCGCTTCCGGCCGCACGAAGGGATCGGCGACGAACCGCTCCGCCGTCAGCTCCGGCCGCCCGAGATAACCCCGCGTCACCCCGTCGCCGCCGATGCAGAGCTCGCCCGAGCCCCCGACGGTATCGACCAGCGCACCCGCCTCGTCGATCACGTGGAACTGGGTGTTGGCGATGGGCCGCCCGATCGTCACGATCGGATCGCCCGGCGCCGCCCGCTCGGTCGACGACCAGATCGTCGTCTCGGTCGGGCCGTACATGTTCTCGATCGTCGCGTCGGTGACGCGCATGAGCTCGGCCACCAGCGCGCCCGGCAGCGGCTCGCCGCCCAGCATGACGTGGCGTACCCGGCCAAGCGCCACGCGGGCGCCCTCGTTCATGCCGATCAGCATGCGCATCATGCTCGGCGTGCATTGCAGGTGGGTCGCGCCGTGACGGATGATCTGCGCTCCGATCGAGAAATCGTCGGCGTCGAGCCCGTCCTCGGCCGCCCCGCGGCTGGAGACCATCGCCCGGTTCTGCTCGCTCGCCAGCACCACCTTGAAGCCGCGGGCCAGCGTCCAGAAGAGCTCGAGCACCGAGATGTCGAACGAGAGGCTCGTCACCGCGAGCCAGACCCCGGCCGGATCGTGCGGCAGCCGCTCGTCCATGCCGGTGAAGAAGTTCGAGACGTTGCGATGCTCGACCATCACCCCCTTCGGCCGCCCGGTGGAGCCGGAGGTGTAGATGACATAGGCGAGATGCTCCGGCCCGACCCCGGCCTTCGGCACGCCCTCTGCCGCCGGGATGCGCGGATCGGTGTCGATCTCCAGCACCGCCGCGCCGTGCCCCGGCAGCGTGCCGGCAATGTCCGAGCGCGTCAGGATCACCGGGCAGGCGCTGTCCTCGATGTAGAGCGCAACCCGATCCGCCGGATAGGCGGGATCGAGCGGCACATAGGCGCCGCCCGCCTTGTGGATCGCCACCGCGCCGACCACGAGATCGACCGACCGCGGCATGAAGAGCCCGACCATCGTGTCCGGCCCGACGCCCATCGCCTGCAGCACCAGCGCGACCCGCGTCGCCCGCGCCTCGAGCTGGGCATAGGTGAGCGACACCGCGTCGTGCACCACCGCGACCGCATCCGGCGTCCGTCCCGCCTGCGCCGCGATCTGCTCGTGGATGCAGTGGACCCGGTCATAGTCCCGGACCGTGTCATTGAACCCCGCGACATCCACCGGCACCGCCGGAGCCGCCGGAGCCTCCGCCGCCTCGGCAGCGGCGCTGAGGCGCGGGAAGATCTTGGCGGGCGAGCCGACCACGATCGAGTCCGACGGCACGTCGGTGGTGACGGCGGTATTGGCGGCGATCCGGACCCGGTCGCCGATGCGGATGGCGCCGAGCACCGTCGAATTCACCCCGACGAACACGTCGTCGCCGATCGTCGGCGCGCCCGGTCCCATGTTGGTGCCGATGGTGACATTGTGCATGACGCCGAGCCGGCTGCCCGCGACCACCTCCGGGTGCACCGACAGCGAACCCTGGGCGTGGATGATGTGCAGCCCCTCGCCGAAGGTTGCCTGCGGCGGCAGCCAGACCCCGGTCCAGGGCGCAACGAAGAGGTTCAGGGCACCGTAGCACTTGCCTGCCAGCCAGCGCGCCACCGGGTTCCGGCGCTCGATCGCCCACCGGCCGAACCGGTAGGTCGCGATTGCGATGAAGGCGGGATTGGCGAGTGACCGGCCGTGCCGGTCATAATCCGCGCGAAGCACACTCAAGAGCACCGGGAACATCCTCCAGGGCCGACAGAAATCGCCTCCTCCGGAAATGCGGGGCGGCGGTTAAGAAAGGCTTACGCCCGCTGCGAAGATATGAGCGCGAGGGTCCGCTCGACATGCTCCGGATCGACGGTGAAGGGCTCGTCGCCGTCATTGCCGATCACGAAGGCGAACTCCTGCCCTCGATAGTCGGTGATCGCCTTCAGGAACGACACCACCCGGTAGGGCGGCTGCAGTACCAGCAGGCAAAAGTCGTCCGGCATCACCATCATCCCGTGGCAGAGATGGCTGCCCTCGATCCTGGCCACCACCTGCGCCCCGGCGCAGGCGGCGGCGATCTCGTCCACCGTCGCCGACATCGGATCGAGGATCGTGAACCCGTACCGCGTCGCCAGCATGTCGGTCAGCGCCGCCTCGTTCCCGAGACTGCGCGGCACGCCGCCGGTCCGCCGCAGCAGATAGACGCCTGGATGCTGCGGATAGCTTCGGCCCTGCAACACCCGGTCGCGGAAGTCCCGCGCCCGCGCGTTCATGTGAGAATTGTGGCAGAGATCGTTGAAAGGATCAACTCCTCGAACCGCGCGCGCTCGATGCGCCGCGGCACCATCCCGAGCAGCTGCTCGTAGCGCGCCATGTGTCCCGACGACGCCATCCGCGTCGTCACCGGATTGCCCTGCGCCTCGGCCAGCCGGTAGGTCAGCGTGTCGCCGAGCAGCCAGTTGCCGAACCACTGGTTGCCGATCCAGCTCTCGTACATCGAGGCGGTCGCCACCTCCTCGCCGATCCAGCAGGCCGGCATCGGCCGCGCCCGACGCCGCAGGTGGCGCGTCGCCTCGCCGCAGTAGAGCACGCCATCCACGAGATCGACGCCCTTCAGGCGAAAGCCGTGGGTCGCCGGCTCGAGCGTCTCGAAGCCGCCCTCGAAGTCGCGGACCACCTCGTCGACCGTGCCGAACTCGACGCCGCGGATGAGGTCGAGCTGCTCGCGCAGGAAGATCGCCGGCCGCACCCAGCGCCGTTCCTCCGGCGCGATCTGCCAGCGGTCGACCGCCGCGGATTCGATGTCGAGAAACCGGGCACCCAGGGCGCGGCGCAGGACGACGGGCAGGCCGGAACGAGATCGCTGCGTCTCCCATGTCCTCGCGATCGGCGCATTCATCCGCCAAGCCCATTAACCGAGCGTAAAGCGGCGGCATGGGACATCCGGGCCACCGCGGCGACGGCCGCGACACCGGGAGACCGCCGTGGCAGAGATCGCGCCCGCCGAGATGCCGCCCTCGCGCCGCCCGCGCTGGAGGCGCCCGCCCCTGCTGCCGGCCCCGAGGGCGACGTCCGGCTGGAGGTCGTGAACGGCATGCCCTTCGCCTGGTTTGGGCGGCCGCACCGCCGCCGCCGCCCCGGCTCCCGAACCTGCCCCGGCCGTAAAGCGCGCGCCGGTGGCGGTGAACCTCGCCGGACTCGCCGACTGGTCGCCGGAGCAGCCGTTCATCGACCGGATGAAGCTCGCCCGGCCCTGGGTCGGCCACAAGCCCGGCCAGTGGGGCGTCGGGGTACAAGGACTTCGCGGCCGGCGGCTTTCTCGACGAAAACGGCTGGGTCCGTGATGCCCGAGGGCTACCCTGCCTATGCCACGCTCCTCATGACCAACATGCCGGCCGAGGCCACCTCCCTCGCCGGCCGCTACCGGCTGCGCTACCGCGGCGAGGGCCAGATCGACCTCGACGGCGCCGTCTCCCGCGTGCAGCGCCTGCCGGGCGAGATCGTCTTCGACTTCAAGCCGGGCGGCGAGAGCACCCTCGTCGTCACCGTCTCCGCCACGGATCCGAAGGGAACCGGCGACTATATCCGCGACATCAGCATCGTCCGCGACGAGGACCGGGCCGCGTTCGACGCCGGCGAAATCTTCAACCCCGTCTTCCTAGCGCGGATGCGCGGCGTCGCCGGCCTGCGCTTCATGGACTGGATGGCGACCAACGCCTCGCCGATCGAGCATTGGGAGGAGCGCGCGCCGAAGCCCGGCGATGTCACCTATGCCCGCGTTGGCGTCCCGGCCGAGGTGATGGTCGACCTCGCCAACGCGCTCGACGCCGACCCCTGGTTCACCATGCCGCACAAGGCCGACGACGGCTATTTCCGCGCTTTCGCCGAGACCCTGCGTGACGGCCTGGCTGGAACCCGACCGGCGGGCCTGGGTCGAATATTCCAACGAGATCTGGAACTGGGCCTTCCCGCAGGCCGACTGGGCGCGCCAGCAGGCGATCGCCCGCTGGGGCGCCGGCGCGCCGGAGGACGCGTTCCTGCAGTTCGAGGGCATGCGCGCCTCGGAGATGGCGATGATCTGGGACGAGGTGTTCGGGCCGGAGGCCGACGCGCGGCTCGTCAAGGTGATCTCCACCCAGACCGGCTGGCTGGGGCTGGAACAGCCGCTGCTGGAGGCGCCGCTCTGGACCGCCGAGGATCCGGCGCGGAACCGCCCACCGGCCGGGGCCGTCGACGCCTACGGCATCACCGGCTATTTCGGCGCCAAGCTGGGCGAGGAACCGGCGGCGGCGGAGGTGCTGGCGCTGGATCGCCGACAACCGCCGGGCGAAGGCCAGGGCCGCCCCTCGCCCCGCGCCTGCGCAAGCTGCATGTCGCCGAGCACCAGTTCGACGCCGCGATCGCCACCGCGGCGGCGGAGCTGCTGGACGGCAGCGGTGACGGGCGATGCGGAAGGATCACTGCGGCACCTGCTCGACGACCTCCTGCCCTACCATGCCGCCCGCGCCCGCGACCTGGCTCGACCTCGTGATGTACGAGGGCGGCACCCATGTCGTGGCCCTCGGCCCGTGGCAGGACAACGAGACGCTGACCGCCTTCTTCGGCGCGCTCAACTATTCCGCGGCGATGGGCGGTCTCTACCGCACGCTGCTGGACGGTTGGGACCAGATCGGCGGGGGCAGCGCCTTCACCTACAACGACGACGTGGGCGGGACCAGCCCATGGGGCAGCTGGGGGGCGATCCGCTGGCTGGAGGACGACAATCCCGCTGGCGCGCGCTGGCAGACCCTTCGGCGCCCGGAAGCCGCGCTGCGCAAGGCGGGCGGATGACGATGGCCCGCCCTGCCCCTGCCCGCCCCTTCCCGGCGCTGCCCCCACCCTCAACGTCATCATCCCGGCCAACAACGAGGAGGGGTATATCGGGCCCTGCCTCGCCGCGCTCCTGGCCTCGACCTTCGCCGACGGCTCTGGACGCGCTGCGCGAGATTATCGTCGCGGCCAACGGCTGCACCGACGCCACCGTCCCCCTCGCCCGCCGGGCCATCCCGGCGGCCGGAGGCGGCGGGATGGCGGCTCGTCGTCCTCGACCTGCCCGCCCCCGGCAAGCTCGGCGCGCTCAACGCCGCCGACCGCGCCGCCCGTGGCGCGGCACGGATCTATCTCGATGCCGACATCCTGGTCAGCCCGGCGCTGATGGCCGAACTCCGCGCCGCGCTCGACCGCCCGTCCCCCACCTGCGCCAGCGGCGGATCTGACGTCCCCGCGCCCGCAGCTGGTGACCCGCGCCTATGCCCGCATCTGGCTGCGCGTGCCGTTCATGACCGACTGCGTGCCGGGCTGCGGCGTCTTCGCCGTCAACGCCGCCGGCCGCGCCTGGGGCGACTTCCCGGCGATCATCGCCGACGACACCTTCGTCCCGCCTGTCCTTCGCCCCCGGCGAGCGGATCGCGCCCGTCGGCGCGCCGTTCAGCTTTCCTATGATCGAGGGCTTTCCCCGCCTCGTCCGCGTCCGCCGCCGACAGGACGCCGGTGTCACGAGGTGGCGGCGAAATATCCTGATGGCCAACGACGACAAGCCCGCCTTCGGCGCCGGCCGCCTCGCCCGCCTCGCCGTCACCGACCCCGTCGGCCTGACAATCTACCTGTCCGTCGCCGCCGCCGTCCGCCTCGGCCGCGGCAGGACGCGGGCCTGGAGCCGCGGCCGCTGATGTGCCTCCCCGAGCGGCGTCCCGGACGGCATGCGCCTCCGCGCGCGCCGCAGCCACGAACATCCTTCAAGGGATCATGCAGGCGAAACCCTATCGGGCAGAACGGGGCCCCGCCGCGGGCGGGGTGACAACCCCTCGGCTGCGCGGAGCGCAGCCTCCGCCCAGGAAGGTCGCAAGGCGGCCGACCGACCCGCGCCAGCCGAGCGGGGCCAGCGGCCCCCGAGCCCGGCGCGCCCCCGGCAGATTTCAGGCGGCGCCGGATCCGTCGGCGGCGGCAGACAGCGGCGCCGCCTCGTAGCCGAGCGCCCGGCAGACGTCGAACGTCAGGTCGGGATTGTTGAGCGTGTAGACGTGCAGGTGCCCGACGCCCTCGTCGATCAGCCCGTCCGCCTGCTCGCAGGCCAGCGCGACCGAGAGGGTGTGGGCCTCCTCCGGCGTCGTCGCCCCGGCATAGGCCTTGTGCATCCACTCCGGCACCGCCGCCTAGCAGCGGGCGGCGAAGTTCAGCATCTTGCCGAAATTCTCCACCGGCAGCAGGCCGGGCAGGATCGGCGCGGTGATCCCCGCCCGCGCGCAGGCGTCGCGGAACCGCAGGAAGTCCTCGTTCTCGAAGAAGAACTGCGTCAGCGCCAGTGCCGCGCCCGCGTCGATCTTGCGCTCGAGGTTGTCGATGTCGGCCTGCGGCGACACCGCCTCCGGATGCACTTCCGGATAGGCCGCCACCGCGATGTCGAAGTCGCCGACGCCGCGCAGGGCCGCGACGAGTTCCGCCGCGCTCGCAAAGCCGTCCGGGTGCGGCTCGAACCGGTCGCCCCCTTGGGCGGGTCGCCGCGCAGCGCCACGATCCGCCGCACGCCCATCCGGGCATAGCCGCGCGCCACGTCCAGCGTCTCCTCGCGGGTGGCGCCGACGCAGGTCGATTGCCCGGCGACGTTCAGCCGCGCCCGGCCGAGGATCGTCTGGATCGCCGCGTTGGTGCGGTCTCGCGTCGTGCCCCCGGCACCGTAGGTCACACGGAGACGAAGCGCGGCGCCAGCGGCGCCAGACGCTCGACCGAGCGCCACAGGCGCAGGCTCGCTTCCGGGAATGGGGGGAAAGAATTCGAAAGACAGGCTCGGCAGAGCCTTCTCCGTCCTGGTCATGTGCACCGGTCCATACCGACAATGATGTTTGCGCCAGCCAGAATAGCCGTGGAAAGGGATTCCGGCAACGCCTAACTGAAATGAAGGTCAATGGGAGGGCAGCACCATGCCGCAGGTCACCATCGTCTACTGGCGCGACATCCCGGCGCAGGTCATCGTCGGCACCGGCCGCCGCGCCGCGCGCGTTCCAGCTGCCGGAGCGGTTCGAGCAGGCGATCGACCGCTGCGCGATGCGCACCGGCGCGCGCGACTCCGATGCCTATCTCGCCGACTGGCGCAGGGGCCCCCTACCTTGTCGAAGGCGAAGCGGCGGATGTCGCTTCCGGCGAAGCGGCGCGCCTCGATGCAGCGTTTACTGAGGGCAGTCAAGGCCCTGGTCGAAAGTGGCGGACTGGGCCAGCCCGAAGTCCTGACACCCCGGAGCGACCCGAATGGCGAAAATCCTCAGCTTCGTCTTTGCCCCTGCGCCCGCCGCACCCGCGCCGGCGGACATCGGCGCCCTGCTCGAGGACTTCTCGCTGGAGGTGATGCCGCGCACCGCCGCGAAGGTCGCCGACTTCCGCCCGCTGCTGTCCGCGGACACCCGCGTCTACCTCGCCCATATCGACGGCACGCCGTTCGCCGAGATGCTGGCCGCCGCCCGCCGGCTGACCGACGAAGGCTTCGCGGTGATGCCGCACTTCCCTGCCCGCGGCATCACCGAGCGCGGCCGAGCTTGAGGCCCGCGTCGCGGCCTATGCCGGCGTCGGCGTGCGGCAGGCGCTGGTCATCGCCGGCGGCATCGCCACGCCGCGCGGCCCTTCACCGAGCGCTGCAGCTGCTGCACACCGGCGCCTTCGACCGCCACGGCTACTCACCTGCATGTCG
>JBGALW010000103.1:0-13020 GCA_044223585.1 Amaricoccus sp.
CGGCGCCACCGTGACCGAGCAGGCAACGACCGCGCTCGCCGAGGTCGAGCGCCTGCTGGAACTGGCCGGTGGCTCGAAAGCCTCGATCCTCTCCGTCACCGTCTGGCTCGCCGACATGGCCGACTTCGCGGAAATGAACGCCGTCTACGACGCCTGGGTCGATCCCGACAACAAGCCCGCCCGCGCCGCGGGCGAGGCAAAGCTCGCGACCCCCGATTACCGGGTCGAGTTCATCGTGACCGCGGCCCGCGTCTGACCACCGGAGCGACCATCGACAATCCCCGCGTCGCCCGCCCTCCGGCGAGGCGACGCCCGCCGGCCCCAGGCGACGACCGCCATACTTAGCCAACCATCGAAGTTTTCGCTGGTCACCCGGCTCACCGCAGTATAGTTAGCTTCATGGCTAAGCATGAGCCGGACCTCTCGTTGCTGTTCCACGCGCTGGCCGATCCGACGCGGCGGTCGATCCTTGCGCAGCTCGCCCAGGGACCGGCGCCGGTCACCGCCCTGTCGCGGCCGACGGGACTGCGGCTGCCAACGGTGATGCGGCATCTCTCGGTGCTGGAGGAGGCAGGCCTCATCGCCACCACCAAGGAAGGACGGGTCCGGTCATGCGCGCTGGTGCCGGAGGCGCTGGCTCCGGTGCGGACCTGGCTCGACGAGCAGCGGGCGGTCTGGGAGGCCCGGCTCGACCGGCTGGACGACTACGTGACGAAACTGATGCGGGAGCGCGAAACATGATACCGGAACTGGACCCGGAGACTGACCTCAGCTTCACCCGGACGCTGGCCGTGCCGCGGGCGCTGGTCTGGGAATGCTGGACGGAGCCGAAGCACATCCCGCACTTCTTCGTGCCGGAGCCCCACCGGGTGACGTCGGTCGAGATGGACGTGCGGGCGGGCGGCCGGTTCGACACCACGTTCGACGTGGACGGCAACGTCATGGAGAACAGGGGCGTCTTTCTCGAGGTGATACCGAGCGAGAAGCTCGTCTTCACCGATACCTACACCGAGGGCTGGAAGCCCGCGCCCGAGCCCTTCATGACCGCGATCCTGATCCTGTCGGACGCGCCGGGCGGCGGCACGACCTACACGGCGATCGCCCGCCATCGCAACGCCAAGACCCGCCAGACCCACGAGGAGATGGGCTTCTACAACGGCTGGGGCACCGTGGCGGACCAGCTCGAAGCCTACGCGAAGCGCCTGACCCGGTAAGCCCCGGAGTCCGGCGCTCCCGCTCGGTGGCGTCCAGATCCACCACTCGCGCGATCTGTCCACCTGGCGGCTCGTCGCCCGCCCGCTGAACCGCGCCAGCCAGCTCGACCTCCGCGGCGAGCCCGACAGCTGCGGCGTCTGGGCGCCCTGCCTCAGCTTCGCCGACGGGCTGTTCTGGCTGATCTACACCGATGTCAAACGCTATGACGGCAGCTTCAAGGACGCCCACAACTACCTCGTCACCGCGCCCGCCGTCACCGGCCCGTGGTCCGATCCCGTCTACCTCAACTCGTCCGGGTTCGACCCGTCGCTGTTCCATGACGACGACGGCCGCAAGTGGCTCGTCAACCAGCAATGGCGCCACCTCACCGGCGGACCGCTGCCGCATCCCGCGTTCGACGGCATCCTGCTTCAGGAATACGACCCGGTCGCCCGCCGGCTGACCGGGCCGATCTCGAACATCTTCGCGGGCTCCCGCCTCGGCCTCGTCGAAGGCCCCCACCTCAGCCGGCGCGACGGCTGGTACTACCTCACCACCGCCGAAGGCGGCACCGGCTACGACCACGCGATCACCATCGCGCGGTCCCGCACGCTGACCGGCCCCTATGACCTCCACCCCGAAACCCATCTTCTGACCTCGCGCCACAGCCCGGATGCCCCGCTCCAGCGAGCCGGTCACGGCCAGCTCGTCGACACCCCGGACGGCGAGACCTGGACCACCCACCTCTGCACCCGCCCGCTGCCCGGCACGCGGATGAGCCCGCTCGGCCGCGAGACCGCGCTGCAGAAGGTCGTCTGGCGGGACGGCTGGCCCCGGCTCGCGCAGGGCGGCCAGACTCCAGCCCTGGAGGTCGCCGGACCAGACCCCGCGCCGGACGAGCCGAAAGACTACCGCTTCGACACGCCGACCCTCGACGCGGACTTCCAGTGGCTCCGCACCCCGTATCCCGATCGCATCTTCACGCTCACCGGCTCGGCGCTGCGCCTCACCGGCCGCGAGTCGCTCGGCAGCTGGTTCGAGCAGGCGCTCGTCGCCCGGCGGCAGGAACACCACGCCTACCGCGCCGAGACCCGCCTCGCCGCCTTCGCGCCCGAGACCTACCAGCAGGCGGCCGGCCTCACGACCTACTACAACCGCCACAAGCTCCACGCGCTCATGGTCTCGCACGACGCACGCGCCGGCCGGACGCTGACGATCATGTCCTGCCCCGGCGACTGGCCGGACGCCCGGCTGCGCTATCCGGCCGCGCCCGTCCCCGTCCCGGATGGCCCGCTGGAACTCGCCGTCCAGGTGCACGGCGCCACCCAGCAGTTCTTCTGGCGCGCCGGCGGCGAGTGGCAGCCGGCCGGGCCGGAACTCGACGCCGCCGTCCTCTCCGACGAAGGCGGGCCCGGCGAGCACGGGTCCTTCACGGGCACCTTCGTCGGCATGGTCGCCTTCGACACCTCCGGCCGGGCGGCGCCGGCCGATTTTTCCCACTTCCGCTATTCTCCGCTATGAAGGGGGAGGAATCAGCGAGGATGCCATGCCGACGCCAGCCATGATCTCACGCCGCCGCCTGCTCGCGAGCGCGGCCGTCGCGGCCCTCCTGCCGTTGCCCGCCGTCTCCGCCCCGCCGGTCCCCGCCGCCACCACCAAGGGCGGCTTCCACATCGTCAACGGGTGGATCCTGACGAGCGACGACCTGATCGCCCTCGGCATCGATGATCGTTGACGCCGACATCGACCGGTCGGCCGCCGCCGGGCTTTTCGACGTCTGCGTGATCGGGTCCGGTCCGGCCGGCATCACCCTCGCCCGCCGCCTGGCGGCCGGCGGGGCGCGCGTCGCCCTGATGGAAGGCGGCGGCTATGACGTCTCCGAACCCTCGCAGGAGATCTACCGCGGCGAAAACGTCGGCCTTGAGTATTTCGATCTCGACTCCGCCCGCATCCGTTGTTTCGGCGGCAGCTCGAACCATTGGGGCGGCTGGTGCCTGCCGCTCTCTCCGATCGACTTCGCGCCGAAGCCGGGACAACCGCGCTCCGGCTGGCCGATCACCGCCGCCGATCTTGAGCCATACGCCGCGGAAACCGACTCGATCCTCGACCTGCCGGTGCCGCCGGCGCTGCCCGCCCCCATCGGGCCGTCCGACCCGCGGTTCACCGAGACGGCGTTCCGCTTCAGCGACCCGCCCACCCGCTTCCGGGAAAAGTTCGAGGCGGAGATCGCCGCGTCGACGCAGCTCACGCTGTTCCTCAACGCAAACCTGGTCGACCTCGCGCTTTCGCGCGACCATGATCGTGTCACCAGCGGAGTGTTCCGCGGCTTCGTTGCCGATGATCCGGGCTTCTCCATCTCGGCCCGCACCTTCGCCCTCTGCTGCGGCGGGATCGAGAATGCCCGGCTGCTCCTCAACTTCAACCGGCAGGTCCCCGAGGGGATCGGCAACGCCAACGGACTCGTCGGCCGCTATTTTTCCGAGCACCCGCATTTCGCCACCGCCGACGTCCTGCTCGCGGAACCGCTGCCCGCCCAGCGGTTCTTTGCCGTCACCGAGGCCTTCATGGCCGACGCCGGCGTCCAGAACAGCCTCGTGAACCTCGACCCGGCGTCCCCGCGGCCGGTTCCGACGCTCACCACGGCGGCCAAGCGCAGCATCCGCTGCGAGGTGCCGTTCCTCAACCAGCTGGCCCACGAGGTGATGGGCGGCAGCCCCGACTGCGGCGCTCCCGCGCTTCGCGACTGGTGGTCCGGCGAGTCCCTGCCGCGGGCCACGCTCCGCTTCAACCAGGAACAGGAAATCAGCCCCGACAGCCGCGTCTTCCTCGGCGAGAGCCAGGACGCCTTCGGGCTCTACACGACGGCGCTCGACTGGCGGCTTACCGACCTCGACGTGAAGACGATGCGCACCGTCACAATCGCCTTCGGCGAGTATCTCGCCAGCACCGGCATCGGCCGCGTCCGGCTGCGCGACTGGCTGATGCAGGATCCGCCCGCCTTCCCCGGCGTGGCCGATGACGAGGTCGCCGGCTATCACCACATGGGCACCACCCGCATGGCCGCCAGCCCGGAGGATGGCGTCGTCGACGCCGATTGCCGGGTGTTCGGCATCGACAACCTCTACATCGGCGGCTCCTCGGTGTTCTCGACCGGCGGCTATGCCAACCCGACCTACACGATCGTGCAGATGGCGCTCCGCCTCGGCGACCATCTGACCGAAAGACTGGCGACCGCGGAGGATAGCGTGCAACCGAACCCCGAAATGATCGGCGAACCGCAGACAGCCCCATGATCCAGGACGTCAGCAGCACGGACCGCAGCGCGTTCGACCAGACGTTCGACGTCTGCGTGATCGGATCCGGCCCGGCCGGGATCACCATCGCCCGTTCCCTCGCCGCCGGAGGCGCCCGCGTCGCGCTGATGGAGGCGGGCGGCATGGAGCTGACCGCCGAAAGCCAGGACTGCTATGTCGGCACCAACATCGGGCAGGACTATTTCGAGCTCGACGTCGCCCGCCTGCGTTACTTTGGTGGCACTTCGAACCACTGGGCGGGCTGGAGCCGCGCGCTCGACGCGGTGGACTTCATGCCGAAGCCGTGGATCCCGTTCAGCGGCTGGCCGATCGGCCAGCTCGACCTCGACCCCTACCGCACCGAGGCCGACTCGATCCTCGACATCCCCTCCGCCAGCGAGGCCCCGGACCTGCCGTTCAGGCAGGCCGCCTACGACTTCCGCCGCTTCCAGTTCCGCTGGAGCCCGCCGACCCGCTTTGCCGAGAAATACCTCGACGAGATCACGGCGTCAGACGACATCACCCTGTTCCTCAACGCCAACCTCGTCGACCTCCGGCTCGACGACGGCCTCGGCACGGTCACCGGCGCAGTCTTCAAGACCTACGATCCCGCGGATCCCGGCTTCACGCTCAAGGCGCGGGCCTACGCCCTCTGCACCGGCGGCATCGAGAATGCGCGGCTTCTGCTCAACTTCACCAGCCAGATCCCCGAGGGCATCGGCAACCGCGACGGCTGGGTCGGCCGCTGCTTTGCCGATCACCCGCATTTCGTCCTCGCCGACGTCGCCCTCCGCGTGCTGATCGAGGAGCGGGAATTCTACTCCCCGACCGAACTGTTCATGGCCGGGCACGAATGCCTCAACTTCGGCCTCCGGCTGGAGCCGAACTGGATCGAGCCGTGGAACCTGCCTGCGCTGCGGGGCGACGTGCCGGAAGGCGACTTCGCGATCCTGATGAACCGCCTCGTCCGCGAGCCGGCGACGGCGCCGTTCGAGCGCCTCCCCCTGCCGGTCCCGCCCGGCCAGACCGGCGTCATCCGCATGGCGCAGGAACAGGCGCCGAACCCCGACAGCCGGGTCTCGCTCTCCGAGGAGCGCGACGCCTTCGGCCTGCGCCGCGTGGCGATGGACTGGCACATGTCGGAGCTCGACATCCACACCCAGCGCACCGCCGTCACCGCCTTCGGCGAGCACATGGCGCGCGAGGGAATCGGCCGCGCCCGCGTCCGCGACTGGCTGCTGGCGGACCCGGTGAAGCTGCCCGGCGTGCTGGAGGACGAGGTGGGCGGCAAGCACCACATGGGCACGACGCGCATGGCGGCAGAGGCGCGGCACGGCGTCGTCGACGGCGACTGCAAGGTGCATGGCGTGACGAACCTCTTCATCGGCGGCTCGTCGGTGTTCACGACCACCGGCCACTGCAACCCGACCTACACGATCACCCAGCTGGCGCTGCGGCTCGGAACGCATCTCCGGGGCTGGCTGCAGGGGTGATGCGGCCCCGGTGACCGCTTCGGGGGCCACCAGGCATGAAGGCGAAGATTTTACCCCGCACGCACTTGCCGACGTGCCGTGGCGGGTGCGCCGCCCGGCTCGCCCGTTGAAAGCGGGGGCGCCCCCCGCAGCGCGCACCCGTCACGATCTTGCCACTCGTCAAGATCGTGAACTGGATGCTCAACGATCGTCGCAAAGCCGACGTGGCTCTTGCCAGCGTCAGGGATCATCCCTTGCCCCGCCCCGCAGGCCGCTCCATTCTGCGCGCCGACCGCTTCAGCCCCGAGGCCCCGCCGATGCGCCTGACTGCCCTTGCCCTCGCCCTCAGCGCCGCTCTCGCGGCGCCCGCCCTCGCCGAGCTGCCCGACCTCGGCGGCCGGGAGGTGGTCGTCGTCACCGAGGACGCCTACCCGCCGCTGCAGTTCGTCGATCCGAAGACCGGCACGGCAATCGGCTGGGAGTACGACGCGATGGCCGAGATGGCGAAGCGGCTGAACTTCAAGCCGGTCTACGAGCATTCGAGTTGGGACGCGATGATCCCCGGCGTCAACGCCGGCCAGTACGACATCGGCATGACCGGCATCACCATCCGCGACGACCGGGCCGAGCAGGTGGACTTCTCCGACCCCTACATGCGGTCCGAGACCCTCATGATGGTGCGGGCCGACGAGACGCGCTTCACCGACGAGGCGAGCTTCATCAACGGCCCGGGCGACCTCCTGATCGGCGCCCAGCCCGGCACGACCCCCTTCTACGTCGCGGTCTACGACCTGCTCGACGGCAACGAGGCGAACCCGCGGGTGAAGCCGTTCGAGACTTTCGGCGCCGCGGTGCAGGCGCTCCGGGCAGGCGACGTCGACGTCGTGCTGACCGACAGCACCGGCGGAAAGGGCTACGTCGACGCCAATCCCGGCGTCTTCAAGCTGACCGGCGAGCCGATGGGCACGGAGGATTTCGGCTTCATCTTCCCCAAGGGCTCCGACCTCGTCGCCCCGATCAACGCGGCGATCGCCGCGCTGAAGGCCGACGGCACGCTCGACGCGCTCAATCAGAAATGGTTCTACGACTACAAGCTTGGTGAGTAGCCCACCCCCCGGCAGGCAGCGCGAGTTCCCCTGGTGGCTGGCGATCCTCGCCGCCGCCGGGCTGGCGAGCCTTGCCGCCATCGCCGTCGATCCCACCTACCGCACCATCCTCGCGACGCTTTCCCAGGGCATCGGCGTCACGATCTTCGTCACGGTCGTTGCCTTCGCGCTGGCCGCCGCCCTCGGCCTCGGCCTCGCGGTGTGCGCGCTCAGCGGCCGCATCCTGCCGCGCGAGGCGGCCCGCCTCTACGTCGAGGTGATCCGCGGCGTGCCGATCATCGTCCTCCTGCTCTACATCGCCTTCGTCGCCGTGCCCGCGCTCGTCGCAGGCTGGAACGCCGCCGGCCTCCCCGAGATCCGCACCCGCGACGTGTCACTGATGTGGCGGGCGATCGCGGCCCTCGCCCTCGCCTACGGCGCCTTCCTAGCCGAAGTGTTCCGCGCCGGGATCGAGTCGGTGGACCGCGGCCAGACCGAGGCGGCCAAGGCGCTCGGCCTCTCCGCTTGGCAGCGGTTTCGCCTCGTGGTGCTGCCGCAGGCGATCCGGACCATCCTGCCGCCGCTCGGCAACGACTTCGTGGCGCTGGTCAAGGACAGCTCGCTCGTCTCGGTGCTCGGCGTCACCGACATCACCCAGCTCGGCAAGGTGTCGGCCGCCTCGTCCTTCCGCTATTTCGAGACGTACAACGTCGTCGCCTTCCTCTACCTGACGATGACCATCGGCCTCTCGCTGGCGCTCCGCGCACTGGAGCGCCGCCTCCGCGCCCGCGACCGGCAATGACCGTCCCGTGAGATGTGCTTTCCGCCCCGACGCGCTAGAACCATCGCCATGAACAGACGCACCTTCATTGCCGCCCTCGCCGCCGCCCCTCTTGCGGCCGCGCTCGGCCGCCCCGCCGCGGCGCAGTCGGTCGACGTGTCGGCCATCAACGCCTATCTCGTAGCCCTCCGCAGCGCGGAGGGCAATTTCCGGCAGACCAACCCGAACGGCTCGGTCCAGACCGGCCGCTTCTATCTCCAGAAGCCCGGCCGCATCCGCTTCGAGTACGACAGGCCGGCCGGCGCAATGGTGATCGCGGACGGCTCGTGGGTCGGGGTGTTCGACCCGAAGTCGAACCGCAACCCCACCCGCTACCCGCTCGACAAGACCCCGCTGTCGCTGCTGCTGCGCGACCGTCTCAGCCTCGCCGAGCCGGGCATGGTCAAGGGCGCGACCCGGGACGCCGACGGCAGCACCACGATCACTGTCGTCGATCCACGCAGCCCGACCGAGGGGCGGATGGCAATGCACTTCGGCACCGCCCCGAT
Source organism: Amaricoccus sp. (assembly GCA_044223585.1). Taxonomy (GTDB): domain Bacteria; phylum Pseudomonadota; class Alphaproteobacteria; order Rhodobacterales; family Rhodobacteraceae; genus Amaricoccus. The sequence continues at coordinate 8,374 of JBGALW010000103.1, forward strand.
CACGCTCCTCGGGTGGGACATCACCACCAAGGCCGGACAGACGACCCGCGTCGCACTGACCGACCTCGCAACCGGCGGCGCCACCGACCGCAGCCTGTTCAACATCGAGCTCGCGGCGACGAAATACCGCTGACCGGTTGCTGCCGCCCTCGCCCTGCGATATTCGGATGCAACCGAGAATGGAGAAATGCGATGCCCGACCTCGTTGACCGGATCCGCAACCGGGCGTGGACTACCGAGCAGCCGCTTTCGTCGCATGTCTCCAGCTACCCGAGCATGCTGAGCCAGGAAGAGCGGGCGATGCTGGTCTGGCTCGCCCGGCACTACTACACTGGCAGCGGCACGATCTGCGACCTCGGCTCGTTCCTCGGCGGCTCGACAGTGTCGCTCGCGGCGGGCCTCGCCGCCGCGGGGCGGACCGGACAGATCATCCACTCTTACGACCGCCATCGCATCAGGGAGGAGGCATGGGACCGCTGGGGCCTCGCAGGCCGTCTTCCCTATCCGGCCAACGGTAACTTCCTGCCGATCATGCCGGCGCTGCTCGGCCCCGATCTCACCAACCTCGTCAGCTTCCACAGCGGCGATTTCCCCGAGCAGCCGGCACCGGACGGCCCGATCGAGATCCTGTTCGTCGACATCGCGAAGGCGATGGCAACCAGCGACCACGTTGCGAAGAACTTCTTTCCGAAGCTCATTCCGGGCCGATCGATCGTGATCCAGCAGGACTATTTTCATAACTGGCCGTTCTTCGACATCTACGCGATGGAGCTGCTGGCCGACCATTTCGAGCCAATCGCCTGCGCCGAGACGAGCGCGCTGTTCCTGGCCAAGAAGGCGATCGACGCCGACGCCGCGAGCCGCGTACTCTCCGGCCGAATGACGGTCGAGCGGATGCGCGACGCACTCGGAGCCGCCGCTTTCCGCTGGCCGGCGGGACCGGCGCGCGACAGGCTCATCAAGATCGCCGCGTTGTTCCAGAACGCGACCGTGGTGCCGGAAACCAAACGCGCCTTCATGCTCGACACCGGCCGCGAACGCGCGCCGAAGGACCGCGCGGAGCGCAAGGCCCGCCGCACCCAGCGCCGGCTGGCGGAAGCGCAGTAGCGCGGGCCGCCGGCCGAGCCTCCCGCGCACGCAGCCTGAGGAGTGCTCTTGGCGGTCCGGTTCGGCCGCGAACGGACCCGCGCCGGGTCCGGCCTCAGTTTCCCAGTATTCCCGGCAGGCGCAGCCCCTGTTCGCGCGCGCAGTCGAGCGCGATCTCGTAACCCGCGTCCGCGTGCCGCATGACGCCCGTCGCCGGGTCGTTCCACAGCACCCGCGCGATGCGGGCGTCCGCCTCGGGCGTGCCGTCGCAGCAGATCACCATGCCGGAGTGCTGGCTGAAGCCCATGCCCACCCCGCCGCCATGATGCAGCGACACCCAGGTCGCGCCGCTTGCGCAGTTCAGGAGCGCATTCAGCAGCGGCCAGTCGCTGACGGCGTCCGACCCGTCGGCCATCGCCTCGGTCTCACGGTTCGGGCTCGCCACCGACCCGGAGTCGAGATGGTCGCGGCCGATCACCAGCGGCGCCTTCAATTCGCCCGACCGCACCATGGCGTTGAAGGCGAGCCCCAGCCGGTGGCGCTGGCCTAGGCCGACCCAGCAGATCCGCGCCGGCAGGCCCTGGAAGGCGATGCGCTCCGCGGCCATGTCGAGCCACTGGTGCAGGTGCGGATCGTCCGGGATCAGCTCCTTCACCTTGGCGTCGGTCGCGGCGATGTCCGCCGGATCGCCGGACAACGCCGCCCAGCGGAACGGCCCGATCCCGCGGCAGAACAGCGGCCGGATATAGGCCGGCACGAAGCCCGGGAAGGCGAAGGCATTCTCCAGCCCCTCCTCCAGCGCCATCTGCCGGATGTTGTTGCCATAGTCGACGGTCGGGATGCCGGCGTTCCAGAAGTCCACCATCGCCGCGACGTGCACCTTCATGCTGGCCCGCGCCGCCCGCTCGACCGCCTTCGGATCGCTTTCGCGCCCCGCCCGCCATTCCGCCATGGTCCAGCCCTGCGGCAGGTATCCGTTGACCGGATCGTGAGCGCTGGTCTGGTCGGTGACGATGTCGGGCCGCACCCCGCGCCGCACCAGCTCCGGGAAGACGTCCGCGGCGTTGCCGAGCAGGCCGACGGACTTCGCCTCCCCGGCCTTCGTCCATCGGTCGATCATCGCCAGCGCGTCGTCGAGGCTGTCCGTCTTCTCGTCGAGATAGCGGGTGCGCAGGCGGAAATCGATCGAGTCCGGGTTGCACTCCACCGCAAGACAGGAGGCGCCGGCAAAGACCGCCGCCAGCGGCTGCGCCCCGCCCATGCCGCCGAGGCCCGCGGTCAGGATCCAGCGCCCCTTCAGGTCGCCGCCATAGTGCCGGCGCCCGGCTTCGGCGAAGGTCTCGTAGGTACCCTGCACGATGCCCTGCGAGCCGATGTAGATCCACGACCCGGCCGTCATCTGGCCGTACATCATCAGGCCCTTGCGATCGAGCTCGTGGAAATGATCCCAGGTCGCCCAGTGCGGCACGAGGTTCGAGTTGGCGATCAGCACCCGCGGCGCGTCGGCGTGGGTGCGGAACACCCCGACCGGCTTGCCGGACTGCACGAGCAGCGTCTCGTCCGCCTCCAGCGTCCGGAGCGTCGCGACGATCCGGTCGAAGTCCGCCCAGGTCCGCGCGGCCCGGCCGATGCCGCCATAGACGACGAGCTCGTGCGGACTCTCGGCGACGTCCGGGTGCAGGTTGTTCATGATCATCCGGAGCGGCGCCTCGGTCAGCCAGGACTTGGCGCTGATTTCCGGGCCCGTCGGCGGAAAGACGTCGCGTGCGTTACGGCGGGGATCGCTCATGTCTCGCTCCGAAGGTCATCGGCCAGCGCGGCCAGGGTTTCGAGCAGGGCGCCGAGGTGGCCGCGCATCTCCGCCACGCGCTCGGGGTCGGGCGTCCACGGCGGCTCCTCGGCGGCAAGGTAGGTCGACTGGGCCAGCTCCATCTGGATCGCGTGCACACCGGTGTCGGGCTGGCCATAGTGCCGCGTCGTCCAGCCGCCCTTGAAGCGGCCATTTGCCACGTAGCTGTGACCCGTCGCCTGCCGGCAGACGCTGAGCGCGGCGGCCTCGACCGCCGGCGCGCAGCTCTCCCCCTCCACGGTGCCGATGTTGAAGTCGGGAAGCGTGCCGTCGAACAGGAACGGAATGACGCTGCGGATCGAGTGGCAGTCATAGAGGATGGCGACGCCATGCGCCGCCCGCACCCGCTCGATCTCGGCCGCGAGCGCCGCGTGGTAGGGCGCGTGCCAGCCGGCCAGCCGTTCCGCGACGTCCTCGGGCGTCGGCGGGGCGTCCCAGATCGGCACCCCGTCGAAGTCGGTCAGCGGCACGAGGCCGGTGGTGTTCTGCCCCGGATAGAGGCTCGCATCGTCCGGCCCGCGGTTCGCGTCGATCAGGTAGCGGTGGAAGGTCGCCCGCACGGTCGTGGCGCCGGGCAGCAGGCCGGCATAGAGGTCGTGGATGTGCCAGTCGGTGTCGGCCAGCGCCCGGCCGGTGTCGTTGAGGCGCGCCATCACGTCGGCAGGCAGCCACGTGCCGGTATGCGGCATCCCGAGGATCACCGGCCCGTCGCCACGGGTGACCTCGACCGGGGTCAGCATGGCCGCCCCCCTTGCGCCACCGCTGCGCCCGGCGTCTTACCACGAACCCGCCTTCCTGACCCGCCGCGCACCATCCTGCGCCCCCCCTCACAATTCCGGAAACGCCACGCCAGCCGCGTCGAGCAGCGCGCCGTCCCGCACCAGCCCCGCCGCCGCCTCCAGGTCCGGCGCAAGCAGCCGGTCCTCCTCCAGCGGCCGCACCGCGGCCCGCAGCCCGGCGAGCGTCGCCTGAAGCGGCCGGCTCGTCCGCAGCGGGGCGCGGAACTCGATCCCCTGCGCCGCGCACAGCGCCTCGATCCCGAGGATGCGCTCGAGGTTCGCCACCATCGGCATCAGCCGCCGCGCCCCGTGCGCCGCCATCGACACGTGATCCTCCTGGTTGGCGCTCGTCGGCGTCGAGTCGGTCGAGCAGGGGTTGGCGAGATGCTTGTTCTCGCTCATCAGCGCGGCGCTCGTCACCTCGGCGATCATGAAGCCGGAGTTGAGGCCGGGATTGCCGGTCAGGAACGCCGGCAGGTCGTAGGACAGCGTCGGATCGACCATCAGCGCCACCCGCCGCTGGGCGATCGCCCCGGTCTCGGCCAGCGCCAGCGCAATGATGTCGGCGGCAAAGGCCACCGGCTCGGCGTGGAAGTTCCCGCCCGAGACGATCGCGTCGGGCAGCACCAGCGGATTGTCGGTCGCCGCATTCGCCTCGATCGCCAGCGTTGCGGCCGCCTGCCGCATCAGGTCCATCGCCGCCCCCGTCACCTGCGGCTGGCAGCGGATGCAGTAGGGGTCCTGCACCCGCGAGTCGCCGTCCCGGTGGCTCTCGCGGATTTCCGACCCGGCCATGATGCCGCGCATCACCGCCGCCGCCTCGACCTGGCCGCGATGCCCGCGCAGCGCGTGGATCTCGGGCCGGAGCGGCGCCGTCGACCCCATGATCGCGTCCGTCGTCATGCAGGAGACGAGGAGCGCGTTGAGCGAGGC
>JBGALW010000104.1:0-12983 GCA_044223585.1 Amaricoccus sp.
AGGCGAAGCTGCGGCCCTTAATTCTGGAAGTCGGCGCATGACCCGCGAACGCCTCTACCTCTTCGACACCACGCTCCGCGACGGGCAGCAGAGCCAGGGGGTCGATTTCTCCGCCGAGGACAAGGCGACGATCGCGCGGGCGCTCGACGCGCTCGGGATCGACTATGTCGAGGGCGGCTGGCCGGGGGCGAACCCGACCGACAGCGCCTTCTTCGCCAGCCCGCCGCGGCTCGGCCGGGCTACGCTGACGGCGTTCGGGATGACCAAGCGGGCCGGGCGGTCTGCGTCCAACGACGCGGTGCTGGCGGAGGTGGTGAATGCCGGGACGCCGGCGGTCTGCCTCGTCGGCAAGACCCACGACTTCCACGTGACGACCGCCCTCGGCATCACGCTTGAGGAGAATCTCGAGGCGATCGCCACCTCGATCCGGTTCCTGAAGGCGAAGGGGCGGGAGGCGCTGCTCGACGCCGAGCATTTCTTCGACGGCTACAAGGCCAATCCGGGGTATGCGGTGGACTGCCTGAGGGCCGCGCTCGACGCCGGGGCGCGCTGGGTGGTGCTGTGCGACACCAACGGCGGGACGCTGCCGGCGGAGGTCGGCGCGATCACGCGGGCGGTGGTCGCCGCCGGCGTGCCGGGCGAGCGGCTCGGGATCCACACGCACGACGACACCGGGAACGCCGTCGCCAACACGCTCGCCGCGGTCGACGCCGGAGCGCGGCAGGTACAGGGCACGCTGAACGGGCTTGGCGAGCGTTGCGGCAACGCGAACCTCGTGACGCTGATCCCGACGCTGGCGCTGAAGGAACCCTATCGCAGCCGGTTCGAGATCGGGGTGGACGCCGCGGCGCTCGCCGGGCTGACGCGGGTGAGCCGGCTGCTTGACGACATCCTTAACCGCGTGCCGGAGCGGCAGGCGCCCTATGTCGGCGCGTCGGCCTTCACCCACAAGTCGGGGCTGCATGCGAGCGCGATCCTGAAGGATCCGGCGACGTACGAGCATGTCCCGCCCGAGAGCGTCGGCAACGCCCGGACCATTCCGATGTCGAACCAGGCCGGCCAGTCGAACCTGCGCGAGCGGCTGGCGCAGGCGGGACTGGAGGTGGCGGCCGACGATCCGCGGCTCGCGGAGATCCTGCGCGAGGTGAAGGCGCGCGAGGATCGCGGCTTTGCCTATGACGGCGCCTCGGCGAGCTTCGAACTGCTGGCGCGGCAGATGCTGGACCGGATGCCGCGCTACTTCGATGTCGAGCGCTACCGGGTGACGGTGGAGCGGCGGCACGACAGCCGCGGCGAGCTCGTCACTGCCTCCGAGGCGGTGGTGGTGGTGCGATTCGGCGAGGCGCGGGTGATGAGCGTCAGCGAGAGCCACGACCCGGTGACGCAGGCTGACCAGGGGCCGGTCAACGCGCTGAGCCGGGCCCTGCGCAAGGATCTCGGGCCCTACCAGGCGCACATCGCCGACCTGCGGCTGGTCGACTTCCGGGTGCGGATCGTGGGGGGCGGCACCGAAGCGGTGACGCGGGTGCTGATCGAGAGCGCCGACGGGCAGGGGCGGCGCTGGTCGACGGTCGGCGTCTCGGCGAACATCGTCGACGCGAGCTTTCAGGCGCTGCAGGACGCGATCCTCTGGAAGCTGGTGCGCGACGGCGCGCCCGTCGCCGGGGGGCTGCGCGAGGACACGGCGGCGCAGTGATGCGGGCCTGCGGCTGGAGCTTCGGGCAGGCGTATGGTCCCAACTGGGGCGCCCGCGGTTGCGCCCGGTTCTCGCGACGTCGATGTCGGGGATCAGCGCGGATTTATCCGTCGGCTGCGCGACGCATCGGCCTGCTGCCGTGACGACCCCCGACCCCGTCACGACTCTGGTGGCTGAAGGCGACCCGGACCGCTGGCGCACGGCGATGGCGGCGCCGGCAGCGGCGCGGCCCGGCCTGATGGCGCTCTATGCGCTGAACCTCGAGGTGGCGCGGGCGCCGTGGGCCTCGGGGGAGGCGGGGCTGGTGGCGATCCGGCTGCGCTGGTGGAGGGACGCGATCGAGGCGATCTATGACGGCGCGACACCCGACACGCATCCGCTGCTGCCGCCGCTGGCGGCGGCAGTCCGTGAGGCGGACCTTCCGCAGCGGCTGTTCGCGGAAATGATCGATGCCCGGCTGGCGGACACCGAAGCCGCGCCGCACGCCGACCGCCCGGCGCTCGATCTCTACATCGACCACACCGCCGGGCACCTGATGGAACTGGCCGCGCGCCAGCTCGGCGCCGAGGGTGCGGCGCTGCCGGTGGTGCGCGACTTCGCCCGCGGCGCCGGGACCGCGGCGCTGCTGCGGGCGTTGCCGGAACTCCGGGCGCGCGGACGCGACCCCCTGCCGGCCGGCACCGACGTGCGGGCGCTGGCGCGCGACGGGCTCGCGGCGCTGACCCGCGCGCGGGGCCACCGCAGCCGGGTTCCCGCGTCAGCGACGCCGGCGCTGCTGCCGGGGTGGCAGGCCGGGGCGATCCTCAGCCGCGCGGCGGCCGATCCGGAGGCTCCGCTGGTGTTCGCGCCAGTCGTTTCGCGGGCAAGCCTCGCCTTCCGCGGGCTGACCGGGCGTTGGTAAGGGGTTGAGAGCGACGGGGCGCGCGCACTATAAGGCCCGCCAGCAAGAAGATCAGGACGCGGAGCCACCCATGGCCGGCCATTCCAAATGGGCCAACATCCAGCATCGCAAGGGCCGGCAGGACGCCGCCCGGTCGAAGCTGTTCTCCAAGCTCTCGAAGGAGATCACCGTCGCCGCCAAGATGGGCGACCCCGACCCCGACAAGAACCCGCGCCTGCGCCTCGCCGTGAAGGAGGCCAAGGCCAACTCGATGCCCAAGGACAACATCGACCGGGCGATCAAGAAGGCGGCCGGCGGTGAGGGCGACAACTACAAGGAAATCCGCTACGAGGGCTATGGCCCGAACGGCGTCGCGATCATCGTCGAAGCGATGACCGACAACCTCAACCGCACCGCGTCGAACATCCGCTCCACCTTCTCGAAGCGCGGCGGAAACCTCGGCGAGACCGGCTCGGTCGCCTTCATGTTCGACCGCAAGGGGCAGATCGTCTACCCCGCCAGCGCCGGGTCCGAGGACGCGGTGATGGAGGCCGCGATCGAGGCGGGCGCGGAGGACGTCGAGTCGACCGACGAGGAGCATGTGATCTGGACCGCCGACACCGACCTCGGCGAGGTTTCCGCGGCGCTGGAGAAGGCGCTGGGCGAGGCGGACTCGACCAAGCTGGTCTGGCGGCCCCAGACCACCACCGAGCTTGAGCTCGACGCCGCCCAGAGCCTGATGAAGCTGATCGAGGCACTGGAGGACGATGACGACGTGCAGTCCGTCACGGCGAACTTCGAGGTTTCCGACGAGGTGATGGCGCAGCTCTGAGCGCCGCGCCGCGGCTAACTGATTCGCGACTGGCCGACGCGGGGGCTTTGCCGTTCGGCAGATTCCTGCCAGAGTGCCGCCGGTGGCCGGGGCAAAAGGAAAAATCGGACGGATGCGCTGGCTGAACGTCTTTTTCGCGGCGGCGCTCGCGCTGCCCGCGTTTGGCGCGTCTGCGGCCGAGGTCATCGGGACCGCCAGCTATCGCGATGGAGCAGCGTTGCCGGCCGGTGCGTTGTTCGAGGCGGTGCTGGAGGATGTCTCGGTGGCCGACGCACCGGCGCAGGAGATCGGCCGGACGTCGATCCGCGATCCGGGCACGCCGCCTTTCGCCTTCGAGATCGACTACGATCCGGCGCGGGTCGCCGCGGATCGTCGCTATGCCGTCCGCACGCAAATCTTGGTCGATGGCGAGGTGCTGTACGCTTCCGACACGGCGAACCCGGTGCTGATCACCGGCGCGCCGTCGTCGGTCGAAGTCGGCATGGTCCGCATGGCCGACGCACCGGAGAGTGCGACGCCCGAGGTCGAAAGCGTCACGGCGCAGGGGTTGCGGCTGCCCGCCGGGTTTGCCGGGACGCTGCCCTGCGCCGACTGCGACGAGGTCGACGTCCAGCTGGATCTGTGGCCGGATCAGGTCTTCCACCTGCGGCGGACCTGGATGGGGAAGGACACCGAGCGCGACTCGATCGGGCGCTGGACCGCCGACGAGGCCGGTGGGACCATCTCGCTGCATGGAGCCGACGAGACGCTCGGGTTCCGCATCCTCGGTCCCGACCGGCTGGAGGCGCTGACCCGCGACGGCGCGCCCGTGGCGGCGAAGGGCGGTTCCAGGCTTGAGGCGGCGGCGCGCTTCCGGCCCTTCGAGCCGCACCTGCCGCTTCGCGGAATGCTGACCTACACCGCTGACGCGACGCACTTTTCCGAGTGCCTCACCGGCCGCGACTATCCGGTGGTGCCCGACGGCGACATCACCGCGCTGGAGCACGCCTTCATCGCGGCGGGCGAGGCGGCCGGGCCGGTGATGGCGAGCTTCGACGGCGCGATCGTCGCCCATCCTTCCGCCAAGGGCGGGCGGCCGGTGCCATCGGTACTGGTGGAGCGCTTCGTCGGCATCTGGCCGGGCGAAACCTGCGAGCGTGCCTTGGGACCATCGACACTCACCAACACCTACTGGCGGATCCTCCGGCTGGGGGAGACGGCGGTCGCGACCTCGGATGGTAGGCGCGAGCCGAACCTCATCCTGCGGGAGGGGGAGGGACGGTTCAGCGCCACGGTCGGCTGCAACCAGATCGCCGGCACCTACACCCAGGAGGGCGACCAACTGCGCTTCGGGCCCGCTGCCATGACCCGAATGGCCTGCCCCCCGCCGCTCGACGCCTGGGAGCAGCAGCTCGCCGACGTCCTGTCGCGGACAGATGGCTGGCGGATCGACGGCAATACGCTGGAACTGACAGGTCCCCAGGGCACGGCGCTCGCACTTTTCCAGGCGGTCTACCTCTACTGAGGTCGCTTCGCGGCCCGGGGAAGGGCGCGGCCTGACGCCTGCGTCTCTGGCCCGACCGTATCACTCCGCCCAGGACACCCCCGTCAGGTCTGTCGCCTGTGTCGGCGAGTTGAGCCAGAGGCCGCGAAGCCGGGCGTCCGCGACGCCGGTCTTGGCGAGCTGGAACAGGAAGACGTTGACGTAGCGCGCCGCCACCCGCTCCTGCGCGGCGTGCAGCAGTTCGGTCTGCTCGGCGGGGTCGGCCGTCGCCTCGACGCCGGCCATCAGGGCCCGCATCACCGGGTCATTGTTGCCGAAGTAATAGTCCGGCCGGCCATAGATGCCGATGTCCATCGGCTCGGTGTGGCTGACGATCGTCAGGTCGAAATCGTGGCGGTTGAACACCTGGTCGAGCCACTGCGCCCACTCGACATTGATGATCTGCGGCTGAACCCCCACGGCGCGCAGCTCGGCCGCCACGATCTCGCCGCCGCGCCGGGCATAGGACGGCGGTGGCAGGATCAGCCGGGGCTTGAGGTCCGAGGCGTGCCCCGTCTCGGCAAGCAGCGCCCTGGCCCTTTCCGGGTCATAGGGCGCGAAGCCGGTCAGATCCTCATAGGCTGGGTTGTGCGGCGCGAAGTGGCTGCCGATCGGCAGGCCGTAGCCGAACATTGCTCCGTCGATGACCGCCTTGCGGTCGATCGCGTGGCTGATGGCTTCGCGCACGCGGATGTCGTCGAACGGCGGCTTCGCGTTGTTCATCGCGAGGATCGTCTCGCCCTCGGTCGAGCCGATCAGCACCTGAAACCGCGGGTCGGCGGCGAACTGCGGCAGGTTCTCCGGCGCCGGGAAGTTCGGGAAGGCGTCGAGGTCGCCCGCCATCATCGCGGCGAAGGCGGCGGTGGGGTCGGAGATGAAGCGGAACGTCACCCTGTCGAGCGCCGGCGCCGGTCCCCAGTAGTCGGGCCGCCGCTCCAGCTCGATCCGGTCGCCCTGCGTCCAGCTCCTGAAGCGGAAGGGGCCGGTGCCCACCGGGTTTGTCTTGTTCCCGTCCGCGGTCAGCGGCGAGACGATCACCGCGTCGCCCCAGGCGAGGTTGAAGAGAAGCGAGCCCTTCGGCTCGGTCAGGGTGATCTCCACCGTCCGCGCATCGATCGCCGTCACTTCGTCGATGCCGTCGAAGAGCTGTTTCTGGGCGTTGGTGGAGCCCTCGGCCATCGCGCGGTCGAACGAGAAGACCACGTCCTCGGCGGAGAAGGGGGTGCCGTCCTGGAACGTGACGCCGTCGCGCAGGGTGAATTCCCAGGAGAGGCCGTCCGGCGCAACCGTCCAGCTCTCGGCGAGCGCCGGCAGGATGCTGCCGTCCGGGCCGAAGCGGGTCAGGCCCTCGAAGACGTTGGCGTAGACCACCTCGTCGATGGCGGCGGCGGCGCCGGCCGTCGGGTCGAGGATCGGCGGCTCCAGCTGCATTCCGACCACGATGTCGGCGCGCGGGGCGGCAACAGTCACGCCCGCCGCCATCACGGTTCCGACGGCCAGAGCCACCAGCATCAGCCTCATGGGCACGTTCCCCTTCGCCTTCAGGCGACGCCGAGGAGGTCGGCCGTGGCAAGGGCCATCACCGTCGCGGCGTCGAGCAGATCCCCGACGCCGACATATTCGTCGGGCTGGTGTGCAAGGTCCAGTATGCCCGGCCCGTAGGCGACACAATTCCTGAGGCGCCCGATCCGGTCGATATGCTTCTGGTCGTAGGTGCCGGGCGAGACGACGAATTCCGGCGCCCGGCCGAGCACGGTGCCGATGGCGCGGGCGACGGCAGCGGCGACCGGGGCCTCCGGGTCGGTCATCACCGGCAGGACCTCGTGCATGTCGCGGATCTCGTAGTCGAAGCCACGGGCCGCGCGGACGCGCTCGATCGTCTCGCGAAGCTCGGCCTTCACCTCCTCGATCGGCTCCTCGGCGAGAAAGCGGCGGTCGATCACCATGCGGGCGCTGTCGGGCACGACCGGCGACGGCCAGCCGGTGAAGCCGGGCTCCGGTTCCGCCTGCCCGCCATGCAGCGAGTTGATGTTGAGCGTCGAGGCGCGGGCGGCCGGCGGCACGACCGGCATCGCCGTGCGGCGCCCGGCGAGGGCGGGCCAGAGCGTCGCCTCCATCTCGGCAACGATGGCCGCCATGTGCCGCACCGCGCAGTCGCCGAGGAACGGCATGGAGCCGTGGGCGATGCGGCCGAAGGTCTCGACCTCCGCCCACCAGACGCCGCGGTGGCCGAGGCAGACCCGTTCCTTGTTCAACGGCTCCGGGATGATGACGTGGTCGACATGCGCAAAGCGGCCGAGCCGCGCGAGATGGGCGACGCCGCCATAGCCCCCGGTCTCCTCGTCAGCGGTCGCGGAAACCTCGATCGCGCCGGGCAGGTCCGGGCGCAACGCCAGCAACGCCTCGATCGCGACTATCGCCGCCGCGATGCCGCCCTTCATGTCGCAGGCGCCGCGGCCATAGATCCGGCCGCCGTCGACCTCGCCGCCGAACGGATCGCGGGTCCAGCCGCGCCCGACCTCCACGACGTCGACATGGCCATTGAAGTGGACGCAGGGCCCCGGACCCGCGCCTTCGCGGCGGGCGACCAGGTTCCAGCGCGGCCAGCGGTCGCTGTCGCCGGGGGCGCCCTCGGCCCGGATGAATTCCGTCGCGAACCCGGATGCGGCGAGCCGCGCGGCGATCAGCTCGCAGATCGCCCGGTAGTTCTCGCCCGGCGGGTTGATGGTCGGGATGCGGAGCAGATCCTGCGTCAGCGCGATCACCGCGTCGCGGCGCGCATAGATCGCGGTGGTCAGCTCTCCCGCCAGCGGGGTCATCGCGGCGCTCCTTCAGGCGGCACGGGCATAACGGCGCAGCCAGTTGACAAAGGCCTTCAGCGGCGGGCGCTGCACGCCGGGCCGTGTGACGATGTAGTAGCCGAGCCCCGGCTCCTCATCCTCGAAAAGCACGATCATCCGCCCGGCCGCAATATCGTTCTCCACCACCGGGCGGGCGGAGAGCGAAACCCCGTCGCCGTTCAACACCCCCTCGACCACGAGGTGGCCGGGCAGGTGGGTGACGCTGTCCTTCTTCGGCACGATCACCCCGCGGTCGCGCAGCCAGTTCGACATCTCGCTGGTGCCGAGCTCCTGCAGCCAGGGCAGGCCCAGGATGTCGCGCGGCTCCTCGATCCGCCGGTTGCCGATCAGCTTCGGCGCGGCGACGAGCACGATGTTGGCCGGCATCAGCAGTTCCGCCTCCAGCCCGCTCCAGTGGCCGCCCCCGAAGCGGATGGCGACGTCGACGCCGCCCGGAACGAGATCGACGAGTTCCTGCGTAGGATTCAGCATCAGCTCGATCTCGGGATGCTCGAGCCGGAACTCCGAGAGCCGGGGCATCAGCCAGCGCATGGCGAAGGCCGAGGTGGTCGTCACCTGCAGCGGACGTCCGGCGTCGGCGCCGGTCAGCTCGTTCACCGCCCGGGCGATCATCCCGAAGGCCGTCCCGAGCGTCGCCGCCAGCCGCTCCCCCTCGGGCGTCAGGGCGCCGCGGCGCCCGTCGCGCGGCAGCAGTGACACGCCGAGCCGTTCCTCCAGCGCCCGAACCTGCTGGCTGACCGCCGCGTGGCTCACGTTGAGCGCTGCCCCCGCCTTCGTGAAGCTGCCGGTTTCGGCGAGGGCCGCGAAGGCCCGCAATGCGCTGAGCGGAGGGAGGGTGCGCCAGTCCATGCTGTAAACTGAGATTACGTTCCGTATCCGAGCGAGTGTCACAGATTGCCCTTGCGGTCAATGCGGCCGCGAAGGGAGCGATTTCTCGGACAGTGACGAATCTGTGACGATTAATGGTTTTTTAACAGTGCATTGTTCGACGAAGCGTAAACGCCTGCCTGCGCGCTTCGTCGTCAGGATCGCCGGCTCATGTGCCCAAAATGTGGGCATGTTCGCGCTTTCGATCAGAGATCAGACAGTATTTTTCGGTATGCCTCGAAATAAATTGTAAGTTGAAGTTACGATATCGCTATTTTCCTGAGTCGCGGGAATCGGACGCGTGGGGTAGAGAGGAGACGTCAGAAACACCGAAGACGGCCAAGGTAGGAGCCGGAACCATGATGAACATATTCGCCGACAGCCTGACGATCGCGACCCGCCTTGACCGGGACGCCGAGCGCCGCGTGCCGGCAGGCAAGCGGCGGAGTGGCTGGTTCCGCCGCGTGCGCGCGCGCCTTCACCCGGCGGCCTGAGCCGCCCGCCCGAATCCGATCCGAACCATCGTCAGGGCTTTCCGCCTGCGGACGCCGTCCGCGGCGGGAAGTGGCTGCGCTTTCACGAGGATACGTCCATGTCGATCATCACCCACAACGCCCGCACCGCACACGGCGGCGGCTTCGCGTTCTTCTTCCATCGCACCGTCGAGGCAATAGTCCGCCGGCGCGCCGAGCGCCGTGCGGCCGAGCACCTGATGCAGCTCGACGACCGCCTGCTGCGCGACGTCGGCCTCACCCGCGGCGACGTCGCCGACCTCTACCACGGCTGACCAAGGGAGGGGCGGCACCGCGCCCTCCTGTAGAGCGGCAGTGCCAGGGCGCTGCGCGGGACGCCGTTGATGGACGTCACGCGCAGCGGCCTCGTCTGAGCGTCACGCCCCGGGGCGGATGAACGTGCCGTTCTGCAGCTCGCGCATCGCCTGCATCAGCTCGGCGCGGGTGTTCATCACGATCGGGCCATGCCAGGCGACCGGCTCCTGCAGCGGGCGCCCGGCGACCAGTAGGAAGCGGATGCCGTCGGGGCCAGCCGTCACGGTGACCTCGTCGCCGGAGCCGAAGCGGACGAGCGTGCGGTTACCCGTGAGGTCGCGGACCGCAAGCTCCTGCCCCTGGAACTCCTTCTCCACCCGCACGCCCTGCGGCGCCGAGGCGTCGCGGAAGGTCCCGGCGCCGGCGAAGACATAAGCGAAGGCGTTGGCGCGGGTGTCGACCGGCAGGGTCTTGCGAAGGCCGGCCGGGACCGACACGTCGAGATAGAGCGGTTCGGCGGCGATTCCGTCGACCGGACCGCGCTGGCCCCAGAACCTGCCGGTGATGATCTTCACCACCGTGCCGTCGTCGTCGGTGATCTCGGGGATGTCCGAGCCCTGGATGTCCTGGTAGCGCGGGCTCGTCATCTTCAGCGACGACGGCAGGTTCGCCCAGAGCTGGAAGCCGTGCATCCGCCCCGCCGCGGTGCCGCGCGGCATCTCCTGGTGGAGGATGCCGGAGCCTGCGGTCATCCACTGGACCGACCCCGCCCCGAGCACCCCGCGGTTGCCGAGCGAATCGGAATGCTCGACCGAGCCGTCGAGGACATAGGTGATCGTCTCGATCCCGCGGTGCGGATGCCAGGGAAAGCCCGCGCGATAGGCCGCCGGGTCGTCGTTGCGGAAGTCGTCGAGCAGCAGGAACGGATCGCTCTCGCCCGGGTCGCCGAAGCCGAAGACGCGGTGCAGGTGGACGCCGGCGCCTTCCATCGTGGGCTGCGCGCGGGTTTCGGAGGTCACGGGACGGAACGACATGGGTCTTGCCTCCTGTTCGGTGGGGTTGCGTCCCGATATGGCGGGTTGCGTTCGGGCCGCCAAGGGCGGGGTGGGAGAGAGACTGTTTCCATGTCCGGTGCAATGCGCGATGCTGCATGCGCGAGCGCGGGGGGTGGCATGAAGATCGGAATCGTCGGGACGGGGCAGGTCGGCAGCGCCGCGGCCTATGCGCTGGCGCTGCGCGGGACGGCGAGCGCCGTGACGTTGGTCGATCACAACCCGGCGCTGGCGCGGGCGCAGGCGGAGGACATCTTTCACGCCGTGCCCTTCGCGTCGGCGACGCGGGTCGAGGCGGGCGGCTATCCCGACCTCGCCGGCGCGGGGATCGTCATCATCGCCGCGGGCGTGCCCCAGCGGCAGGGCGAGAGCCGGCTGGCGCTGCTTGGCCGCAACGCCGAGGTGTTCCGCGACGTGATTGCCCGGGTGCTCGACGCCGCGCCCGACGCCGTGCTGCTGATCGCCTCGAACCCGGTCGACGTCATGACGCAGGTCGCGACGCGCCTGTCGAGGCTGCCGGCGCACCGGGTGATCGGGTCGGGGACGATCCTCGACACCGCGCGGTTCCGGGCCTTGCTCGGCCGGCATCTCGGGATCGCGCCGCAGTCGGTCCATGCCTATGTGCTTGGCGAACATGGCGATTCCGAGGTGTTGGCCTGGTCGTCGGCGCGGGCGGGGTCGGTCGATGTCGCGTCCTTCGCCGCGCAGGTCGGGGCGCCGCTGACCGCAGACGTGCGGGCGGCGATCGACACCGGCGTCCGGCGGGCGGCCTATACGATCATCGAGGGCAAGGGCGCGACCTGGTACGGCATCGGTGCCGGGCTGGCGCGGCTTGCCGCGGCGGTCGCGCGGGACGAGGGGGCGGTGTTCTCGGTCTCGATCGCGACGCCCGAGGTCGAGGGGGTGCGGGACGTCGCGCTGTCGATCCCGCGGGTCATCGGCCGGACGGGGGTGACGGCGGACCTGCTGCCCGACCTCGACGCGGCGGAGCATGACGCGCTGCGAGCGAGCGCGGAGATGCTGAAGGAGCTGGCGGACGCGGTACCGCTTTAAGGGTTCCGCAACGGAACGGGGAAAAGCGCGCAAACGCCGGATCTTTGGGCGACTGCGAAGGAAGCCGTTGAAACCCCTTGAATTTCCAGGGCTGGAATCCGGCTGGAATGTGGCTGGAATCCGGCTTGCCACTTCCGGAAAATTTTACGGAAACAGGGGTCGCTAACGCCCCCGGATCCGCGGGTCGAGCGCGTCGCGCAGGCCGTCGCCGATGAAGTTGATCGAGAGCACCGTCAGCGAGATCGCGAGGCCGGGCCAGATGACGCGGGCCGGCGTCAGGGTCATGAAGTTCGCCCCGTCGAACAGCAGCCGCCCCCAGGTCGGAAAGTCGGAGGGAAAGCCGAGGCCGAGGAAGGACAGCGCGCTTTCGGTGATGATGGCGTTCGCCACCCCGAGCGTCGCCGAGACCATGATCGGCGACAGCACGTTCGGCAGGATGTGCCGGGTGATGATCCGCGGCGCCGGCGTCCCCACCGACTTCGCCGCGAGCACGAACTCGCGCTCCTTGAGCGCCAGAACGTCGCCCCGGACGATGCGGGCGGTGTTCATCCAGCTGGTGATGCCGATGATGAACACCATCAGCAGGAAGATGCCGGTCTCCGGCCCGAAGGCGGCCCGGAGGGTGTCGCGGAACAGCATGATGATGACGAGGAGCAGCGGCAGGATCGGCAGCGCGAGGAAGAGGTCGGTGACGCGCATGAGGAGGCCGTCGATGCGCCGGAAATAGCCGGCGAGCACGCCGACGAGCGTGCCGACGAACAGCGAGATCAGCATGGCGATGATGCCGACCGCCAGCGAGACGCGACCGCCCTGCAGCACGCCGGCAAAGATGTCGCGGCCGATGTTGTCGGTGCCCATCGGGTGGGTGAGCGACGGCCAGGCATTGCGGGCCTTCACGTCGATGTAGGTCGGATCGATGGTGCGGATCATCGGGCCGAACACCACGGCGAGCACGATCAGCGTGAAGATCACGCTGCCGACCATCGCGCCGCGATGATGGCGGAACTGGTACCAGACATCGCTCCAGAGGCTTCGCTCCGGCGTGTCGATGGCGTCGGGGGCAGCGGCGGCGTCAGTCATAGCGGATCCGCGGGTCGAGGATGCCGTAGAGCACGTCGGCGATGAGGTTGAAGACGACGATCAGCACGGCGAAGATGAAGGTGAGGGTCTGCACCAGCGGAAGGTCCGCCGCCTGGATGCCGGTGATGAGCAGCTGGCCGAGGCCGTTCACCCGGAAGATCTGCTCGGTGATGATGGCGCCGCCGAAGATGTTCGGGACGCCGAGCGCGATCACCGTAACGACCGGGATCAGGCTGTTGCGCAGCACGTGGACCAGCACCACCGCGCGCTCGCGCAGGCCCTTGGCGCGGGCGGTGCGCACATAGTCCTGGCTCAGGTTGTCGAGCATCGAGGCGCGCATGAAGCGGCTGATCTGCGCGGCGTTGTAGAGCGC
>JBGALW010000105.1:0-13180 GCA_044223585.1 Amaricoccus sp.
GCGGGTCGAGAAGGTCGAGCAGGCGCTGAGCCTGCTCACGTCCTTCTCCGAAGACATGGCGCGGCGCGGCAAGTCGGTCGTGTCGGTCTGGCTCAGCCGCGCGGTGCATGCGCCGTCGCCCGAGGAGATGATGGCGCTGGGGCTGACCGCGCACGACCGCGTGGCCCGGCTCGAGCGGGTGCGCATGGCCGACGGTGTGCCGCTGGCCATCGAGCGGGCGTCGCTCTCGACGGCGATGCTGCCCGACCCGGAGGCGGTCGGGGCCTCGCTCTATGCGGCGCTGGCCGAGCGGGGCCTGCGCCCGGTCCGGGCGGTGCAGCGCATCTCGGCGGCGAACCTCGGGACGGCCGACGCCGCGCTGCTCGAGGTTCCCCAGGGGGCGGCGACGCTCCGGATCGAGCGGATTTCCTACCTGCCCTCCGGGCGGGTCGTCGAGTTCACCAGGTCGCTCTATCGGGGCGACGCCTATGATTTTGCGGCCGAGCTTCAGATCGCGGCCGACCAGGAAGGAAGGATGTGATGGCTGAGACTTTGATGAGCGCCGAGGTCGCGGAGATCCCCGCGGCGGCGGCGCGGTTCCTCGACGGCTCGCGCGAGCGCGTCGCGGCAGCGGCGGCGGCAATGCGGGCGATCGACCCGCGGCTGATCGTGACCGTGGCCCGCGGCTCGTCCGACCATGCGGCGACCTACCTCAAGTACGTCGCCGAACTCGCGGCCGGGGTGCCGGTCGCCTCTGTCGGCCCGTCGGTCGCCTCGATCTACGGCCGGCGGCTGAATCTCGACGGTGCGGTCGTGGTCGGCATCTCGCAGTCGGGCCAGAGCCCGGACATCGTCGAGATGATGCGGAGCGCCGGCGAGGGCGGCGGGCTGACCGTTGCGATCACCAATGTCGCGGAATCGCCGATGGCGGCCGCCTCGGCCCACAGCCTGCCGCTGCAGGCCGGGCCCGAGCGCAGCGTCGCGGCGACCAAGAGCTTCGTGACCTCGGTGCTGGCGTCGCTGGCGCTGGTCGCCGAGTGGCGCGAGGACGCGGACCTGCGCGCCGCGGTCGCGGCGCTGCCCGGCCAGTTCGAGCAGGCGCTGGCCTGCGACTGGACGCCGCTGTCGGACCGGCTGGTGCGGGCGAACTCCGCCTTCGTGCTCGGACGCGGCCCCGGGTTCGCGATCGCCAACGAGGCGGCGCTGAAGTTCAAGGAAACCTGCGCGATCCACGCCGAGAGCTACTCGGCCGCCGAGGTGCTGCACGGGCCGGCGGCGATCGTCCAGGCGCATTTCCCGGTGCTCGGGCTTGCCGTCGACGACGCGGCCCGGGCGCAGGTGGTCGCGACGGCCGAACGCCTGGCCGGGCAGGGCGCGGATGTATTCCTGACGGCGCGCGGCGCGGGCGGGGCGGTGGAGCTGCCGGTGGTCGAGGGGGTGCATCCGCTGACCGCGCCGCTGGTGCTCGTCGTCTCCTTCTACCGCTTCGTCGAGGCGCTCGCCCGGCGGCGGGGGTTCAATCCGGACACGCCGCCGCACCTGCGCAAGGTGACCGAGACGGTGTGACCGGCACACGGGACGCCGGACGAAGCGGCTGCCTCGTCGAGGCGCCGCCGTGTCCCGAGCGGGCGTGAAGGGCGGGCGGCTCCGTCGCCGCGGCCCTCCGACGCGGCTCGGGGCGTCGATTCGAAAGGAAAGAACATGGGGCAGAGCATCTACGTCGGGGCGGCGGTCTTCGACGGTGACCGGATGCACGAGGGCGCCGCGCTGGTAATCGAGGACGGGCGGGTCGCCGGGATCGTGCCGGAGACGGAGGCGCCGGCCGGCGAGCGTGTGACGCTCGGGGGCGGGGTGCTGGCGCCGGGCTTCATCGACCTGCAGGTCAATGGCGGCGGCGGGGTGCTCCTGAACGAGCAGCCGGACGTCGACGGGATCGCGACGATCTGCGCGGCGCACGGGCGCCTCGGGACGACCGGGCTGCTGCCGACGCTGATCACCGACACGCCAGAGGTGACCCGTGCGGCGGTCGAGGCCGGGCTCCAGGCGTGGGAGGCCGGCGTGCCGGGCTTTCTCGGGCTGCATCTCGAGGGGCCGCATCTCGATCCGCGACGCAAGGGGGCGCACGACCCGCGGCTGATCCGGCCGATGGAGGAGACGGACCTTGCGATGCTGGTCGGGGCGGCACGGCGGATGCCGGCGCTGCTGGTGACCGTGGCGCCGGAAAGCGTGACGCCGCAGCAGATCGCGGCGCTCGCCGGGGCCGGGGCGATCGTCAGCCTCGGGCACAGCGACACCGGCGTGGCGGGGGCGAAGGCGGCCTTCGCGGCAGGGGCGCGCGTCGTTACGCATCTCTTCAACGCGATGAGCCAGCTCGGCAACCGCGAGCCCGGACTGGTCGGCGCGGCGCTCGACAGCGAGGCCGTGGCGGCGGGACTGATCGCCGACGGCATCCACGTGGCGCCCGAGTCGATGCGGGCGGCGCTCGCGGCGAAGCGGGGCGAGGACGGGCTCTTTCTGGTCACCGACGCGATGTCGGTCGCCGGCACGGGCCTCGACGGATTCGAGCTGAACGGCCGGCGCATCCTGCGGCGGGCCGGGCGGCTGACGCTGGAGGACGGCACGCTCGCCGGGGCCGACATCGACTTTCCGGGCGCAGTCCGGGTGCTGGTGCGCGAGGGCGTGCCGCTTGCGCGCGCGCTGCGGATGGCAACAGTGGCGCCGGCGAAGGTCCTCGGACGCGACGACCTCGGGCGGCTGACCCGCGGGTCGGCGGCGGATCTCGTTTGGCTCGACGAGGGCCTGGCGCTGCGCGGCGCGTGGTGCGGCGGCGAGCCGATTGGCTAGGATTTGTCTTGATCCAGAACCTGCCGACGAACGCCGTTGCTACGTGGATCGGGCAGCGCGGCAGGACAGGGACGCGGCGATACCCACGTCCCACAGATCTCCCGTATCCTCTTCTCTAGCCGGCCCACGGTAGCGATGATACCTGTAGGTCGCGCGAACCATTTCTGGGGCGCGCTACAAACCCCGCTGATCATCCCCTTGTTCCCGGCAAAGCTCGTCTAACAGCTTTCGAACGGGTGAAACGAGCCCGGCAGGCCTCATTGTCAGAGGTGGGTGCAGCGTCAGTCCGGAGGCACGGGCCAAGGAGCGCTTCCGGCGCTGCCGGGCCGCCGCCCCGCGTCAGTACACCACCACCGAGCGGATCGACTCGCCGGCGTGCATCAGGTCGAAGCCCCGGTTGATGTCCTCCAGCCGCAGGAGGTGGGTGATCATCGGGTCGATCTCGATCTTCTTCTCCATGTACCAGTCGACGATCCGCGGCACGTCCGTGCGGCCCCTTGCGCCGCCGAAGGCCGTGCCCATCCACTGCCGTCCGGTGACCAGCTGGAACGGCCGGGTGGAGATTTCCGCGCCCGCCGCGGCGACGCCGATCACCACCGACTTGCCCCAGCCCCGGTGAGAACATTCAAGGGCTTGCCGCATTACCTTCACGTTGCCCGTGCAGTCGAAGGTATAGTCCGCGCCGCCGATCTGGTCGGCGCCGCGCTTCGTCAGGTTGACGATGTAGGGGACGACGTCCTCGCCGATCTCGGACGGGTTGACGAAATGCGTCATCCCGAACCGCTCGCCCCATTCCTTCTTGCCGTTGTTGAGGTCGACCCCGATGATCATGTCGGCGCCGGCCAGCCGCAGGCCCTGGATGACGTTGAGCCCGATGCCGCCGAGGCCGAACACCACCGCGGTCGAGCCGAGTTCGACCTTCGCCGTGTTGATGACCGCACCGACGCCGGTGGTAACCCCGCAGCCGATATAGCAGATCTTGTCAAACGGCGCGTCCTCCCGGACCTTCGCCACCGCGATCTCCGGCAGGACGGTGAAGTTCGAGAAGGTCGAGCAGCCCATGTAGTGGAAGAGCGGCCGGCCATCGAGCGAGAAGCGCGAGGTGCCGTCCGGCATCAGGCCCTGACCCTGGGTCGCCCGGATCGCGGTGCAGAGGTTGGTCTTGCGGCTGAGGCAGGACGGGCACTCGCGGCATTCCGGGGTGTAGAGCGGGATCACGTGGTCGCCGGGCCTGACGCTCTTCACGCCCGGGCCCACCTCGACCACCACGCCCGCGCCCTCATGACCGAGGATCGAAGGGAAGAGGCCCTCAGGATCGGCGCCCGACAGGGTGAACTCGTCGGTGTGGCAGATGCCGGTCGCCTTGATCTCGACCATCACCTCGCCCTCGCGCGGGCCCTCGAGGTCCACGTCGGCAATTTCCAGAGGCTTGCCGGCGGCAAGGGCAACGGCGGCGCGGGTTTTCATGGGCAGACTCCTCCCCCTCGATTTGCCCGCCACTCTAGCGGCTGGGGGGCCGCCTGCAATCCTAGCGTTCCCAGGCGATCGCCGGCTCCGACCCCGGACCGCGGCGCGTGGCGCGCGGGCGCCGGAGCCGGGTCCAGCGCGGCTCCTGCCCGGCAAAGCAGGCGACGTTGCGCAGGCTCGCGATGTCCCAGCCGGGGCGCCGGCGCAGGATCGCCTGGTAGAGCTCCAGCGCGCCGTCGAGGGTGTAGAAGGCCCAGTGGCAATGACGCGCCTCGGTGCGCGTCAGCGTCATGCCGCGGCCCCGGATCCAGTCGGTGACCTCCTGGCGGTCGAGCTGCAGGTCGAGCCAGTTGGGCAGGCGGGTGCCGAGGCCCTGTCCGACCGCCCGGTCGCCGCGCCGGCGGCCGGGGGCGAACTGCTCGAAGAGCGCGTCGTAGATGTCGTTGCTGCGGGCGGTGATGTTGTAGACGGCCGGCGCCGCGGGCGATGGCGCGGCGGCGAGGAAGTCCTCGGCCCGGCTGCCGAACTCGGCGGCGCCGAGGAGCAGCATCTTGCCCGGCGCGGTCTCAAGATGCGGCAGGCTCGCCAAGGCGACGCGGGCGCCGAGCGAGTGGCCGAGGATGTCGATCTCGCGGCCGGGCGCGAGGCGCTGCAGCAGGTGGATGAGTTCCGCGAGCCGGACGCCGAAATGGCCGGCCCGGTCATAGGCGATCGCGAACCCGGTCCGGCCATGGGTCAGCAGCGTGCCGGCGAGCGGCAGGCGGGCCGGCCAGCCGAACCCGACGGCGAGGCCGCCGCGGCCGCCTTCGCGGGAGAAGCCGAGACCCTGTGGCCAGCTGCGGATGCGCCGCCCGTCGGCGCTGTTCGGACGGAAGGCGAAGAGCAGGCGGTGCGGATCGGCCTCGGGCGTGGCGGGGTCGAACCTGAAGCCGTGGATCAGCACGACGATCGGCGCATCGGGCGCAACGCCGTCGAGGCTGCGCCGCAGGCCGTCGACGAGGTTGATCCCGGGCGCGGCCGCCGCCAGCCGCTGCTCCGTCGCGGATACGCCGAAGTACGCCATCCCTTCCAACCGTTCCGACCTGCCCGGCGGGAACGCTATGCGAGAGCAATTAACGGGCGGTGGCGGAACCGTGACGGAGGCGTGAAGCGGCGCTGAAATGTTGATAAAGTCTGCTCGAACCGCGGGGGCGACCATCGGACATGGCCTGCGGCCGCCCGGACGCCGCCATTGACCGCCGCGGGCCGTTTCGGTACGGCGCGGGCTTGCCGCGCCGTTCGGGCCGGCAACGAAGGCGAGGATCGGTGATGACGGAAGAGTGGAGCCCGCGGACGAAGCTGGTCCACGGCGGCGCGCGGCGGAGCCAGTACGGCGAGATGTCGGAAGCGATCTTCCTGACGCAGGGGTTCGTCTACCCGGACGCCGAGACGGCGGAGGCGCGCTTCATCGCGTCCGGCCCCGACGAGTTCATCTATGCCCGCTACGGCAACCCGACGGTGCGCATCTTCGAGGAGCGCATGGCGATGCTGGAGGGCGCGGAGGACGCCTTCGCGACCGCCTCCGGCATGGCGGCGGTGCACGGCGCGATCTTCAGCCAGGTGCAGGCCGGCGATCACGTGGTCGCCGCGCGGGCGCTGTTCGGGTCCTGCCTCTACATCGTCGAGACGCTGCTGCCGCGCTTCGGGGTGAACGTGACCTTCGTCGACGGCACCGACCTCGACCAGTGGCGCGCGGCGCTGCGGCCGGGAACCAAGCTCGCCTTCCTCGAGTCGATCTCCAATCCGACGCTGGAGGTGATCGACCTCGCCGCCGTCTCCGACCTCGCCCATGCGGCCGGTGCCGCGGTGGTGGTGGACAACGTGTTCGCGACGCCGGTTTTCCAGCGCTGCCTCGACTTCGGCGCCGACATCGTCATCTATTCGGCGACCAAGCATATCGACGGGCAGGGCCGCTGCCTCGGCGGCATCGTGCTCGGCCGGCGGGACTTCATCCGCGGGCAACTGGAGGCGTTCCTCAAGCATACCGGCGGGGCGCTCAGCCCGTTCAACGCCTGGGTGATGCTGAAGGGGCTGGAGACGCTGGACCTCCGCTGCCGGGCCCAGGCGGCGGCGGCGGCGCGGCTGGCGCAGGCGCTGCAGGGCCACCCGGCGCTGAAGCGGGTGATCTATCCCGGCCTGCCGGACCATCCGCAGCACGCGGTGGCGGCGCGCCAGATGGAGACTGGCGGCACGATGCTGGCGCTGGACCTTGTGGGGGGCAAGGAAGCCGCGTTCCGCATGCTCGATGCGCTGCAGATCTTCCTCATCTCCAACAACCTCGGCGACGCGAAGAGCATCGTCACCCACCCGGCGACCACGACGCACCAGCGGCTGACGCCGGCGCAGCGGGCCGGGCTCGGGATCGGCGACGGGTTGATCCGGTTGTCTCTGGGGCTTGAGGACCCGGAGGATCTGGTGCGCGACGTGCTGGCGGCCCTGAAGGTGCCTGTTACCGTTTAGTAACCGAGATCGACCGGGACGATTGCAATTGTCACGGTTCTCCTCTTTTGGTTGTCGCCAAAGGGGCGGCGACGCTCTTGATTTCCGGGCGAACCGCCTCAACTAGGCATCGTCGACCGAAAGCGGCAACGCCGGTGCTGCTACGACCATGTGGAGAGAAGTGACGCCATGAACGTTCAGAACCCGCTTGTCCTCGATGGCGCGGCACTTCCCTACGACGACCGGCCGAGCAAGGCAGAGGCCGAAGCCGCGGCGCGCGTGCTCCTCGCCTGGGCGGGCGATGCGTCTTCCGGCAACGGGACGGCGGATCTGGCGGCGCTGCTGGCGCACCGCGGCGGCCAGTACCCGGCGTTCAATCACAGCTATCCCGACTTCGCGCCGGACAAGCGTTACCTCGCCTCGCTGCCGGACCTGCAGAACGGACCGGGCAGCCTGATCAAGGGCGCGCGGACCGGCATCCAGCATGTCGGGATCTCGAACTTCCGCCTGCCGATCCGCTTCCGGACGCGCGACGGGGCGCCGGTGCAGCTGGAGACCTCGGTGACGGGGTCGGTCTCGCTCGATGCCAACAAGAAGGGCATCAACATGAGCCGGATCATGCGGTCCTTCTACAAGCACGCCGAGACATCGTTCTCGTTCGAGGTGATCGGCGCGGTGCTCGACAGCTATCTCGCCGACCTTGAGAGCTTCGACGCGCGGATCATGATGCGCATCAGCTATCCGATGCTGAAGCGGTCGCTCCGCAGCGGGCTCGAGGGCTACCAGTACTACAACATCGCCCTGGAGATGCTGAAGACGAATGGCGAGACGCAGCGGATCCTGCATCTCGACTACGTCTACTCGTCGACCTGCCCCTGCTCGCTGGAACTCTCCGAGCACGCGCGCCGGACGCGTAACCAGATTGCCACGCCGCATTCGCAGAGGTCGGTGGCGCGGGTGTCCGTCGAACTGGTCGGGCCCGACACCCTCTGGTTCGAGGATCTCGTCGAGCTCTGCAACGCCGCGATCCCGACCGAGACGCAGGTGATGGTGAAGCGCGAGGACGAACAGGCCTTCGCCGAGCTGAACGGGGCCAACGCTATCTTCGTCGAGGACGCGGTGCGGCTGCTCTGCGAAAGCCTCGCGGGCGACGGCCGCGTTGGCGACTTCCGGGTGGTGGCAAGCCATCAGGAATCGCTGCACAGCCACGATGCAGTGTCGATCCTGACGATGGGCGAGACGTTTGCACAGCGGAGCTACGATCCGCGGCTGTTCGAGACCCTGCACCACGCGGGTTGATCCCCGCCCTGCCGGATTGGCCTTCTCATCCTCCGGTTGGGAGGCTAAGAGAGGCCTCCTTCGGCAGGGGAGTAGGCCATGGGCCAGGTTGAAACGCTGATCCCGCAGGGCGTTGCCCCGTCCGAGGCGGCATTGCCGGCGCCCGGCGAGGCGTTCGGGGCGATGCGCCTGAACTTCGCCGAACCCGCGGCCGAGCCGTTCCATGTGCGACTGCTGGAGACAGGGCCGGACGGCACCGGGCCGGTGGTCGAGGTCCAGCAGGGACACCGGGTCGGTGTCGGCTGGGCGACGCTGGAATTTCCCGTTGAGCATCTGCCCGCCGGCACGCGCATCCGGTTCGAGGCGCGGCTCCTGCCTGCGCGCACCGTGGTGCTGGCGGTCTATGCGCCGGGTGTCAGCGTGGACATCGCACGGTTCGAGGTCGGGCACCGACTTGCGGGTTACGAGGCGGTGGTCGATTCCGACCTGGCCGCCCGGCTGGCGGGGGCGGAGTGGATCCGGCTCGGGATGACACTGCCACGGGAAACGTGGTTCGTCTTCCAGCTGTCCGGTGCGGGCCTCGACGTCGCAGCCGAAGGGGTGGCCTGAGCCTTGCCCGCCGTTTCGGTTCTCGTTGGCCTGCCGGGCCGGGCGGATGACCTCGGTGCGACGCTCGCATCGGTCCGGGCGCAGACCCTCGGGGATGTGGAGTGCCTGCTGGTCGGCGACACGGTCGTGGCCGATCCGTGCGTGACGTCCATTGCCGCGCCGGGCCTCGACCCCGTCGCGCGGCTGAACCTCGCTCTGATGCGCGCGAGCGCCCCGCTGGTGGCGCTGATCGGTCCGGGGGCTGTGGCCGACCCGCACTGGCTGGAGACACTGGCCGGATTCATGGCGATCGGGCGGTGCGTCGCCGTCGGGTGCGGCCATCGCGAGGAGGGGACCGGCACCTGCCCGACGGTGCACCTGCCGCCCGATGCCGGGTTGGTGGACGGGGCGGCGATCCCGCCGAAATGGGGCGGGATGCCCCTCGACTTGGCGCTGCTCGATCGCGACGCCCTGCTTGCGGCTGGCGGCTTCCGTGCCTGTCCGGAGGCCGGCGACGTCGAACTCGCCCGACGGCTCGCTTGGCGGGGGCCCGTGTGGAACCTGCCGGAAACGCTGGGACGGCTGCCGGCCGTGCCACGGCCGGCCGAGGCGCTTCGCCTGCGGGCGGTCTCCGCCCAGCGGCTGGTGCTCGGTCTGGAGCCGCTGGACCCGGCGGCGGCGCCCGGGGCGGCGGAAGGCCTCGAAGCGGTCGTGGCGATCGGGTGCGCCGGCCTTGAGGAGGAAGCGCGCTGGCGGGTGGCGCATGGCGCGGCGCTGGGGCTGATCGCGGAGTCGCGGCGGCTGGGCGTCACGGTCGAGGATCGGGACCGCGACTTCATCCGCGCGGAACTGGCGCGCGACCGACGCCAGCTGTCCGTCCGCGACGCAGACCAAGCCGCGGCGCTGCTGCGCGGCGTTACCGCCATGCCGGCTCCGTTTGAACCTGACACGACGACAATCACCTACAACGGCATCCGGCTGGCGGTGGAGCCGGGCGTCCTCGCCGGTCGGCTCGGGGACGCGATGCTCGGCGGCTGGTACGAGCAGGAGGAATCCCGCCATGTCCCCGGCCTGCTTCGCGCGGGCGAGCGTGTGGTCGAACTCGGCTCCGGGCTCGGCTATGTGACGACGGTGATGGCGCGCTCGCCGCTGGTGGAAGCCGTGGTCACGGTCGAGGCAAATCCGCAGCTGGCGCGGCTCGCCGCGCGCACGGTGGCGCTGAACGGGCTCTCGGACAAGGTTTCGGTCGAGAACGCGGTGGCATTTCCGTCGCCGGCCATGACCTCCTGCCGCTTCTACGTACGGCGGGAGTTCTGGGCCTCGTCGCTGGACGCCGGCGATGCGTATCTGCAGGCGATCGACGTGCCGGTGCTGGACCTCGACCGGCTGATCGAGGACGTGCGGCCCACGCTGCTCGTCGTCGACATCGAGGGCGGCGAGGTCGAGCTGCTCGAGCGGGTCAACCTCGGGGGGATCCGCAAGGTGTTTCTTGAACTGCATCAGGGCGTCATCGGCCGCGAGGGGATGCGGCGGGTCTTCGCGACGATGGCGGCGCGCTACTTCCACTATGACCAGTACCACAGCGAGGGGAGCGTGGTGCTGTTCAGCCGGGTGGATCGGCAGGACTGAAACGCGCGAGTTTGGTGGGGCGCCGGCGGCCCTGTTCCTGCGGCAGTGATATCAGGCTTCGTCCCGCGCCAAAGCGCGATGGCGGAGATCGTGTCAGTCCGCTTCGGTCCGGCGCAGGCGGATCACGACGTCGACGCGGCTCAGCGTTGCCCCTTCCGGCAGGACCGGTTCGCCCGCGAACACCACGGCGGCGTTCGGCGCGTCGGTCAGGCGGCCATCCTCCTCCCAGTAGTAGTGGGGATGGTTGTCGGTGCGGGTGTCGAAATAGGACCGCGTTCCGTCCACCGTGACCTCGTGCATGAGGCCGGCGTCGCAGAAGGCGCGCAGGGTGTTGTAGACCGTGGCCAGCGACACCGGCGCATCGTGCAATCGCGCGGCTTCGTGGAGTCCCTCCGCCGTGACGTGGCGGTTACGGCCGTCGCCGACCAGCAGTTCCGCAAGCGCGAGGCGCTGGCGCGTCGGGCGCAGGCCGGCGCCGGTCAGCCAGGCTACTGCCCGAAGTCTGGAAGGCCGCCGGTCCTGAATTGTCACGGGTCGCGTCTCGCGTTTTCTGCCTGTCCTGTGAGCAATAGCGAATTGTCGAGGGTTTTTCCAGCCTCTCCCTGGTTAATGACGGGCGTCGGCCGATGCGGCAGGCCCGATCGGGGGGAGGCCTTGCGTGTCGCGGCGGGCGGATGATAGAGGTCGCCCGCAAGGGAACAGGCTGGGAACCCGGCATGATGGACGGCAGGCCGACGCAAATCGACTACGACGGGCTCCTGGCCTGCGCGCGTGGCGAGATGTTCGGCCCGGGCAATCCGCAGCTGCCGGCGCCGCCGATGCTGATGATGGATCGGGTCACCGACATTTCGGCGGACCGCGGTCCGGACGGCAAGGGCCACGTCGTCGCCGAGTTCGACATCAAGCCGGACCTCTGGTTCTTCAAGTGCCATTTCCTCGGCGATCCGGTGATGCCCGGTTGCCTCGGTCTCGATGCATTGTGGCAGCTGACCGGCTTCAATCTCGGCTGGCGCGGCATGACCGGCCGTGGCCGGGCGCTTGGCGTCGGCGAGGTGAAGTTCACCGGCATGGTCACGCCGGCCGTGAAGCTCGTCGAGTACACCGTCGAGTTCACCCGCGTCATTGACCGCAAGCTGAAGCTCGGTATCGCCAACGGCACCATGCGGGCCGACGGCGAGGTCATCTATACAACAACCGACATGAAGGTCGGTCTCTTCACCGATTAGGGGAGGTGGCCATGCGCCGCGTCGTCGTCACCGGCCTGGGGGTCATTTCATCCATCGGCACCTCGGCCGACGCCGTTTCGAGTGCGCTGAAGGAAGGCCGTTCGGGCATCAGTTTCGCGCCTGACTATGCCGAGCACGGCTTCCGCTGCCAGGTGCAGGGCAGGCCCGACATCGACGTCGCCGATCATATCGACAAGCGGCAGCTGCGCTTCATGGGCGATGGCGCGGCCTACGCCTTCCTTTCGCTGGAGCAGGCGATCGCCGACGCCGGGCTGGAGGAGAGCGACGTCTCCAACGAGCGTACCGGCCTCATCGCCGGCTCGGGTGGGCCGTCGACCCGGAACATGTTCGAGGCACACCGCACGGTGATCGAGAAGGGCAGTCCGAAGCGGATGGGGCCGTTCATGGTCACCCGCTGCATGTCCTCCACCGTCTCGGCCTGCCTCGCGACACCGTTCCGCATCAAGGGCATAAACTACTCGATCACCTCCGCCTGCTCGACCAGCGCCCACTGCATCGGCAACGCGGTGGAGCAGATCCAGTTCGGCAAGCAGGACGTGATGTTCGCCGGCGGCGGCGAGGAACTCGACTGGACGCTCTCCTGCCTTTTCGACGCGATGGGGGCGATGAGCACCCGCTACAACAACCAGCCGGAGAAGGCCTCGCGGGCCTTCGACGCCGACCGCGACGGCTTCGTCATCGCCGGCGGCGGCGGCATGGTCGTGCTGGAGGAACTGGAGCACGCGAGGGCCCGCGGCGCGAAGATCTATGCCGAGGTCACGGGCTACGGCGCGACCTCGGACGGGCACGACATGGTGGCGCCGTCCGGCGTCGGCGGCGAGCGGGCGATGCGGCTGGCGCTCTCGACGCTGCCGCAGGGGCGGCGCGTCGGCTACATCAACGCGCACGGCACCTCGACGCCGGTCGGCGACGTCAGCGAGGTGGAGGCGGTGCGGCGGGTGTTCGGCGAGGGACAGACTCCGCCGATCAGCTCCACCAAGTCGATGACCGGCCACAGCCAGGGTGCGACCGGCGCGCAGGAGGCGATCTACTGCCTGCTGATGCTGAAGGACGACTTCATCGCCCCGTCGATCAACGTCGAGACGCTCGACCCCGGCATCCGTCCGGGCGAGGTCGCCGTGGAACGGGTGGACAATGCCGGGCTCGACACGGTGATGACCAACAGCTTCGGCTTCGGGGGAACGAACGCCTCGCTGCTCCTCAGCCGGTACGCGGGGTGACGGCGGTGGCGCATGCGGGGTTGCTGGCTGGCAAGAAGGCGCTGATCCTCGGGGTCGCAAACGACCATTCGATTGCCTGGGGCATTGCGCGCGAGTTTGCGGCACAGGGGGCGACGCTCGGCCTCACCTATCAGGGCGAGGGCTTCGAGCGGCGGGTGATCCCGCTCGCCGAGAGCCTCGGGTCGACCTTCATCGCGCCGGCCGACGTGCAGGATGCGGCCTCGCTCGACGCGCTGTTCGCGCGGGTGGGCGAGGAGTGGGGCGGGCTCGACATTCTGGTCCACGCCATCGCCTTTTCCGACAAGGCGGAACTGGACGGGCAGTTCCTCGAGACGACGCGGGCGAATTTCCTGAGATCGCTCGATATTTCCTGCTACAGCCTCGTCGACCTGACGCGTCGGGCGGTTCCGCTGATGGGACGGGGCGGGGCGATCCTGACGCTCACCTACC
>JBGALW010000106.1:0-12733 GCA_044223585.1 Amaricoccus sp.
TCAATGAATCCAAGCAGGTCGCTTACGAGTCTATCGAGCTCTACTCCGGCGACTGCAAGATGACGGCTGCCGGCGACGGCAACAGGAGTTACGACATCAAGATGTTCATTCCCGAGTAGGGGGAGATAACCCATGCCCACTCCGTCTGTAGTCAAGATCAATGGCGTCGAGTTGACCGATGTCGCGTCCGTTGAGTTCAACTACGAGACGCCTACCCACGGTGGCCACCTGGGTAACGCAAGGCCAAAGTTCGGCGAGATCAGCATCGAACGGGGGGCGACCGCCCACCCCACTGTCGCGCTGTTTGGCCTGGCAACCAACGAGGACGGCACTAAAAAGACTTTTGAGGGCAATATCACCATTGTTGATGATGAGAAACAGGAACTGTACTCGGTCTCGTTTAAGGATGCCTTCGTGGAATACTGGTCGATGGCGCAGACCGAAGGCAGGCCGCTCGGCAGGGAGACGCTAACGCTGCGGGCCGGTTGGATGCAGTTCTTCGCCGGCGCTGCTAACGAGACAGTCAATATTCGGAAGTACGGCAAGACGTAGTCGGTTCAAGCCCTCCGCTTCTCGCCCAAGCACTCAGGCGTCCATGACCCGCACGGATACGAAAGTCAGCGTCGCCGGTCGCGCGATTCCGGATCGCTGGACGAGGCTGCAGGTCCGGCAGTCACTGGGCGAGCCCACCTGTCTCTCCGTAGAGTTCACCACTGGTGTGCCCCCCAGGGATGTCGGCCGGCACTTCTCCGAGATGCTGGCCCAGCCACTTTCGCTGGAACTGCAGCGCGAAGGCGTTGCGGGTCGCTTCCAGTGCCTAGTTGCGCAGGCATCGGTGCAAGTGGGCGGCTACGAGCTGACCGGTTACGGCCCGCTGCACAGCCTGACGCAGGGGCGGCGGAGCCGCGGCTTTGTGGACCAGTCGCCCAGGCAGGTTCTCGAAGCGGTCCTAGTGGCCGCCGGAGTGCCGGCAGAGATCAATGCCTCCGGCGGGCTCGCCGGCCAGGCGGTGCCTTACCTCGCGCAGGTGGGGGAAACGGACTTCGACTTCGTGTCTCGGGTCTCCGCGCGCGTCGGGCTGGTCGTCTATGAGCATGACACAAAAGTCGTCATCGCCGAGAAGGCCAGCGGTCCCTCTATCGACCTCGCCGCGGCGGACATCGAAGCCTTGCGCATTATCCTCGAGCCCGCTGCCGTTGCGGTGGCAGCGACGACCACGACCTACCTTCCCTATGCGACCCTGAGGGACTCGGTGTCGGCCGCCGCTGTTGACGGACCACACGGCAAGACCGTCTCAGGTTCGCTGGACAAGCTGTTTCCAGGGCCTCCCGACAGCCCCGCCGACCTCGAGGCGAGCTCGGCCAACGCACTTACCGATCAACTGCGGGCCAAGGCGCGTCAAGCTGGCGCACGCTCGCTCCGCTATGAGTTCTCAACCCGCCGTCCGGATATCACCGTCGGCAGCATCCTGCGCGTATCCGGACACGACATGGTCTCCGAAGCGCTGGTTGTGAACAGCCTGACCCTCGACTATACGTACCCGTCGCGCGAGGGCAGCCGCGCCAGCCTTGTCGTAGCCGTCCCCAAAGACCGCCTCGGCTCGTCGGTGCCTGCCGCTCCGCGGCTCGGTGCCGCCCCTGCCACGGTGGCCGACAACAATGACCCGGACAAGCTGGGCCGCGTGCGGGTGAAGTTCGCGTGGGACGGCAAGCCCACCGCCTGGGTGCGCGTCGCCGCCATAGCGGCCGGATCGGGGCATGGCGCACTCTGGGTGCCTCAGGTCGACGATGAGGTACTGGTCGAGTTCGAGTACGCCGACCCCAGCCGCCCTGTTGTGGTCGGGGCGCTGTACCACGGCTCTGCCCTGCCTTCGATTGAGGGCGGCGTCGGCGACGTATTGTTGGCGCGAACCGATGCTGGCACCGAGGTGCGGATCAAGCAGACCGAAAACCGCGAGGAGATCAGGCTGCGCGTTCACTCCGATGGTCCTGTTCTTCACATCGTCG
The DNA here is from genome assembly GCA_044223585.1 of Amaricoccus sp. Classification (GTDB taxonomy): domain Bacteria; phylum Pseudomonadota; class Alphaproteobacteria; order Rhodobacterales; family Rhodobacteraceae; genus Amaricoccus. Next base: position 2,007 of record JBGALW010000106.1, read on the forward strand.
CAGGCGATCCGGCCAAGGTCTCGATCATCGTCGAACAGGGGGCGTGCGAGGTCACGGCCAAATCCGTGCAATTGAATGCCAAAGAGCAGTTCCAGATCAAGGCCGGGACCCTGTTACTTGAGGCCAGCGATGGCATAAAGGTCTCGACCAAAGGCGACGTCACCGTCGAAGGCGCCAAGATAAAGCTGAACTAGAGCCATGATGTCACGCGGAAAAAGACCAGCGACCGCCGACTCTGCCGATCCGCCCACCTGGCCGGCGGATGTCTCCGGCGAGCACCGCGCCCTTCTGCAATCCCTGCGCGAGGCCCTGCGCGAGATCATCGATCCGCTGGCGCTGGCTCCGACGCCGGAAGGCAGCGCCGCGCGCGATCCGCTCGAGTCCCTGGTCAGCCGTCAGGTCGATGCGACGCTCGAGCTGAAAGGCTGGTGGGGCATCTACACCCTCCGAGGGGCGAGAGGGCTCCGCTTCGGCGCGGCGTCTGTCGAGCCGGGCGATCGCCTGCGCGCCCGCAGCGGCGACCACGACAGCTACTTCTCTGCCCGGTCCTTTCCGGTACTGCTGCCTCCGGAGACGCGAATTCAGTTCGTTCATGGCGATGGCCACCTCTGGTTGGGGCTCGACCTGCCGGGCGAGACCGGCCCGTTGACCGTGACGGAGGGCGAGACGGTCGACTTCCACCTCACCCCCCGGACGACGCAGCAGCGCGTGCTCGTGGACCGCCTGCTGGCGAGGCCATGGTCGGGGATGCGGTCAGCCGACCAAGCCGGGTCCGAGGGCCGTGCAAAGCTTCCCGACGGGTCCGACGGCACCAATCCCCTACTCGAGATGCGGCCCCCGCATCGCCTGATGCGCAACCTGCTGCGGCTACCTGCCGGTCTCCTCGTCGGTCTCGAACGCTTCGCGCTGGGGGAGCAGTCGCTCTACTGGCTGCGCATCGAGTGGAGCGAGCCGCTGGAACCCGCGGCGCTGGCCTTCCTGTCAGGTCTGCGGCCCAACGCAGCTGTGTTTTCGGACCGCCTCCCCGGGATCCTCAACGCCGGCCTCCAGGCGCGGCTCATTCCTCGCAGCGACAGGATCAGGGGGGACCAGGCAGTCTTGATCCGTCGCGTCCGCGATGTGAAAAACGCCCGCGAGCTCTACGATCGTCGTGCCTGCGCAGCCACTTCTCTCGACACCTATACGGTGCTGCCCCTGTTGGAGCATCAGGACTTCATCGCCGAGCTGGCCTGGGATGATCCCGGCAGCGAGCATGTCTCGGTCGAGTACGAGTATGTGCCGCTGCAGGGAACGGTTCACGATGCGGTCCAGGTCGGCGAGAGGCTCGAATCGGACGGCAAGGAGCGCATCGACGGCGGCGAATTGCTGGAGGTCTGGCAGAGCACGGCGCCCGCCGGTGACGAGAGCGACCTCTGGCGTGCCTTTGCCTCGGGCCTGGCCGGCCGCGGCCGCGCCGTCACCCGCCGCGAGATCGTCGCCCTGCTGGCGGCGCAGGACTATATGGGAGTCAACCGGCTGATCGAACCCGGCGGCATCTCCTTCGTCCACCGCATGGGCCGCATCGCGGGGCATGCCGGCGTCTTGCCCTACATCGAAATACTGATCCCGGTCCAGGACGGCATTCTTTCAGACCGCGATCGCGACGACGTTTCCTGGCTCTTGGAAGAACGGTTGACCCAGTCGGGTTCTCTTGGCCACAGCTTTCGGATCAAGCTCGTAGAGAGGTAGGCTGGCGCATGAAAGGGGTTGCTTCGCGCGTGCTGCCGGCCGACACCCCGCCCGAAATTGTTGGTGCGGCCGAAGCCGAAATCATCTGGTGGTCGAACGCTGCACGTTGTTCGACCGAACTGTGGCGCTGGACCGCCGCGGACGAGGAAAGCGCCCGCGCCATGGTCGGCCGGCTGGGCTACAGCGAGTTGGCCGAGCGTCTGACCGGCCGCGACGTCGTGGTCCTGCTGGCATTGCTCCCGCATCTCCACAGCATCGCCCACAGCGGCCAGTCGCTGGCCTTGGCGTTACAGCGCTGGCTCGCCATTCCAGTGCGCTTCATTCCGCGTGTCGCCAGTCACCTCCAGATCGCGCCCGGGGATCGTTCGCGCCTGGGGCGCCGCTACAGTCGGCTGGGATCCGACCTGGTGCTCGGAGCCGGCGTACATGAGCGTGGCTCTACCCTCGCATTCGAGGTGGACCTGAGTGCCGACAACGCCTTGGAGCAGATTGTGGCCGATCGCTGGGTCATCGGCAGTGGGCAGGGAGTAGGGCCATCCGACAAGCTCGTCGCCCTGCTCGAAGCTCTGGTCCCGGTCGCGTCGCGCGTCGAGTGGCGCTTCCTGTTCCCGCCGAAAAAGCCCGCCCCCCATTGGCTCCTTGCCGCGCAGCGGCTGGGGGTCGATACCAGTCTTGCGCCACGAGGGCTCCGATGCCTGACATCCTCACTAAGTCCTCGAGCCTCAAGCTGACACCGGACGCCGGCTGGTCATGGCAAGGCTGGGATGGAGTCGTCGCGCTTGATGAGGCCCTGAACACCGTGCTCGCCGGCCGCAATGCCGTGGTTCTCGACCAGCACCTAATCCTCGCGCTGTCGCAGGTCGCGGCCAGGCTTTACACGGCCACAGGGTTTGCCGACGTCCCGGGAACGATCGCAACCGTGGTGGGAAGCGTCGAACCCGGCTCCCTGGCGCAAACCATCGAGGCCGGTCCATCCCCGGTGGCCCTATTTACCACCACGGGGCGCTTCACCGCGCTGGTCGGGCTCCCCTCGAACAAGGTGACCCCTGCCGGCCCCTTGCCCGACCCGGTTCCCACGAAGACCGGAACCTGGAGGGTCGAGACATCAGCGCAGGGTTCGGTTACGGGAACCTGACTTTCTGTTCCCCTCGTAACGCGTCCGGATCAGCCGATCGAGCCGGCCCAGCCACTCGTTGTGGGCGTCGCGACCATCCTTGTGTGAGTGGCGATAGTACGATGGCGGTGCCATTGCCCCATAGCGCATCCTGCCTCCATCGTGAACGACGCCATGGCACATCACGCACAGGTACACGCAGTTGTCCACGGTGCCGAGGAAGGCATCGATATGCTTGCCGCGGCTTGCCTGATCGGGAACCACATGATGCGCTCGGTCGATCACGTCGTCCAGCGGCTCCCCGCAATGCGCACACAGCCCACCCTGCCGATAGAACGCTTCCTCTTTGACCTTCAATGTGAAGTTGTGGTGCCGCACAGTTTTGTCCTCCAAGCAATTGGGCAAGCGTACAGTTTCGCGAAGCATGCTGCTAGAGTCTCCATTACTGTGGACAGTCAACAGCTTAGCAAATCTCGGCGCCTCGACCGAGTGGCCGGCGCTCGCTCCGAGGTCAAAAGTAGACATTCAAAGGCAGCGTCGCGAACGACCGATATGGGGCGCGCAGCGGACGCTGACCTAGAGACCGTCGAGCGGCAGCAGAGGGCCGTCACTGCGCGTCCGACCTTCAATGTCCGATGGCACGTCCCCCTCTTGAGCGCAGGAGTCCGTTGGTGGTCCAAGCCTGAGCTGTTCACCACCCGAAGGACTGCCATCAGATAAGGAAATCAAGCTTCCTTGGCCGGCGCCGGGAACTCAACCAGATCGGGACGTGAACCGCGAGGGCAGAAAAAAGGGCAGAAAAGGGCAGAAAATGGCGCGCGGAACGAAAAGCGTACGAAAATTCTTTGGCGATATCAGGGCGTTAGGTTGGCTGGGGAACCTGGATTCGAACCAGGACTAACGGAGTCAGAGTCCGCTGGTCTACCGTTAACCTATTCCCCAAGGCTGTCGCGGGTACCTAAGGAAGCGGCAGGGAAAGATCAAGTCGAATCCGTGCGAGCACCGAATGTGGTGCGCACCGGACTCTAGGCCGCGCGAACCGTGGGGCGGGTGGCCGGGGCGCTCCGGCCTCGCCCTCAGTCGGGGGCGAGCATGTAGCCGGAGCCGCGGACGGTCTGCAGGTAGCGGGGCGCGCGGGGATCGTCCTCGATCTTGCGGCGGAGCCGGGTGATCTGGACGTCAACCGCGCGCTCCTGGGCCTCGGCAACCCCGCCGCCGAGATCCTCCACGAGTTCGCTGCGCGACACCGGCTCGTGCGGGCGGGCGGCGAAGATGCGCATCAGCATCGCCTCGGTCGCCGTCAGCCGGATCAGTTCGCGCCCGCGCCAGAGCTCGCCGCGGCCGAGGTCGTAGCGGACCTCGCCGAGGCGGAGCGTCTTCGGCGGGTCCGCTTTCGGCTGCGGTTTCGGAACCCGGCGCAGGATCGCGTTGATCCGCAGCAGCAGCTCGCGCGGCTCGAAGGGCTTGCCGAGATAGTCGTCCGCCCCCGCCTCCAGTCCGAGGATCCGGTCGTCGGCGTCGCCGCGGGCGGTGAGGAGCAGAATCGGCGTCGTCATCGTCTCGCGCAACCCGGCGGTCAACGCCAGCCCGTCCTCGCCCGGCATCATCACGTCGAGCACCAGCAGGTCGAACTCCAGCCCTTCCAGCAGCGCCCGCGCCTGCCGGGCGTCGCGGGCGACCGTCACCATGAAGCCGCTGCGCGTCAGGAACTTCTGCAGCAGCGACCGAAGCCTGGCGTCGTCGTCGACCACCAGCACATGCACCTGCGGCGTCTCGGTCATCGCAGCCTTGCCCCTCAGCCCCGGCCGGTCTCAAGCCAGTTCAGCACCCGCTCGCGCAGCTCCGGATCGATCATCTGTTCCAGCACGGTGCGGAAGCCGTGCACCGCCTCCGGCCCGGCGTTGGAGAAGGCCGCGCGCATCCGCCGCCGCTGCGCCGCCGACAGCTCCTGTTCCAGCGCGCGGCCGGCCGCGGTCAGCCGCAGGTTGCGGTGCCGGCGGTCGGTCACTCCGACCCGGCTCTCGATCAGGCCGTCATCCACCAGCTGCCGCAGCACGCGGTTGAGGCTCTGCTTGGTGACACCGAGCAGGTCGAGAAGTTCGTTCACCGTCAGCCCGGGCCGGCGGTTGACGAAATGGATCGCCCGGTGGTGCGCGCGCCCGTAGCCCCGCGCCTCGAGGATGCGGTCGGGATCGGCGGTGAAGCCGCGATAGGCGAAGAACATCAACTCGACGCCCTGCCTCAGCTGGTCGTCGGTCAGAAAGCGGAGCTGGTCGCTCCGTGTCGCGTTCGTGGAAAAGCCGCCGCCCATCTGTCGGTCCCGTGCCGTTCTATCGCCCGCCTCGCGCTCACAAGTTATGTCAGGCATGTTGACATTCCAAGCCCCAATCGGTATGCAGCGCCGCACATTCGCGCAAGAAAGTGTCGCAGGCCGCGACTCGGGCGCAATTTGAAACAAGACGGGGAATGGCGAGATGGCGGGCGCTTACGACGACCGGGACGGGGTCATCTGGATGGATGGCGCCTTCGTGCCGTGGCGGGAGGCGAAGATCCACGTCCTAACGCACGGCCTGCACTATGCGAGCGCGGTGTTCGAGGGCGAGCGGGCCTACGGCGGCACGATCTTCAAGAGCCGCGAGCATACCGACCGCCTGCTGACGTCCTGCGACCTGCTGGAAATGCCGCATCCCTATTCCGCCGACGAGATCGAGGCGGCGAAGGCGGCGGCGCTGGCCGAGAGCGGCCTCGCCGACGCCTATATCCGCCCGATCATCTGGCGCGGCTCCGGCCCCGACATGGGGGTCGCCTCGGCGCGCAACCCGGTGCACCTCGCGATCGCGGTCTGGGAGTGGGGCGCCTACTATGGCGACGCCAAGATGAAGGGCGCGAAGCTCGACATCTCGAAGTGGAAGCGCCCGAGCCCGGAGACGATCCCGTCGAAGGCCAAGGCCAGCGGCCTCTACATGATCTGCACGATGTCCAAGCATGCGGCCGAGGCCAAGGGCTGTTCGGACGCGATCATGATGGACTATCGCGGCTACGTCGCCGAGGCGACCGGGGCGAACGTATTCTTCGTCAAGGGCGGCGAGGTGCACACGCCGGAGCCCGACTGCTTCCTCAACGGCATCACCCGCCAGACCGTCATCCAGATGCTGAAGGAAAAGGGCATCCGGGTGAACGAGCGGCACATCGAGCCGCGCGAGATGGCGGATTTCGAGCAATGCTGGCTGACCGGAACCGCCGCCGAGGTGACGCCGGTCGGCTCGATCGGCGAGTTCACCTTCGAGGTCGGCGAGCTGACCCAGCAGATCGCCCGCGACTACGAGAAGCTCGTCCGCGGCCAGCTGGTCGCCGCCTGATCACTCTCCGGCTCTGGCAGCGGGCCGGCACCCGTTGCGAAGCAACGTCGGGGCGGCGGTCTACCAGCCGGCCCACCGCACCCAGCTGCCGTGAAAGTCGACGCGGCCGAGCGGCCGCGTCTCGCCCGATGGCCAGAGCGTCAGGGTGATCGCCGCGCCGTCTTCCGGCGGTGCGCCGTCTCCCTCCATGCGGAGCCAGGCGAACGGGGCGTCGGCGCTGGCGCGGGCGCCGGCCGCTGCCAGCAGCGCGCGGGCCCGATCCTGCGCCTCCGCGGGCAGGTACTGCCAGAAGATCGAGTGATAGACGACATGCGCGCGGCCGGGGTGCGCGACCGCAAGGCGTCTGGCCAGCCAGTCGACGGCATCGGCGCATTCGAGTTGCACGCCGGACGCGCGGGCGATGTCGATCGCGGCGGCGAGCCGGCTCATGCGCTGCAGCTGGTCGGCCCAGACGAAGGAGAGAAGGCGGAGGCGGGACGCCTCGTCGGTCACGTCGACCGGAGCGCGGTCCACGCCCGCCCGCGACGCGACGGTTGCGGCGGGCAGCGGCGGCGGGGGGCCGTCCCAGGCGGGGGCGATCAGCACGGGCGATGCGGGATCGCCCCACGTCGGCTCCCCGAAGCGATAGGCGAAGCGGTCCCAGTACAGGTTGAGCCCGGCGCTCGCCCCAAGCTCGGACGTCACCAGCGGCAGCCCGGTCAGCGCGGCCACGGTCAGCATCCCCGGCGTCAGGGCGGCCGTGCGCTGCGTCTCGTTGGTCTGCGGCGGGCCGTCGAGGCGGGTGAGCATGAAGGTCGGGTGCCCGGCAAGGGCACGGACGACCTCCGTCCACAGCGCCTCATCGTCAGCGTCGGCCGGCGGATAGACCTCGGCGAGACGCTGGTCGCGGCCCTCCAGCACGAGGCCGTGCAGCGCCCCGGCAAGGCGCAGCGGCAGCGCGTCGCTGCGCGGCCCGGCCGCGCCCGCCCAGCCCAGCACGCGGTCGGCGACGGGCGTGCCTGGCTCCAGCCGCTCGGCCAGCAGCCGGCAGAGGCGGGCGGTGAAGGGCGAGCCCATGCGGTCGCAGAAGCCGGCCTGCTCGAGAAAGGCCGCCCGGACGCTCACCGGAAGCGGTCCGCCAGCCGCTGCAGCGGGCTGCGTTGGTCGTCCGCCGCTTCCGGGGCCGGTGCCTCCGCCGCCGCAGGGCGGGGCTGTGCCGGCGAGGCGGGCGGGGCAGGGGGCTTCGGCGGCGCAGCCCGGCGGGCGACGGCGTTGAGGAAGCGCGCCACGTCGCCGCCGGCAAGCGCCGGGGCGCCGTCGGCAATGCCGGCGAGCAGCGGATCGAGCCACTCCTCATCCGCCTTGGCGAAGTCGCCGAGGACGTGGTTCGTCACCAGCCGCTTTTCGCCCGGATGGCCGATGCCGATCCGGACCCGGTGAAAGTTCGGGCCGATATGGGCGTCGATCGAGCGCAGGCCGTTGTGTCCGGCGTGGCCGCCGCCGGTCTTGGCCCGCACCCGCCCGGCCGGCAGGTCGAGCTCGTCGTGGAACACCACGACCTCGACGGGGGCGAGCTTGAAGAACTGCATCGCCGCCCGCACCGAGTCGCCGGAGAGGTTCATGAAGGTGCCGGGCTTCAGCAGCAGCACCTTCTCCAGCCCGAGACGGCCCTCGGCCACTTCGCCCTGGAACTTCGTACGCCAGGGGCCGAACCCGTGTGCCGCGGCGATGGCATCGACGGCCATGAAGCCGACGTTGTGCCGGTTGTGGTCATACTGCGCGCCCGGATTGCCCAGGCCGACGAAGAGCCGCATCGCCATCCCCTGAAGGTCGAACGGCGCGCCGCGAGGACCGCGGCGCGCCCGAGACTAGCACGAATGACGCGGCCGATCAGGCCGCCTCGCCCTCGCCCTCGTTCTCCTCGGACCGCAGGCCCGACGGCGCCTGGATGCTGGCGATCGCGAAATCGCGGTCCGAGATGACCGGCGAGGTGCCGGCGGGAAGGGTGACGTGGCTGATGTGGATCGAGTCGTTGATCTCGGTCCCCGACAGGTCGATCTCGACCTTGTCCGGAATGTTGCCGGCGGTGACGTAGAGTTCGAGGTCGTGGCGCACCTCGGTCAGCGTGCCGCCGCGCTTCAGGCCCGGCGACTTGTCACGGTTCACGAACTCGATCGGAATGTGCAGCGCGATCCGGGTGCGGTCGGTCAGCCGCAGGAAGTCGACGTGCACCGGCAGGTCCTTCACCACGGCAGGTCCTTGACCACGTCGCGCTGCACGCCGCGGCAGATGACGCGGGTGTCCACGCCGTCGACCTGAACGTTGAGCAGGGTCGACAGGAACTTGCCCGCCTTCAGCTGCTTCAGCAGCGCGTTGAACTTCACGTTGATCGTGACGGGGGCTTCGCCGCCGCCGTAGATCACGCCCGGAACTAGTCCTTCGCGACGTGCAGTGCGGGCGGCCCCCTTGCCGGTCCCGCTGCGCGCCACGGCCTCGAGAACAGGTGTCTCAGCCATCTGGCATCTCCATGTGTTACGCGCGGGCTCCCTCCAAGGGTGCGAGACCCGCGAGCCGCGGCCCTTAGCCGATCTGTCGTGTCTTGGAAAGGCCGAAAAGGCGCCCAGGCGCGCGCGGGAGTTCCCGGTCGGCGGCCACGTCGGCCTGCCCGGAGAAGAATCGGCGCTCCTGCGCCGGAGGGGCATCACGATCGCACATGGTCTACAGATGTTCGCTTGCGGGGCGAGCGAAACACCATATGATGTGGTCCAAGAAAAAGCGGTCGCAATGAGTCGCACCAACGTGAGGCGGGTGTCGTGACGTCATCGAATCTCAAGAGTGGACCTGTGTCCGTCGCGCCCCAGCCGCTGCAGGTCCGCGGCCGGCAGTTTACCGCGGTGGTGCTTCGTCTTTCCGGCTTCCCGGATCAGGCGTTCTACCACGCGCTCGACGCGCTGATGCGGCAGGCGCCGCACTTCTTCGTCAACGCGCCGCTGGTGCTCGACCTGGAGCAGGCGCCCGAGCTTCAGGACAAGGCGGAATTCGTGAAGCTGGTCCGGGCGCTCCGCGCCCGCCGGCTGACGGCGTTCGGCATCCAGAACAACAGCGCCGAGCAGGGGATCGCCGCCTTTGGCGCGGGCCTCATCTCCCTGCAGGGTGGCCGCGAGACGCCGCTGGAACGCGGTGGCAAGCCCGTCGCGGTGCCCGCCGCGCCGGCACCGGAACCCGCGCCGGCGCAGAGCCTGCTCATCACGGAGCCGGTCCGTTCCGGCCAGAGGGTGTTTGCCGACCGCGGCGATCTCGTGGTGATGGCTTCCGTCAGCTCCGGCGCCGAGCTGATCGCGCAGGGCAACATCCACATCTACGGTCCGCTGCGCGGCCGGGCGCTCGCCGGCGTCAACGGCGACCGGACGGCGCGGATCTTCTGCCAGAGCCTCGAGGCGGAGCTCATCGCCATCGCCGGGCTCTACCAGACCAGCGACGACATCAACCCCGCCCACCGGCAGCAGCGCGTGCAGGCCTTCCTCAAGGACGACACGCTCTGCATCGAGCCGCTCAAGTAACCACCAACAGGAGAGGACCTTCGCTTGGCCAAGATCATCGTAGTCACATCCGGCAAGGGGGGCGTCGGCAAGACCACGTCGACCGCCGCCATCGGCGCGGGCCTCGCAATGCGCGGCCACAAGACGGTCGTCATCGACTTCGACGTCGGTCTGCGCAACCTCGACATGATCATGGGCTGCGAGCGCCGGGTCGTGTTCGACTTCATCAACGTCATCCAGGGTGATGCCAAGCTGGCGCAGGCGCTGATCAAGGACCGTCGGCTGGAGAACCTCTCGATCCTGCCGACCAGCCAGACCCGCGACAAGGACGCGCTGACCAAGGACGGCGTCGAGAAGGTGCTGAACGAGCTGCGCGACCAGTTCGACTACATCATCTGCGACAGCCCGGCCGGCATCGAGCGGGGCGCCCATCTCGCGATGTACTTCGCCGACGAGGCGGTGGTCGTGACGAACCCCGAGGTCTCCTCGGTCCGGGACAGCGACCGGGTGCTCGGCCTGCTGTCGTCCAAGACCAACCGGGTCGAGAAGGGCGAGGGGCCGGTCAAGTCGCATCTCCTGCTCACCCGCTACGACGCGGCGCGCGTCCAGCGCGGCGAGATGATGAAGGTCGAGGACATCCTGGAGATCCTGTCGATCCCGCTGCTCGGCATCATCCCGGAGAGCACCGCGGTGCTGAAGGCGTCGAACGTCGGCACGCCGGTGGTGTTCGATGCGAAGTCGAACGCCGGCAAGGCCTATGAGGACGCGGTGTCGCGGCTGATCGGCGAGCAGATCGAGCTCAAGATCCAGCCGGAGCAGCGCGGCATCTTCCAGCGCCTCCTGCGCCGGACGGCCTGACATGCTGAGCTTCTTCCGCACCCGAAAGGCCTCCTCCGCCGACCAGGCGAAGGAACGGCTCCAGATCCTTCTGTCGCACGAGCGGACCGACCGCTCGTCGCCGGACTATCTGCCGATGCTGCAGCGGGACATCCTCGAGGTGATCAAGCG
>JBGALW010000107.1:0-12840 GCA_044223585.1 Amaricoccus sp.
CACCTTCTTGAGGTAGGTGCCCTTGGCCCCCGACGGCTTCGCCCGGTTCACCGCCTGGACGAAGGCCTTGACGTTCTCGACGAGCTTGCCGTCGTCGAACGACACCTTGCCCACGCCGCCATGGATGACGCCGGCCTTCTCGACCTTGAACTGGACCTCGCCGCCCTTGGCGTTCTTCACCGCGTTCGCGACGTCCATCGTCACAGTGCCGACCTTCGGGTTCGGCATCAGGTTGCGCGGCCCGAGGATCTTTCCGAGGCGCCCGACGATCGGCATCATGTCCGGGGTGGCGATGCAGCGATCGAACTCGATCTTGCCGCCCTGGATCGTCTCCATCAGGTCCTCGGCCCCGACGATGTCGGCACCCGCCGCCGTCGCCTCGTCCGCCTTCGCGCCGCGCGCGAACACCGCGACGCGCACGGTCTTGCCCGTGCCGTTCGGCAGGTTGACGACGCCGCGGACCATCTGGTCGGCGTGCCGCGGGTCGACGCCGAGGTTCATCGCGATTTCGAGCGTCTCGTCGAATTTCGCGGTGGCGTTGGCCTTCACCAGCGCCACGGCCTCGGCGACGGTCAGGTTTTCCTTGCCCTCGAAGGCCGCACGGGCCGACTTGGTGCGCTTTCCGATCTTCGCCATCGCCTCAGCCCTTCACGTCGATGCCCATCGAGCGCGCCGAGCCAGCAATGATCTGGATGGCTGCGTCGATGTCGTTGGCGTTCAGGTCCTTCATCTTCGTCTCGGCGATCTTGCGCACCTGCGCGAGCGTCACCGAACCCGCCGACGCGCCCTTGCCCGGCGTCTTGGACGCCGACTTGAGGCCCGCCGCCTGCTTCAGCAGGTAGGACGCCGGTGGCGTCTTCACGTCCATCGTGAAGGACTTGTCGGTGTAGTAGGTGATGATGACCGGGGTCGGCTGGCCCACCTCCATCTCCTGGGTCCGGGCGTTGAACGCCTTGCAGAACTCCATGATGTTGATGCCGCGCTGACCGAGGGCCGGGCCCACGGGCGGGGAGGGGTTCGCCTTGCCGGCGGGAACCTGCAGCTTCAGCTGCCCCGCCACCTTCTTGGCCATGATGGCCTCCTTCTTCCATGCCCGTCGGACGCGACCTCGGGGCGTTCACATGGGGTGGTGCGGCAGCCCCGGGCGCGCCCGTCCTGCCTCCCACCTGTGTGGTCCGAAATCCTGCGACGTCGGCCCACGCTCGGATCGGGACACGCCGATGGCGCGTCCCCGTTCGTCAGGACGCCTTGGCGACCTGCGCGAATTCCAGCTCGACCGGGGTCGCCCGGCCGAAGATCGACACCGACACCTTCAGGCGGCTGTTGCCCTGGTCGACCTCCTCGACCATGCCGGAGAAGCCCTCGAACGGTCCGTCGGTCACGTTCACCTGCTCGCCGGTCTGGAAGGTGATGATCGAGCGCGGCCGCTCCTGGCCCTCGACCACCTGGTTCAGGATGCGCGCCACCTCCGCGTCCCGCATCGGCGTCGGCTTGCCCTGCGGCCCGAGGAACCCGGTCACGCGGTTGATCGAGGTGATGATGTGGTAGGTCCGGTCGGACATCTCCATCTTCACCAGAACGTAACCCGGCATGAACCGCTTCTCGGTCTGCACCTTGCGGCCGCGGCGGATCTCGATCACTTCCTCGGTCGGGACCATGACCTCGGCGATCTCGTCCTCCAGATGGTGCTGGGCGGCCGCTTCCTTGATCGCCTCTGCGACCTTCTTTTCGAAGTTCGAGAGCACGCTCACCGAATACCAGCGCATCGCCATCGTCGTTCCGTACCTCAATCTCCGGGCGGTGGGCCGCCCGCGGTGTTCTTGGGCCGCGCAGCGGCGCAATGAAAACGAGCGCGCAACCGAATCGAATGCGCGCCCGGTTCCTCCGAGAGCCGCCCCCCTACACCCGGCGCCCCGGAGGTTCAAGGCCGATCCGCGCTAGAGCTCGGAAATCGCTCCGCTCGCCACCACAGGCCCCTGCGGCAGGCCGGTCGGCGAGCCGCCCGCGGCCTCCTCGCTGACGAGGATCGACGCGCCCGGTGCCACCCGGTCGGCCAAACCCGGCGCCAACGTCAGTGCGAAGCGATCCTCGGCCGGCACGAGCCCGAGCGGCGTCGGCACGGTCTCGCCGGCGGGCATGAGCCAGAGTTCGAGCGAGCGCCCCGCCGGCGCCGCGCCCGCGATGCGGGTGAAGCGGATCACGCCCGCCTGCCGGTCGAGGAGCGCGACGAGCTGCACGTCCCCGACCGCCGGCGCTACCGTCGCCACGAGGTCAGGCAGCGTCTCGCGCCGCCCGGGCACCCCGAGAACGCCCACGGCCACCGCGGCAGCCACCGCCGCAGCCGCCACGCCGCGCCACAGGGCGGCGCTCGCCCAGAGCCGCGTCGCCAGCGACGGCCGGGCCCCGAACAGCGCCGCCTCCACCCGCCCGCGCAGCACCGCCGGCGGCGTCACCGGCGCGTATTCCGCGTCGAGCGCGCCAAGAGCCACGCGCCACCGGGCGACCTCCGCCGCGAAGGCGGGGTCGCGCCCGGCCCGCGCCGCGCAGGCCGCCTCCTCCTCGGCCGGGAGCAGCCGCAGGACGAACTCCGCCGCCAGGACGGCGTCGGGATCGCCCGGATCCGGTCCGTCGGGGAGGGCGGGCAGGTCGCTCATGCCTCTAGGCACTTTCTGAGCGCGATCAGCGCCCGCCGAAGCCACGTCCGCATCGTGTTGACCGGCACGCCGAGGCGGGTCGCGAGTTCCCCGTAGGTGTGCCCCTCGATGTAGGCGCCCCGCACCGCCGTCGCACGGTCGGCCGGCAACTGCCCGAGGCAGCCTTCGAGCCGTCGGCGGTCCTGTGCGGCTGCGGCGCTCCACTCCGGCGTCGGGCCGGGATCGGCGAGGTCGACCATGTCGGCGATGTCGCGGGCCGGCGCCTTCCTCGTCCGCAGCCGGTCGATGGCGGCGTTCCGGGCGATGGCGACGATCCAGCCCGGGGCGCTGCCCCGGTCGGCCCGGAACCGCCCCGCCTTCTGCCAGATCCGCACGAACGCCTCCTGCGTCGCCTCCTCCGCGTCCCCGCGATCGGCGAGGATACGCAGGCTTACCCCGAAGAGTTTCGGCGCCGCGATGTCGTAGAGCTGCCGGAACGCTCCGCGGTCGCCGAGGGCGCAGCGTCCGATCAGCCCCTCGAGCTCCGCGTCGTCCAACCCGCCGTCCTCTCCCGCCGTCCCCAGCCTATACGCCAACGCGCGAGCCCGCACCTTTTGCCTCGCCGGGCGAAACTCTTTTTTGCGGCCTCCCGTACCCCTTGAGCCGCACCGACGCGGCCTTGCATTCAGGAGCACCGCAGATGACGAGCTACACCCGCCTGTCCGGCAGCGTCGCCGCCACGATCATGGCCCTTGCCCTCGCCGCCGGCGCGGCGTCCGCCGGCAATCCGATGGTCGGCGGCGCCGCGATGTACCCCAGCAGGAACATCGTCGAAAACGCCGTCAACTCGGCCGATCACACCACGCTCGTGGCCGCGGTCAAGGCTGCCGGCCTCGTGGGTACCCTGGAGGGCGCGGGGCCGTTCACGGTGTTCGCGCCGAACAACGCGGCCTTTGCCGCGCTGCCCTCCGGCACGGTCGAAACCCTGCTCGAGCCGCAGAACAAGGCCAAGCTGACCTCGGTGCTGACCTACCACGTCGTGCCCGGCGTCCTCACCGCCGAGGCGATCAAGGCCAAGGTTGCCGAAATGGGCGGCAGCTACATGGTCAAGACCGTCGAGGGCGAGGATCTGACCTTCAAGGTGGACCGGGCCACCGTTTTCGTCGCCGACGCCAGGGGGGACGTGGCCCGCGTCACCATCCCGGACGTCATGCAGTCGAACGGGGTGATCCACGGGATCGACACGGTGCTCATGCCCTGACGCGAAGACGGCGCAGGGGCCGGGTCCGGTCAGGGGTGGGCGGGCCCAGGGTAGGGCGGGAACAAGGGGCGGCGTACTGGGGGCGCCGCCCCGCGTCCCTTTCAGGACGCCGCGCGCAGGATCGTCTCGAGACCGAAGCGGATCAGGAGGTCGACGAGGAAGAAGAAGGTGGCGAACAGCGCCGCCATCACCATCACCATGGCGGTAGTGAGCATCGTCTCGCGCCGCGTCGGCCAGACGACCTTGGCGGTCTCGGCGCGAACCTGCTGGATGAACTGCAGGGGATTGGTGCGGGCCATGTGTGCGATCTCCGTCGGACGGCTGCACCTATGCCAGCAGGCGCCGCTTTGCAAGTCTCCAGCCCGTGTGGCACCCCGGCCACCCTTGACGGCTGCCCGGCCAGCAGCATCGTGCCGGTGGCAACGGGGAACAGCATGACCGACCGCATCCATTCCGACGGGCTCCCGACGCCCCGCCGCCATTTTGCCGTCGTCGCCATTGCCATCGGGATCGCCATGGCGGTGCTCGACGGCACGGTGGTGAACGTCGCGCTGCCGAGCATCGCGGCAGAGCTCGGCGCCACGCCGTCCGCCGCGGTCTGGGTCATCAACGCCTACCAGCTGGTAATCGTCGTCCTCCTGCTGCCGCTGGCGGCGCTGGGCGAGCGGCTTGGCTACCGCCGGGTCTATCAGGTGGGCGTTGCGCTCTTCACGCTCGGCTCGGCGCTCTGCGCGCTCTCAAGCAGCCTGCCGACGCTGGTCGCGGCCCGGATCGTGCAGGGGATCGGCGGCGCGGCCCTGATGAGCATGAACGGCGCCCTCGTGCGCTACACCTACCCCGACAGCCATCTCGGCCGCGGCATCGGGCTCAACGGCCTCGTCGTCTCGCTCTCGGCCGCGGTGGCGCCCTCGCTCGCAGCCGGCATCCTTGCGGTCGGCCCATGGCCGTGGCTCTTCGCGGTCAACGTGCCTTTCGGCCTGCTCAATCTCTGGCTGACGCGCCACCTGCCGCTCTCCGACCGGTCGGAGCGGCCGTTCGACTGGACGAGCGCGGTGCTGAGTGCGGTGATGCTCGGACTCTTCTTCGTCTGCGCGGACGTGGTGACCCGCGGCGGCGCGGCGGTGCCGGCCGCCGCCGGCATTGCGGCGGCGTTTGCCGCCGGGGTCATGCTGGTACGGCGGGCACGTGGCCAGCAGGCGCCGCTGATCCCGATCGACCTGTTCCGCAACCCGGTCTTCGCGCTGTCGGTGTCCGCGTCGATCTGCGCCTTCGCGGCCTTCGCCGTCACCTTCGTGGCGCTGCCGTTCTATTTCCAGCAGGCGCTCGGCCTCGATCAAGTGGCCACCGGCCTCCTGATGACGCCCTGGCCGGTGGCGATCGGCCTCGCCGCGCCGGTTGCCGGCCGGCTGTCCGACCGGATCCCGGCCGGGATCCTCGGGCTGTTCGGGATGGCGCTGCTCGCCGTCGGCCTCGGGTCGCTGACAATGCTCGGGCCCGGCACCCCGGCGGCCGCAATCGTGCTGATGATGGGGGTCTGCGGCCTCGGGTTCGGCGCCTTCCAGGCCCCGAACAACCGCACGCTGCTCGCTGCGGCGCCGCGGGCGCGCTCCGGTGCCGCGGGCGGGATGCTGGCGGCGGCGCGGCTGCTCGGCATGACCTGCGGTGCGACGGTCGTCGCGCTCATCTTTCACGTGGCGCCGCAGGGGGCGGAGCCCGTCAGCCTCGGCATTGCCACCGGGCTCGCCGTCATCGCGGGATTGCTGAGTGGCCTGCGTCTTTCGCAGGGCAGCAGCGCCCGGGCCTGAGCGGCCCGTTCACATGCTGGCAGGGGCGATAGGACTCGAACCTACGACCCTCGGTTTTGGAGACCGATGCTCTACCAACTGAGCTACACCCCTACAGCGTGCGTTGATTAGGTTTTCCGCTACCGAGGGTCAAGAGGGTATCCGCCCGGCGGTCAGGCTCCTCCCGTACGCCTTCCATGCGAACCGCGAGAATGCGCGCCCGGATCCGGAATGGCTTCTCGATCCCGGCAGAGGCCGTTCCGCCTTGCGGTGACGTGATTTTGACAAAATTCAGATTTGAATTGACATCTGCCTGATCCGGTGAAATACGACAAATGCCACGACAAAGTGAAAAATGTCAGACGTCGGGCCTGGGGAGGAAAGATGGACAGCGTGCTGCTGGAGGTCGCAGGCCTCAGCAAAAGCTTTTCGGGCGTTCCGGCACTTCGGAACGGGCAGTTCCGTCTGCAGCGGGGATCGGTCCACGCGCTTTGCGGCGGCAACGGCGCCGGCAAGTCCACGTTCCTCAAGATCGTCATGGGCATTCAGCCGCGAGACGCCGGCACGATCCGCCGCAATGGCAGGGAGGTCGCGTTCGAAGGGCCGGCGGAGGCGCTGGCCAACGGCATCGCCATCGTCGAGCAGGAACTGAGCCCGGTCCCGGCGATGACCGTCGCCGAGAATCTCTACCTCGGCCGCGAGCCGCTGCGGGCCTTCGGCCGCATCGACTTTCCCGCGATGAACAGGCGCGCGCAGGATCTGCTGGACGGTTTCGGCTTCGGCATCCGTGCCACCGAGCCGATGATGAACCTGACCGTCGCGGAGACGCAGCTGGTCGAGATCGCCAAGGCGCTCTCCTACGACGCGGAGGTCATCATCCTCGACGAGCCGACCTCGGCGCTGGGCGAGGCGGAGGCGGAGCATCTCTTCACCGCCATCGCGACGCTCAAGGCACGCGGCAAGGGCATCATCTACGTCAGCCACCGCCTGTCCGAGATTTTCCAGATCGCCGACAGCTATACCGTGTTCCGCGACGGCCGGTTCGTCCAGGACGGGGCGCTCGCCGACATCGACAAGGAAGGGCTGATCCAGCTCATCGTCGGCCGGCCGCTGACAGAGGAATTCATCAAGGAGAACAGCCCGCGCCCGGAGCCGGTGCTGACCGTTGCCGGCCTCGCTGCCGCCCGCGGCGTGCGTGACATCGGCTTCACCGTCCACGCCGGCGAAATCCTCGGCCTCTACGGGCTGATGGGCTCCGGGCGGACGGAGATCTTTGACCGGCTGTTCGGCCTGTCCCCCGACCAGGGCGGCCGGATCGAGATCGCCGGGCGCGAGGCCGCCATCGCCACGCCCGACGACGCCATCGCCGCCGGCATCGCCTACGTGACCGAGGACCGGAAGGGGTCGGGTCTCGTTCTCAGCTCGTCGGTCCGCGACAACCTCTGCCTCGCTACGCTCGACCGGCTGCAGAGCGGCCCGGTGATGAGCCGGCGCCGCGAGGCGGCTTCCGCCCGGCGGATGATCGACGAGCTGCGCATCAAGGCCGCATCCGACGGGCTCGGCGTCGCACACCTGTCCGGTGGCAACCAGCAGAAGGTGGTCCTCGGCAAGTGGTTCCTGACCGAGCCGCGGATCCTGCTGCTCGACGAACCGACCCGCGGCGTCGACGTCGGCGCCAAGCGCGAGATCTATCGCGTGATGTCCGACTTCGCCTGCCGCGGCGGGGCGGTGGTCATGGTGTCATCGGAAACCGACGAGATCCTCGGCATGGCCGACCGGGTGATCGTGCTGAAGGACGGCCGGATCGCGGGCGCCCTGGAGCGGAGCGCGCTTTCGGCCGAAAGCCTGCTGCATCTCGCCGCCTGAGCCCGAGGGGGACAACGAATGAACGCCAAGACCAGCGGCGCCGCCGGCGCCGGCAGCGCCCTCACGCCCGGCGCCATCGCGCAGAAGTACGGGATCTTCATCGCCCTGGCGCTCGCCTGCCTCGTCCTCGCGGTCATCAGCGACAACTTCCTGAGTGCGCGCAACGTTCTGAACGTGCTGCGCCAGACCTCGATCAACGGCGTCCTTGCCATCGGCATGACCTTCGTCATCCTGACGCGCGGCATCGACCTCTCGGTCGGCTCCGTGGTGGCGCTGGCCGGCGTCGTCGCCGCCTCCTTCGCGACCACGACCGCCACCGGCTTCATCCCCGGCGCACCCTATCCGGCACCCCTCGCCATCGCGGTCGGGCTCCTCGTCGGCATGGCCGCAGGTGCGATATCCGGCACCATCGTCGCCCGCTTCCGCGTTCCGGCGTTCGTCGCCACCCTCGGCATGCTCTCCGCCGCCCGCGGCCTGACGCTGCTCTATTCCGGCGGCCGGCCGATCCCGGCACTGACCGACGGCTTCCGCTGGATCGGCACCGGCGACGTCGCGGGCATCCCCGTGCCGATCTTCCTGTTCCTCGGCGTCTTCGCCGCGGCGCATTTCACGCTCACGCAGACCCGCTTTGGCCGGCATGTGTATGCGGTGGGCGGCAACCCGCACGCGGCCAAGGTCTCCGGCCTTCCCGTCGTGCGCATCCGGTTCCTCGTCTACGTGATCTCCGGTGCGCTCGCGGGGCTCGCCGGGATGATCCTCGCCGCCCGGACCGGCTCCGCGCTGCCGCAGGCCGGCATCGCCTACGAACTCGACGCCATCGCGGCGGTGGTCATCGGCGGCACCTCGCTCGCCGGCGGCATCGGCCGGGTCTCCGGCACCCTCGTCGGCGCCCTGCTCATCGGCGTCATGAACAACGGCCTCGATCTGATGGGGGTCGAATCCTACTACCAGCAGGTCATCAAGGGGCTCCTGATCGTTGCCGCGGTGATGCTGGACCAGTCCAAGACCAAGCACGACTGACAATCCAAGGGAGTGAAACCAATGAAGAAGCTCTTGCTGACGGCGGCTGCGCTCGCCCTCTCGACTGCCGTCGCTCCGGCGCAGGACAAGCCGAAGATCGGCGCCGCGGTCTACGGCCTGAACGCCGAGTTCATGCAGATCTGGGCCGCCGCCGCACAGAACCACCCGGCGGTGAAGGAGGGCCTCGTCGACCTCACGGTCTTTGACGGCCGCTACGACGCCCTCGTCCAGCAGGATCAGTTCGAGACGATGATCACCGAAGGGTATGACGCGATCATCTTCGTGCCGATCGACATCGAGGCCGGCGCCGCCCCCGTGGACGCCGCCGCCGCCGCCGGCATCCCGGTGTTCGGGTCGAACACCCGCGTCAACAGCGACAAGCTCAACGCCTATGTCGGCTCCGACGACGTCCAGTCGGGCTACATGGAAGCCAGGTACGTGCTCGACAAGATCGGCTGCAAGGGCAACGTTGTCATCATTGAAGGCCCGATCGGCCAGTCGGCCCAGATCCAGCGCCTCGAGGGCAACAAGAAGGCCCTCGCCGAATGCCCGGACGTGAAGGTCATCGAGGACCAGACCGCCAACTGGAGCCGCGCCGAGGCGCAGACCCTGATGGAGAACTGGCTGACCGCCCACGGCGACGAGATCGACGGCGTCATCGGCCAGAACGACGAGATGGCGCTCGGCGCGATCGAGGCGATCAAGGGCCAGGGGATGCAGGTCACCGACTTCGCGATCGCCGGCATCGACGGGGTGACCGACGCGCTGCGCGCGGTCAAGGCCGGCGACATGGCGTCGATCCTGCAGGACGGCGCGGCGCAGGCGCAGGGTGCGGTGGACCTTGCGATCGCCGCGGTGCTGCCGGACTACACGCCGATGTCGGACATCTGGCAGAAGTATCCGGACATGCCCTGGGCCGACGGCAAGGCAAAGCAGTACGACGTGCCCTGGACGCCCGTGACCGCCGACAACGTCGACGCGCTGCTTGCCGAGCGCAACTGAGCTGACTGCCGGGGCGCAGGCCCCGGCTCCTGACCCATCCAGAAGGACAAGGCCAATGGCGGCTCCGACTTTCGATTTCTCCCTGGCCGGCAAGGTCGCCGCCGTCACCGGCGCCGCCTCGGGCATCGGCGCGGCGATCGCCGCCGCCTTCGCCGCCAAGGGCGCGCGGCTGGCGCTCCTCGACATGAACGAGGCCGCGGCGGCCGCCGGCGCGGCCGCGCTGCTGGACGCCGCGGCCTTCTCTGCGACGTCACCGACGCCGCCAGCGTCGACGCCGCGGTGGCGGCCGGTGACTGGCTGTTTCGGCGGCGTCGACATCCTGGTCAACTCTGCCGGAATTGCCGACCTCGCCCCGGCGGCGGAACTGACCGACGCGGCCTGGCATCGCACCATCGCCGTCAACCTGACCGGCAGCTTCCTCGTCGCCCGTGCCGTCGGCCGGGCGATGATCGCCGCGGGCCGGGGCGGGCGGATCGTCAACCTCGCGAGCCAGGCGGGGTCGGTGGCGATCGACGAGCACGTCGCCTATTGCGCGTCGAAGTTCGGGGTGATCGGGCTGACGAAGACACTGGCGCTGGAGTGGGGAAGGCACGGCATCACCGTGAATTCCATTTCGCCCACCGTCGTCCTCACCGACCTCGGCCGAAAGGCGTGGGACGGCCCGAAGGGAGAGGCGATGAAGGCGCAGATCCCGAGCGGCCGCTTCGCCGAACCGGAGGAGATTGCCGCCGCAGCGGTGTTCCTCGCCTCCGCCGAGGCGGCCATGATCAACGGCGCCGACCTGCTGGTCGACGGCGGCTACACCGTGAAATGAGGGCGACGATGCAGCGCTTCATCAACAATCCCGACGATCTGGTGGACGAGACGGTTGCGGGCTTCGTCAGGGCGCACCGCGACCTCGTGCGGCTCGATCCGGCGAATCCGCGGGTCGTCGTCTCGACCGCGGCGCCGCAGCCGGGCCGCGTCGGCATCGTCACCGGCGGCGGCTCCGGCCATGAGCCGGCCTTCATCGGCTACACGGGGCGCAACCTCGTGGACGCGGTGGCGGTGGGCGAGCTCTTCTCCTCGCCGACCGCGAGGAGCTTCGCCGACGCGATCCGCGCCGCGGACGGCGGAGCGGGCGTGGCCGTCCTCTACGGCAACTATGCCGGCGACAACATGAACGTGAAGATGGCGACCCGCATGGTGGGCAAGGAGGGGATCGAGGTGGCGACGGTCGTCGCCAACGACGATGTCTGCTCCGCCGCGCCGGAGGAGCGGGCGAGGCGCCGCGGCGTCGCGGGCGAGATCTTCATGTGGAAGATCGGGGGCGCGAAGGCCGCGACCGGCGCGTCGCTCGCCGAGGTGCAGGAGGCGGCGCAGAAGGCCATCGATGCCTGCCGGTCCGTCGGCGTCGGGCTCGGTCCCTGCACGCTGCCGGGCGTGGGCCATCCGAATTTCCAGATCGAGCCCGGAACGATGGAGGTCGGCATCGGCCATCACGGGGAGCCGGGCACGCGGGTCGGGCCGCTCACGACCGCCGACGCGGTGGCGGACGACATGCTGAAGATCGTCATGGACGACCGCGGCCTGCCGGCCGGGTCGGAGGTGGCTGTGCTGGTCTCCGGCCTCGGCGCCACGCCGGTCAACGAGCTCTACGTGCTCTACGGCCGGGTCGAGCGCGGTCTGGACGCAATGGGGATCAAGGTCCACAAGGCATTCGTCGGCAACTACTTCACGTCTCTCGAGATGGTAGGCGCGACGCTGACCGTCATGGCGCTCGACGCCGAGCTGAAAAGCCTGCTCGATGCCGAAACCAGCTCCCCAGCCCTGTGAGGAACCGATGACGAGCATAGCGAACGCCGGTCAGGCCGGCATCGTCGAGGAGCTGGCCGAAATCATCATCGCGAACAAGGCCTACCTGTCGGAGATCGACGGCAAGATCGGCGACGGCGACCATGGCATCAACATGGCCAAGGGCTTCGGACGTGCCGCGGAGCGGATCCACGGCCAGGATCTGACCCTCGATGCCGCGATGATGGAACTGTCCGACGTGCTGATGGGCGAGATCGGCGGTTCGATGGGCCCGCTCTATGGCCTGATGTTCGAGGACATGGCGGGCGCGCTCCGGGGCCGGGAGCTGATCGACGCCGAGGTTTTCTCGGCGATGCTGAACGCGGGACTGGAGGGTGTCCGCGGTGTCGGCGACGCCGGGGTGGGGGACAAGACCCTCATGGACACCCTCATCCCCGCGGTCGCCGCCTTCGACGCGGCAAGGGCCGAAGGGTTCGCCCCGGCGCTCGCCGCCATGACCTCCGCGGCGGAGAAGGGGCGCGACAGTACCATTGACCTCGTGGCGAGGATCGGCCGCGCCAGCCGGCTGGGAGAGAGGTCGCGGGGGGTACTGGACGCCGGCGCGACATCGTGCTGTCTGATCCTGTCGACCCTCGCGGGATCGGTGACGAAGCGCCTGGCCTGACCGCGGCCGGCGCCGGCGCCGCCGAGGGGCGGCCGATATCTCGTATCAGGGTTTCCGGCTAGGGACCCGACGGAGCAGCACGGCCATGGCCCCCTTCGAAGCCGCCGACCTCGTGGACCTGTTCCGGGCTGTCGCGGTCCGTCTGGCGGCGGCCCGCGCCGACCTCGCGGTCCTCGACGGGGCGATCGGCGACGCCGACCACGGCACCGCCATGGCCGATGGCTTCGCGGCCGTGGTCCGCGCCACGGCGGAGGCCACCCGTTCGGGCGCGCCGGCGGGCGATCTCTTTCCGGTCGCGGCCCGGACCTTCCTGAACGCGGTCGGTGCCACCACCGGCCCCCTCTATGCCAGCGCCTTCATGCGTGCCGGCCAGGCCTTCGCGGGGATGGAGGCAATCCCGGCCGACCGCCTCGCCGCCCTCGTCCCGGCCTTTGCCGAGGGCATCGCCGAGCGCGGCAAGGCGGCGCCCGGGGACAAGACGATGATCGATGCCTGGGGACCGGCCGCCCGCGCGGCCACCGGATCCTCCGACCCGGTCAAGGCGCTGTCCGCCGCGGTCCGCGCGGCAGAGGAGGGGCGGGATTCGACCCGCGCCATGGTCGCCTCCAAGGGACGTGCCGCGCGCCTCGGCGAGCGCAGCCTCGGCCACGTCGACCCCGGCGCGGCCTCGGCGGTCATGATCCTCGCCGCGCTACGCGACGCCGTGGCCGACCGTGCCGCGGAGACGACCGCCTGATGGCCCCGCGCTCCCCCGACCGCTCCGCTCCCGAAGACCCGGTGATGCCCCTCCGCTTCGGCGACGACCCCCTGCTCTGG
>JBGALW010000108.1:0-6832 GCA_044223585.1 Amaricoccus sp.
CCCGGGGGCGGAGCCGAAGCGGGGCGCTGGCCCCGTCGCGAAGCCCGGTGCGAAGCCCGGCGTGAAAGCGCCACGCCGCCGTTGACACCCCCGTGGCGCGCGTATATCTGCCCGCAATCGGCACCTGCCCGGGTGGCGGAATGGTAGACGCGCTGGTTTCAGGTACCAGTGACTTAACGGTCGTGGAAGTTCGAGTCTTCTCCCGGGCACCACTCTCCCCGCGCGGGTGCGCGCGCCGCTGACCGGGGCGGGACGACGGCGGGGAGACGGATGGCGAACTACCTTTACAGGGGCGACCTGCCGGACGGGCTCGATCTCGGGCCGATGGTGGCGATCGACTGCGAGACCATGGGGCTGGAGCCGGCACGGGACCGGCTGTGCCTCGTGCAGATGTCCGGCGGCGACGGCGACGCGCATCTGGTGCAGGTGCTGCCGGGGCAGACCGAGGCGCCGAACCTCGTCGCGATGCTCGGCGATCCGGACCGGTTGAAGCTGTTCCATTTCGGGCGGTTCGACATTGCCGTGCTGCTCAACCGCTTCGGGGTTCTGACCGCGCCGGTCTATTGCACCAAGATCGCCTCGCGGCTGGTGCGGACCTACACCGACCGGCATGGGCTGAAGGATCTGGTGCGCGAGATGCTGGAGGTCGACATCTCCAAGCAGCAGCAGTCTAGCGACTGGGGCGCCGAGACGCTGACGCAGGCGCAGATCGACTATGCGGCGTCGGACGTGCTGCATCTGCATCGCCTGAAGGAGGCGCTGGACGCGCGGCTGGCCCGCGAAGGGCGGGCGGAAATGGCCAGGGCCTGCTTCGATTTCCTGCCGGAGCGGGCGCGGCTCGACCTGGCCGGCTGGGCGGAGATCGACATCTTTGCCCATAGCTGATGCCAGGGAAAGCTCGGGTTCAGGCGGGAGCGGGCGGACGGGGCCGGTTCCCTGGCTTGATTGCCCGATGGCGACGGAGCATTCACTGCACGATTTTGACGAGTGGCAAGATCGTGACGGACGTGCCCTCCCGGGGCGCGGCCGTTTTCAACGGCCGAGCCGGGCACGCCCATCCCGATTCACATGTACGGGGAAATCTCGACGCTCCGCGCCCTCCGGAAGCGTCCTCCGGGCGCGCGCCGCGCGCCGCGCCACGGGCACGTCGGCAAGGTGCGGCGCGGAAAAATCTCGATCGCCGGCGATTGCGGCCGGCTGGCGGGACGTGTTGAAGGCACTTGCCGGAGCGGCGACGTGATCGCGGCGGCGGTAACGCCGGATCGCGAGCAGCTGCTGGCGACGGGGCGGCGGGTGATCGCGGTGGAGGCGGACGGGCTCGCCCGGCTTGGCGCGGCGCTGGGACCGAGCTTTGCCGACGCGGTGGCGCGGATGCTCGAGGCGCGGGGGCGCGTCGTCGTGTCCGGCATGGGCAAGTCGGGGCATGTCGGGCGCAAGATCGCGGCGACGCTTGCCTCGACCGGCACGCCGGCGCAGTTCGTGCACCCGGCGGAGGCGAGCCACGGCGACCTCGGGATGATCACTGCCGACGACGTGGTTCTCCTCCTGTCGAACTCCGGCGAGACGCCGGAGCTTGCCGACCTCATCGCCTATACCCGGCGCTTTGCCATTCCGCTGATTGGCGTGGCCGGCCGGGAGGGATCGACGCTCCTGACCCAGTCGGACATCGCGATCCTGCTGCCCGAGGCGCCCGAAGCCTGTGCGGTGGGCCTCGCGCCGACCACCTCGACGACGATGACGCTGGCGCTGGGCGACGCGCTGGCCGTGGCGCTGATGGAGCACCGGCACTTCACGCCCGAGGACTTCCGCGGCTTTCATCCCGGCGGGCGGCTGGGCTCGCGGCTCGTCACGGTGGCGGCGCTGATGCATGGCGGCGACGAGATGCCGCTGATCGGGCCGGAGGCGCCGATGGCCGAGGCGCTGCTCGAAATGAGCCGCAAGGGCTTCGGCGTCGTCGGCGTGGTCGACGACGGCCGGCTGGTCGGGATCGTCACCGACGGCGACCTCCGGCGGCACATGGCCGGACTGCTGGAGCGGCGCGTGGGCGAGGTGATGACCGCCGGGCCGCGGACGATTTCGACCAAGGCGCTCGCGTCCGAGGCGCTCGGGGTGATGAACGCGAAAAAGATCACCACGCTCTTTGCCACCGCGCCCGAGGCGCCCGGGCGGCCGGCGGGCATCCTGCACGTCCATGACTGCCTGCGCGCCGGCGTGGTCTGAGCGATGAACCGTGGGCAGGGGCTGCATTCGCGGATCGTGGCGATCCTGAAGGTGGCGTTGCCGCTGACCGCTGTCGGGCTCCTCTCGGCGCTGTTCCTCGGGCAGGACAATGGCGCGGACAGCGGCAACCTGATGTTCTCGCCCGGTGACACCGACGCGCTGGGCGAGGGACTGCGCATCGCCAATCCGATCTTCACCGGCACCACCGAGGGCAATGACGCCTTCCGCTTCACCGCCTCGATGGTCGTGCCCGACGCGGCGCCGCCGCAGAAGGCGGCGATCGAGACGCTCGCCGGGACGCTGGAGCTGAAGGACGGGCCGGAAGTGTCGCTCGAGGCGGCGAAGGGCAACCTCGACATCCCGACGAAGCGGCTGGATCTGTCCGGTGCGGTGTGGATCCGCACGTCGGACGGCTACAGCATCCGGGCGCCACGGGTGCAGGTGGACCTGAAGGCAGGGACGCTGGCCGCCGAGGATGCGGTGGAGACCGTGGGGCCGGCGGGGCGGATCGACTCCGGGTCGCTCAATGTCGCGCCCGCCAGCGCGGACGGCGAGGCGCGGCGGTTTTCCTTCGGAAACGGCGTGCGGCTGGTATACGATCCCGCGGACCCGAAATAAGGCGCATTCCCGTGCTGCGACGGAACGCCATCACTTCCGGCTGGATACAGGGAATGCGCATGAGACTGCTGGGGCTGGTTCTGGTGATGCTGGCCGCAGGCACCGGCATGGGGGCTGCGCAGGGAACCACGGTGCCGTTCGGCGGCACCAAGCATGACGCCTCGGCGCCCGTGGAGATCACCTCGGACCAGCTCGACCTCGACCAGGCGGCGGGGACGGCGGTGTTCACCGGCACGGTCAAGGTGGTGCAGGGGACGCTCCGGCTGGCGGCCGACCGCGTGGACGTGTTCTATGACGACAAGGCGGGCGGATCGGGGTCGGCCTCCGGATCCGGATCGGGGCGGGTGCAGCGGATGGTGGCGAGCGGCAATGTCACGCTGTCGAACGGCAGCGAGGCGGCGGAGGCGAAGCAGGCGACCTACGAGGTCGCGGCCGGCACCATCGCCATGGAGGGCGACGTGCTGCTGACCCAGGGTCGGAACGCGCTCTCCAGCCAGTCGCTGTCGATCGACCTTAACGCCGGGACGGCGGCGCTGCAGGGACGGGTCCAGACGATCTTCGTGCCCGGCGCCCGAACGGCGCCATGACCGTTCCCGACGCCCGCGTGACCGAGCTGCACATCGCCGAGCCCCGGACGGTGGAGGGGAGCGCCGGGCTTTCCGTCGCGAACCTGGCCAAGAGCTACAAGGGGCGGCCGGTGCTGCGGGACGTTTCGCTCTCGCTGCGCCGGGGCGAGGTCGCGGCGCTGCTCGGGCCGAACGGCGCGGGCAAGACCACCTGCTTCTATGCGATTGCCGGCCTGATCCCGCCGGACCGCGGTACGATCCTGGTCGATGGTCAGGACGTGACCTGGCTGCCGATGTACCGTCGGGCCAAGCTCGGGATCGGCTACCTGCCGCAAGAGGCGTCGATCTTTCGCGGCATGACGGTCGCCGACAACATCCGGGCGATCCTCGAGCTCTGGATCAAGGATGACGAGAAGCGGCACGAGATGCTGGACGAGCTGCTCGGCGAGTTCTCGATCACCCATCTGCGGCGGGCGATGGCGATCTCGCTGTCGGGCGGCGAGCGGCGCCGGGTGGAGATCGCCCGCTGTCTGGCGTCCCAGCCGAACTACGTGCTGCTGGACGAGCCCTTCGCCGGCGTCGATCCGCTGGCGGTGGCCGACATCCGGGCGCTGGTACACCACCTGAAGGACCGCGGGATCGGCGTTCTCATCACCGACCACAACGTGCGTGAGACTCTGGAAATCGTCGATCGCGCCTATATCCTGCATGACGGGGCGGTGCTGATGACCGGCACGCCCGAGGAAGTCGTTCGGGATGACAATGTGCGGCGGGTCTATCTTGGCGAGAGCTTCCGCATCTGAGGGGGCGGGGCAGCCCCCAAATCAGGGGATCGCCGCTGCACCCGGCCCGTCTGCCGCGCCTGAACCGCCGGCTACAGGTCCGGGGCATTTCTGATGGCGCTTTCTCCCCGCATCGAGCTGCGCCAGAACCAGACGCTGGTGATGACGCCCCAGCTGCAGCAGGCGATCAAGCTGCTGCAGATGTCGAACCTCGAGCTTTCGGCCTATGTCGCCGCCGAGGTGGAGAAGAACCCGCTGCTGGAGCTGGCGCCGCCGGCCGGGCTGACCGGCGGTCCCGGCGCGGGGAGCGGCACCGGCGGGGCGCGGCGCACCGACGGCGAGGGCAGCTACCTCGACACGATGGCCGCGGGCGTGACGCTGCAGGATCACCTGCACGGGCAGATCCGGGCGATGCGCGCGCGGCCCGCCGCGGTCGAGGCGGCGCTGATCCTCGCCGACGAGCTGGAGGACGACGGTTACCTGCGGGTGGCGCCGGCGGACGTTGCCGCGCGGCACCGGCTGCGGGCGGCGGACGTCACCGCCGGGCTGGGGCTGGTTCAGGCCTGCGACCCGGCGGGCGTCGGCGCCCGGAACCTGCAGGAATGCCTCGCGCTGCAGCTGCGCGAGAAGGACCGGCTCGATCCGGCGATGGCGGCGCTGCTCGACAACCTGTCGCTGGTGGCGCGCGGACGGCACGCAGAGCTGGAGGCGATCTGCGGCGTCGATGCCGAGGACATCGCCGACATGCTGGCGGAACTGCGTGCGCTCGACCCCAAGCCCGGCCTGCGCTTCGCCGAGCCGCGGGTCGAGGTTGCGGTGCCCGACATCTACGTGCGCAAGGGTCCGGCGGGGACCTTTACCGTCGAGCTCAACGCCGAGACCCTGCCGCGGGTGCTGACCAACAACATCTATTCGATCGGCGTCGGCGGCGACGCCGAGGGTCGCGCCTTCATCTCCGAATGCAGCGCCAGTGCCAGCTGGCTGGTGCGGAGCCTGGAGCAGCGGGCGCGCACCATCCTCAAGGTCGCGAAGGAGCTGGTCGAATGGCAGGAGCGGTTCTTCCAGGTCGGTCCCTCCGGCCTCCGGCCGCTGACCCAGCGGGCGGTGGCGGAGAAGCTGTCGCTGCATGAATCGACGATCAGCCGGGTGGCGGCGGGCAAGTACCTCGCCTGCGACCAGGGCTGCTTCGATTTCCACTATTTCTTCAGCTCGGCGATCCAGGCGGTGGCCGGCGGCGAGGCCTTCTCGGCGGTTGCGGTGCAGGAGCGGATCCGGGCGCTCGTCCAGTCCGAGCCCGGCGCGCATCCGCTGTCCGACGACAAGATCGTCCTGATGCTGAACGCCGAGGGGATTGATATTGCCCGGCGCACGGTTGCAAAGTACCGGGAAGGCATGGGCATCCCGTCGTCGGTCGAGCGTCGCCGCCGGAACGGCACGCAGCCCCGCACGGGGGGAACGGCCCGGACCCGGGCGTCCGCGGGCGGTGATTGACAAGCGACTCCCGCCCGTCCATAGGTCCCGCCCGGCGGGCGGAACCGGAATAACAGCTTGTTGAAAGCGGAGGCGACGCGCATGCGCATCCAGATCAGCGGTAAGCACATCGACATCGGAGACTCGCTCCGGACCCATGTCGAGGGGCGGCTGAGCGAGGCGGTTGGCAAGTATTTCGATCGTCCGGTCGACGCGGTGGTGACCTTCTGCAAGGACCGCCACCAGTTCGTCGCCGACTCCTCGGTCCATCTGTCGACGGGGATGACCGTGCAGGCGACCGCCAAGGCCGACGAGATCTATGCCTCTTTCGAGGGTGCGGTCGACCGGATGGAAAAGCAGCTTCGGCGGTACAAGAACCGGCTGAAGGACCATCACCGCGACCGGACCGATCCGATCGAGGCGATGGGCGCTCTGTCCTACATCATCGCCGGCGGCGACGAGGTCGATGAGGAACCGGAGACCCTGCAGCCGGTTATCGTCGCCGAGATGGAGACGAGGGTGCCGTACCTGTCGGTGGGCGAGGCGGTAATGCAGATGGAGCTGAAGGGCGCCCATCTGCTGGTGTTCCGCAACGATTCCCATGGGGGCGTAAACGTCGTCTACACCAGAGAGGACGGTAATATCGGCTGGATCGACCCGAGAAACACCCAATAGGGCGCGAGGCAAGGCAAGGAGTCTCCCTTGATGGAGCTATCGGAGATCATCGGCGTGGAAGCCGTCCGCGCACCCTTGCGGGCTACCAGCAAGAAGCGGTTGCTCCAGGATCTCGCCGACATGGCGGAAGCGATCTATGAACTACCGTCCGCTACGGTCTACCGGGCGCTGATGGACCGCGAGGCCCTTGGGCCCACGGGCGTGGGGCGCGGCGTCGCGATCCCCCACGCCCGGTTCGCCGGAGTCGCGCGGGTCATCGGACTGTTCGCGCGACTTGAGAAGCCGGTCGATTTCGAATCGATCGACCGGCAGCCGGTCGACCTCGTGTTCGCGCTGCTGGCACCGGAGTCCGCGGGTGCTGAGCACCTGAAGGCTCTGGCGCGCGTGTCGCGCACGCTGCGCAGCGAGACGGTCTGCGCCAAGCTGCGCTCCACCTTCGACCCGTCGGCGCTCTATGCGATCCTGACCGAGACGAAGGCAGAACAGGCGGCCTGAGCCCGA
>JBGALW010000108.1:6876-12642 GCA_044223585.1 Amaricoccus sp.
ACCGCAGCGCGGGGCCAGGCCGCGGACCATTCCCCGCCGCGCTGCCTTCTGATCCTAGACCCTTCAGGCGAAGGTGCCGCCAGCGGGCGGCGCCGCTTGGGTACTACGCAGCCTCCGGTTCGCGTCGAGGCGCTGTCGGCTATCCGTCACGCGGTTGCGTGAGCTGGGTGCAACCGCCGACGCGCGAGGCGCGAGGCGATCGGACGGATCGTGGATCAGGCGCCGACGGTCTCCGCCCTGACGATATCCCGGACGAAGGCGAGGAAGTCGTCGCGCAGGTCGGGACGGGCGAGGCCGAAGGCGACGGTCGCCTGCAGGTAGCCGGCCTTGGACCCGCAGTCATAGCGGGTGCCTTCGAACGCATAGGCGACCACGTCCTTGCGCTCGCGCATCTCGACCGCGATGGCGTCGGTCAGCTGGATCTCGCCGCCCGCGCCCGCCTCGACGGTGTCGAGGTTCTTCAGCACCTGCGGCGACAGGATGTAGCGGCCGATCACCGCCATGTTGGAGGGGGCGGTTCCCTTCTTCGGCTTCTCGACCATGCCGCTCACCGGCATCTTCGGCGCCTGGCTTTCGTCGACGTCGACGATGCCATAGGCGGACGTTGCCTCCGGCGCGACTTCCATCGTCGCGACCATGTTGCCGCCGTCGTAAGCCTCGACCATCTGCTTGAGGCAGGGGGTTTCCGAGGCGATCACGTCATCGGGCAGGATGACCGCGAAGGGCTCGTCGCCGATCAGGTTGCGGGCGCACCAGACCGCGTGGCCGAGGCCGCGGCGCTCGGACTGGCGGACGAAGGCGACGGCGCCGCTCGGCAGGTCGGTGGCCTTGAGGATGTCGAGGAGCGCGGTCTTGCCGCCCTCGACCAGGCTCTGCTCAAGCTCCGGCGCGTTGTCGAAATAGTCCTCGAGCGCGCCCTTGCCCCGCGAGGTGACGAAGATGAACTGGTCGATCCCGGCGGCGCGCGCCTCGTCGATCGCATACTGGATCAGCGGCTTGTCGACGAGCGGCAGGATTTCCTTCGGCACCGCCTTGGTCGCGGGCAAGAAGCGCGAACCGAATCCCGCCACCGGAAAGACAGCCTTCGTCACCTTCTTCGTCATCACGTCCTCATTCACAGGGCGCCGCCGCGCCAAAAGAATTGTGCGCCGCAACATCACGGCCCCCGGCGGCGCATGCACTCTAGCGGCCAGCCGCAGAAATACAAACGCCAATAGCGAGTAATGGTGCCATGCGCGGCGTCATGCCTGCGCCGCCCCGGCGTCAGGCAATTCCGTGGCGGGCGAGGATCGCCTCGATCCGCGGCACGTCGGCCGGGTTGTTGAGTTCCCAGAACGCGCGGCCCCGGGCCTCGACCTCGACGCAGTGGACGTCGGTGCCGTTCTCCATGAAGCGCAGCTGCTCCAGCCCCTCCCAGGTTTCGAGGGGCCCGGGCTCCCAACCGGCATAGGCGGCGAGTGCTGCGGCGCGGTAGGCATAGACGCCGACATGATGGAATACCGGGATCTCCTCGTCCGGCCCCAGCGGGCGGCCGGTGTAGGGGATCACCTCCTTGGAGAAGTAAAGCGCGCGCCCGCGCCGGTCGAACACCGCGGTGGTCGCGCCGACCCGGCCGTGCCGGCGGTCCTCCAGGAACGAGGCGAGCGCCTCGGCGTCGGTGCGCAGGACCGGGGTCGCGACCGGCCGCCCCGGATCGGCCTGCATCGCCTCGATGAGCGCGGCGACGAACCAGGGCGGGGTCAGCGGCGCGTCCCCCTGAAGGTTGACCACGACGTCATATCCGCCGCCGAGCGCCGCCAGCGCGGCGGCGCAGCGTTCCGTGCCGTTCCGGCAGGTTTCGGGCGTCATCACCACCTCGGCCCCGAAGGTCCGGGCGGGGTCCGCGATGCGCGCGTCGTCCGTGGCAATCACCACGCGCCCCACGCCCGGAACCTCGCGGGCCGCGTCCCAGCTGCGGCGGATCAGGCTCCGCCGGGCCGCGTCCCCGCTGCGGCGGATCAGGCTCCGCCGCTCGCCGGTGGCGCCGGTCAGCTCGGCGAGCGGCTTGCCCGGATAGCGGGTGGAGGCATAGCGCGCCGGGATGACGAGGAGGACGCTCATGTGGTTGGCCCTCGGGGATCAGGCGTCGACGAGAGCGACGCCGGGGGCATGGGCGATGAAGAACGGGTTCTCGTAGCCCGCCTTGCCGTAGCGGAGCGGCGTGTGGTCGTCGAAGCGCACCACCGCCCCGCCGGCGCCGAGCAGCACCGCCTGTCCGGCGGCGGTGTCCCATTCCATCGTGCGGCCGAGACGGGGATAGAGGTCCGCCTCGCCGGCCGCGACGAGGCAGAACTTCAGCGACGACCCGGCCGAGCGGAAGTCGCCGACCTGGTATCGGGCGATGTAGGCGTCGGTCGCCTGGTCGCGGTGTGACTTGGAGGCGACGACAGTCAGGGCCGCAGGATTCGGGGTGGCGACGTGGAGCGCGGTCAGGGCGCCGGGGATAGGACCGTGCGGTCCGGCCTCCTCCTGGCTCCGCCCGGCCGCGTCGGTGTAGAAGAGCCGGCCCTTGGCGGGGGCATAGACCACGCCGCGGGTGGGGACGCCATTCTCGATCAGCGCGATGTTGACGGTGAAATCGCCCCGGCGCTGGACGAATTCCTTGGTGCCGTCGAGCGGGTCGACGAGGAAGAACATCGCCGCGTCGAGAGTATGGCTGTCGGCCTGTTCCTCGGTGACGACGGGGATCTCGGGGAAGGCCGCCTTGAGCCCGGCGGAGATGAGCGCGTCGGCGGCGAGATCGGCCTCGGTGACCGGCGAGGCGTCGGACTTCGAGCGGACCTCGAAATCGTCGCGGTCATAGATTTCCATGATGGCGGCGCCGGCCTCGAGCGCGAGCTGGCGGAGGTTGGCGGCGATCCGGCTATAGTCCATGGGGTGCCTCACGTTCGGTCCGTTTGCCGGTGGTATGGCCTGCGCCGCGCGGGATCTCAATCCGTTGCCGGAGCCAGGCGACACCCGGTCAGGCGAAGGCCGCGTCGCAGGCCGCGACGTTCTCGGCGGCGCGGGCGGCGATGCGGGTGAGGCCCCAGCCGGGCGCGAACAGGCTGGCGCCGAGGCCGAAGCCGTCGACGCCGGCCGCGCGCCAGGCGGCGAAATCCTCCGGGCCGACACCGCCGACGGCGTAGACGAGGGTGCCGGGCGGCAGGACGGCGCGCACCGCCCTGAGGCCGCCGGTGCCCATCTGGACCGCAGGGAACACCTTGAGTGCGTCGGCGCCGGCTTCCAGCGCCGCGAAGCACTCGCTTGGGGTAAAGACGCCGGGATAGGAGCCGAGCCCGAGGGCCTTGGTCCGGCGGATGACCGCGGGGTTGCAGTTCGGCGAGACGATGAAGGTTGCGCCGGTGGCGGCGACCGCCTCGACCTCTGCCTCGGTCAGGACGGTGCCGGCGCCGATCGCCGCGCGCGCGCCGAGGGCCGCCTGCATGGCGGCGATGCTCTCGAGCGGTGCGGGCGAGTTGAGCGGCACCTCGATGCGGGTGATGCCCGCTCCGATCAGCGCCTCGCCGGTCGCCACGGCGTTCGAGGGTTCGAGGCCGCGCAGGATGGCGATGATCGGGCGGGTCATCGGCGGGGGCGTGGTCACAGGCGGACCTCCGGTCGGGTGAGGGCGCTGTGGGCGGCGGCGAGACCTGCCAGGGTCAGCCCGTCGCCCGCCACGCTGCGGCTGGCGCCGCCGGCGCGGGCCAGCGCCGTGGCATAGGCGCGGCAGAGGCCGGGATCCCCGACGAGCACCACCTCCCTGTCCTGCCAGAGCGACCGGACCGCCGCGAGTTCGGCGCCGATGAGGAGGCCCGACAGCCGGGCGCGTGCCGTGCCGGCGGGGGTGCCGGCCAGCAGACCCTCGGCGCGGATGCCGAAAAGCCGCGCGGGCAGCGAGGCGGGCGCGGTCAGCGCAAGGGTGGCACCGGCGGCGAAGGCGGCCTCGTCCCAGCCCCGGCCTTCGACGGAATGGCGCAGGACCGACTGTTCGCAGAGGAGCGCGAAGAGCTCGCCGGTCATGCAGGTGGTGAAGGATGTAACCTGGCCGCCGGCGACGCGCGCCCATTTGGCATGCGTGCCGGGCAGGCAGAGCACGCCGTCGAAGCCGGGTTCCTCGGCGAGAAAGCCCGCGATCTGCGTCTCCTCGCCGCGCATCACGTCGGGTGGCCGGTCCTGGCGCAGCCCCGGCAGGATCAGCACGTCGAGCCTCGGGTCGCGCACCGGCGCCCGTGTCGCGCGGCCTGACCCACCTGGCGTGCAGGGAACCGCGGCATAGGGCGCCTCGATCCAGCCCTGGCGCGCGCCGACCATCCCGCAGGCGACGACGGTGGTGAGCATCCCTTCGGTGAGCCAGTCGCCGACCAGTTCCAGCAACGCCGGTTCGAAGGCTGCGGGAGCGAGCCGGGCCATGCCCTCGGACGAGCGCCGTTCGGCAAGGACCTCGCCCTCGGCGCCGACGGCCCAGGCACGGACGTTCGAGGTGCCCCAGTCGACGGCAATCCACGCCGGGCGCTGCGGATCGGCGAGGGGCCTCCGGGACTGTGCTGTCATGGCGGGACCGGCTCCGGCGGGGCTTTGCCCGGCTTCCATAGCGCGGCCGGTGAAGGCGGGCCATAGGCGTGTCGGTGGTGGCGGGGCGGCCCGCGTCGACCGGATAACCCTTTGCTCCTTTGTAAGTGGACCGGCTGCGGGCGATGGCTTAGAAAATTTCGTCGAGGGAGCAGAACTCGTATGTCAGGCCAGAAGCGCCCAGCCCATGCCCCGGCGGAGGTCGGGCAGCCCGATGCAGCCCTGCTGCGGTCGGTGATCGACACCGCGCCGGACGGGATCGTCATCATCGACCGGACCGGCCTCATCGAAGGCTTCAGCCCGGCGGCGGAGCGGATGTTCGGCTATGCGGCGCGCGAGGTGATCGGGGAGAATGTCAGCCTGCTGATGCCCGAACCGGACCGCGCCTCGCATGACGCCTATCTCCGGCGCTATCTCGCGACCGGCGAGCAGCGGATCATCGGCATCGGCCGGACGGTGATCGCGCGGCACAAGGACGGCCGCAGCTTTCCGGTCGAGCTTGCCGTCGGCGAGGTGAAGGGCGGCGACCGGCACCTTTTCACCGGCTTCATCCGCGACATCAGCGAGCGGCAGGCGACGGAGGCGCGGGCGAGCCGGCTGCAGCAGGAGCTGAGCCATGTCGGCCGGCTGTCGGCGATGGGCGAGATCACCTCGATGATCGTGCATGAGCTTAACCAGCCCCTGACGGCGATCGCCAATTTCGGTGAGGCGGCGCGGCGGCTGGTCATGGCCGGCGACGCGAGTGACCGGGCGGCGGTCTACATGGAGAAGGCGGTGACGCAGGCGCACCGCGCCAGCGAGATGATCCGCCGCCTGCGCGCCTTCGCTTCGCGCGGAGAGTGCGAGCGCGAGCCGATCGCAGTGAACGAGGTGGTGCGCGACGCGGCGCGGCTGGCGCTGATCGGCGCGGCGGACCGGCAGATCCACGCGGTCTGCGCGTTGGCGGACGGGCTGCCGGAGGTGGTGGCCGACCAGATCCAGGTGCAGCAGGTGGTGGTGAACCTGATTCGCAACGCCATCGACGCGATGCTCGACGCCGCCACCGAGAAGCCGGAGCTGGTGGTGGCAACCGAGGCGGGGGACGGGGCGGTGACGGTGTCGGTGACGGACTGGGGCCCCGGCGTGCCGGATGGGCGGGACGTGTTCGCGCCCTTCGTCAGCACCAAGCCCGGCGGC
>JBGALW010000109.1:0-12620 GCA_044223585.1 Amaricoccus sp.
GTCAAGGACTTCTGGCAGGAGCCGGCCTACGCGCAGTTGCTGCTGTCCATGCAAAAGCGGGTCCACGACTACGTCGTCGCCAATCAGGGCACGGCGCAGCTGGCGCTCGACGCGCTGCTCAAGGATTGGACCGAGGTCTTCGAGGACGAGGGCAAGCTCTAGTCGGAAGACCGGTCCTCGGCACTACCTCCCCGGCATTTCCCCCCCAGGCCGGGGAGGTAACCATCGACATACGAGAAGCAGAGCCTCGAGTACGTGATGAACGAAGCCCGCAGCATCTCCAGGCTCGCCGAGCGTGCCGCGAGCGGAACGCCCGCCGCGATGGCGACACGGCTGCGCGGCCTGTCGGACCGGGCGATCGCGTGGCTGTTCATCACGCCGACGATTGCGCTGCTGCTCGCGATCAACATCTTCCCGCTGATCTGGACGATCCGGCTCTCGTTCACCAACTACCGCGCCAACCGGCTGAACGAGCCGGTGCAATGGCTGGGCCTGCGCAACTACGAGCGGGTGCTGACCGATCCGGACATCTGGCACAACATGCAGGTCACGGCGCATTTCGTGCTGTGGACCATCGCCATCCAGACCATCATCGGCTTCACGCTCGCCTACCTCATCAACCAGCGCTTCCGCGGGCACGGCTTCTGGACGACGGCCATCCTGCTGCCGATGATGCTGTCGCCGGCGGTGGTGGGAAATTTCTGGACGTTCCTCTACCAGCCGCAGATCGGCCTGTTCAATTACTTCGTCTCGTTCTTCACCGGCATCGACCCGTCCTCGTTCCAGATGATCGGCGACGTCAATTTGGCGCCCTGGTCGATCATCATCGTCGATACCTGGATGTGGGCACCCTACGTCATGCTGATCTGCCTGGCGGGGCTGCGCTCGATTCCCGACTACATCTACGAGGCGGCCGAGGTCGACCGCGCCTCGCCCTGGCGCCAGTTCTGGTCGATCACGCTGCCGATGGTACTGCCGTTCATCATGCTGGCGGTGCTGTTCCGCGCGATCGAGAACTTCAAGATGTTCGATCTCGTGGTCCAGCTCACCTCGGGCGGTCCGGGCTCGGTCACGGAGCTGAGCTCGATCAACCTGAAGCGCGAGGCGTTCGAGAAGTGGCGCACCGGCTATGCCAGTGCCTTCGCGATCATCCTGTTCGTGACGGTGTTCGCCGCCGCCAACATCTACGTCAAGGCGCTCAACGCGGTGAAGAATCGATGAGTGCGTCCACGGCCGCCCATTCCGTCGTCGAGCCGACGCCCCGTGCGCGCCGGTTCGCCGGCATCGTCGTCGTCATCTACGCGCTGCTGTCGCTGATCCCGCTCTTGTGGATCTTCGCCACCGGCTTCAAGAGCCCGCAGGACTCGATCTCCTACCCGCCCAAGCTCGTCTTCACGCCGACCTTGGAAGGCTACGTCAACGTCTTCACCACGCGCACGCGCCAGACGCCCGAGTACATGGCCTCGCTGCCGCCGGCCGAGACCTGGTACGACCGGCTGGTCCGCTCGCGCAACATGGTCATCGCCGGACCGTCCAAGTTCGGCCAGCGCTTCGTGAACTCCATGGTCGTGGGCTTCGGCTCGACCTTCCTGTCGGTGTTCTTGGGCGTGCTCGCGGCCTACGCCTTCTCGCGCTTCCGGGTGCCGCTGAAGGACGATCTGCTGTTCTTCATCCTGTCGACGCGGTTCATGCCGCCGATCGCGGTGGCGATCCCGATCTTCCTCATGTACCGCGCGCTCGGCCTGTCCGACACCTGGCTCGGGATGATCCTGCTCTACACCGCGGTCAACGTCAGCCTCGCGGTCTGGCTGCTCAAGGGCTTCATCGACGAGATCCCGCGCGAGTACGAGGAAGCGGCAATGATCGACGGCTACTCCCGGCTGCAGTCCTTCGTCCGGGTGGTCCTGCCGCAGGCGACGACCGGCATCGCGGCAACGGCGATCTTCTGCATGATCTTCGCCTGGAACGAATATGCCTTCGCCGTGCTGCTCACCTCCGGCAATGCCCAGACCGCCCCGCCCTTCATTCCGACGATCATCGGCGAGGGCGGGCTCGACTGGCCGGCGGTCGCGGCGGGGACCACGATCTTCCTCGTGCCGATCCTCGTCTTCACCATCCTTCTCCGCCGCCACCTGCTGCGGGGCATCACCTTCGGCGCGGTGCGGAAATGACCGACGAGAGGGATCAGGACGCGCCGCGCTGGCCCCGCGTGCTGCGCCGCGGCCCGATGGAGACGGTGGCAATCCTGCTGATCGCCGCCGGCTTCCTGATGATGTTCCAGTCCTTCGCGCTGGTGCTCTACTCGTATTCGTTCATCACCATCCTCGCCGGGACGCTGATGTTCACCATCGTTTCCAAGTTTCCGGAGTAGGTCGTGGCCGAGATCCGCGTCGAGGCGCTCCGCAAGCAGTTCGGCGACTTCACCGCCGTGCAGAGCTCGAGCTTCACGGTGGAGAATGGCGAGTTCCTCGTCATGCTCGGCCCCTCCGGCTGCGGCAAGACCACGACGCTTCGCATGATCGCCGGGCTGGAGCTGCCGACCTCGGGCCGCATCCTGCTGGGCGGGGAGGACGTGACCTTCCGCCGGGCGAGCGAGCGGGACATCGCCTTCGTCTTCCAGCTGTTCGCGCTCTACCCGCACATGAATGTCAGGCGCAACATCGCCTTCCCGCTGGTGGCGCAGGGCGAGACGCGGGCGGAGGTGAAGGCGCGGGTCGAGGAGGCGGCGCGGCTCCTGCGGATCGACCACCTGCTCGACCGGCCGGTCTCGGGCCTTGCCGGCGGTGACCGCCAGCGCGTGGCGCTCGGCCGTGCCATCGTCCGCCGGCCGAAATGCTTCCTGATGGACGAGCCGCTCGGCACCCTCGACGCCGAACTTCGGGAAATCATGGTCCGCGAGCTGCGCGAACTGCACAACCGGATCAAGGCGACCACCGTCTACGTCACCCACGACCAGATGGAAGCCATGGCGATGGCCGACAAGATCGCGGTGATGAACCACGGCGTGATCGAGCAGTTCGCCACGCCGCAGGAAATCTACGCCCGGCCGGCGACGCTCTATGTCGCCGATTTCATCGGCAGCCCGCCGATGAACTTCATCCGTTTCGAGGGGGCGACCCGCGCGGGTGCGGAAACCGTGCGGCTCGCCGGCCTCGAGATCGGGGTGCCGCGGATCGAGGAGGACCGGGCAGAGGGGGCGCTGGTGCTCGGGATCCGGCCGGAGCACGTGCGGATTTCCGATCAGGGTCCGGTCCGCGGTTCGGTCTATGGCGTCGAATACCTCGGGACGACGCAGATCGTGACGATCGACACGGCGCACGGCCAGCTGAAGGCCCGCGTCGGCGCCGACCGCCGGATTGCCGCCGGCGAGACGCTCGGCCTTGCCTTCGTCGCCCCGCGCCTGTCGCTGTTCGACGGCGCCACCGGACAGGCGATCCGCACCAGTCTCCCGCGGGCGGCCGCCCATGGCTGAGATCGCGCTCACCGGCCTCAGCAAGCGCTTCGGCCGCACGCAGGCGGTGGCGGACCTGACGATGACGATCGCCGACGGCGAGTTCGTGGTGCTGCTCGGGCCGACCGGCGCGGGCAAGACGACGACGCTCCGGTTGATCGCCGGGATCGAGCAGCCGGACGCCGGCGGGGTTTCGATCGCCGGGCGGTCGGTGAACGGGCTGCCGCCGTCGGACCGTGACGTCAGCTTCGTCTTCCAGCAATATTCGCTCTACCCGCACCTCACCGCCCGCGAGAACCTCGCCTTTCCGCTCCGGGCGCCGGGGCGCGGCATGGCCAGGGCGGCGATCGAAGCGCGGGTCGAGGAAGTGGCGCGGCTGGTCAGGATCGACCACAAGCTCGACAACCGCGCGACCCGCCTTTCGGGCGGCGAGATGCAGCGCGTGGCGATCGGCCGGGCGCTGGTGCGGCAGCCGACGATCTACCTGATGGACGAGCCCTTGTCCTCGCTCGACGCGAAGCTGCGGGCGGAGCTTCGGCTGGAGCTGAAGCACATCCAGCGGGACCTCGGCGCGACCATCCTCTACGTCACCCACGACCAGACCGAGGCGATGACGATGGCCGACCGGATCGGCATCCTCGAGGCCGGGCGCCTGATCCAGATCGGTACGCCGCGGGCGGTCTACGAGACGCCGGCGAACCTCTACGTCGCGGCGCGGCTGGGGCAGCCGGCGATCAACCTGATCGCGCCCGGGCTGCTGCCGGGACCGGTGCCGCCGGCTGGGACGGTGACGGTCGGCGCCCGGACGGAGCATCTGCGGCTGGCGCGGAGCCCGGGGGGCAACGGCCGCGTCGAGTGGGTGGAGCATCTCGGCGACCAGAAGCACCTGCATGTGCGGGTCGACGGCACGAAGCTGGTCGCGCTCGCCGACCCGGACGGCGACCTTGAGGCCGGGGACAATGTCGAGGTCAGTCTCGCGCGGCCGCTGTGGTTCGGGGCGGACGGGGTCAGGATCGAATAGGGGAGACGGCGATGGCCAAGCATTTCATCAATGCCCGCGATACGATCGTGACGGAAGCGATCGACGGGCTCGTCACCGGCGCCGGCGGGCGCCTGGCGCGGCTCGACGGCTTTCCGGAGATCAAGGTCGTGGTGCGTACCGACCGCGATCCGGGGCACGTCGCCATCGTCTCCGGCGGCGGAGCCGGGCACGAGCCGGCGCATGCCGGTTTCGTCGGCAAGGGGATGCTGACGGCGGCGGTGTCGGGCGAGATCTTCGCCTCGCCGAGCGTCGCCGCGGTGCTGGCCGGCATCCGTGCGGTGACGGGGCCGGCGGGGTGCCTGCTGATCGTCAAGAACTATACCGGCGACCGCCTGAACTTCGGCCTCGCGGCGGAGCGGGCGCGGGCCGAGGGACTGAAAGTCGAGATGGTGATCGTCGCCGACGACATCGCGCTGCCGGACCTGCCGCAGCCGCGCGGCGTCGCCGGGACGCTGTTCATCCACAAGATCGCCGGGGCGCTCAGCGAGCGCGGCGCGGGCCTCGGCGAGATCGCCGCAGCGGCGCGGGCGGCGGCGGCCGACACCCGCTCGCTCGGCGTCGCGCTCTCCTCCTGCGCGATTCCGGGCCAGCCCTTCGAGGCGCGGCTCGGCGAGGACGAGGCGGAGCTCGGCCTCGGCATCCATGGCGAGCCGGGGGTGGAGAAGATCACGCTCTCCGAGATCGGCCGGATCGTCGGGGTGATGGCCGACCGGCTGGTGGCGACGCTGGCCGCCGGCCCGGCCGACCAGGCGCTCATCGTCAACAACCTCGGCGCGGTCCCTGCGCTGGAGATGGGAGTGATCGTCGACGAGGTGCTGCGCTCGAAGCTCGGTCCGCGGATCCGCTGCCTGATCGGCCCCGGCGCCTACATGACGGCGCTCAACATGAACGGCTTCTCGCTCTCGCTGCTGCGGCTCGACGAGGGGCGGGCCGACGCGCTGGCCGCGCCGGTCGCGCCCCCGGCCTGGCCGGGTGTCACCCGGCCGGCCCGCGTGGCGCCGGTGCCGATGCCCGCGGGCAGCCGTCAGGCGACCGCGCCGGCAAGCCCGGACCCGGTTCTGGAGGGGATCATCGCCACCGCCTGCAAGCGGCTGATCGCGATGGAGCCGGAGCTGAACCGGCTCGACGCGAAGGCCGGCGACGGGGACACCGGCTCGACCGCAGCCGCCGGCGCGCGGAGCCTGCTCGCCGCGCTCCCGACGCTGCCGCTCGCCGACCCGGCCGCCGCTTCCCGCCGGATCGGCGAGATCCTGTCGGCGAGCATGGGCGGGTCGAGCGGGGTGCTGCTGTCGATCTTCTTCACCGCCGCCGGGCAGAAGCTGGCCGACGGCGGCACCGTGGCGGAAGCCCTTGGCGAAGGACTGGCGCGGATGCGGTTCTACGGCGGCGCCTCGCTCGGCGACCGGACGCTGATCGACGCGCTCGCCCCGGCGATCGACGCCCTGCCGGACGGCCTCGGGGCGGCTGCGCGCGCCGCCGAGGAAGGCGCGGAGGCAACGTCCCGGATGGGCCGCGCCCGCGCCGGCCGCGCGGCCTATCTGAGCGGGACCGACCTGACCGGGCTGCCGGACGCAGGCGCGACCGCTGTAGCCGGCGTCTGGGGCGCGCTGGCGGAGCGCGCGCTGGTCAGAGAGGGGTAAGCTGCGCCGGATCGCCGCAGTGCGTTTTCGCGCGGAGTGTCACCCGACGCGGCGAAGGCGGATGCGGCCGAGGCCCGCGGCCTCGACTTCCAGCGCCGGGCCGCCCGGCATGCGGAAGGTGCGGCGCATCCGGCCCGCACCATGCAGGCCGCGTTCCGCCTCGGCGCGGTGCGAATGGCCGCTCACGCCTTCGGGCAGGTCGTCGAGCACCGTCTCGTGCCGCGGATCCTTCGGCTGCGAGACACGGCGCGAGGCATAGACCGCAACCGCCGCCATGGCGCCGATGCGGAGCGCGGACCAGGCGAAGGGGGCGATGGGGATCGCGGGCAACTCGGTTTCCTCCTGTCGGCCGCGCGGGGGCCGCGGCCTTGCCAGAAGGATATAGTGTCACCTCCGGTTGCGCAAAGACCTTAGGCTTCCGCCAGCAGCGACCCGAGATCGAGGCGTGCCGTCCCCATCTTCAGGGTACCGTCCGCCCGGCGGGGCCACTCCTCCTGCGGCCGGTCCCAGTAAAGCTCCACGCCGTTGCCGTCCGGGTCCGTCAGGTACAGGGCTTCGGAAACCCCGTGGTCGGAGGCGCCGTCGAGCGGGATTCCGGCGTCGATCAGCCGGCGCAGGGCGTCGGCGAGGTCGCGCCGGGTGGGATACAGGATGGCGGTATGATAGAGGCCGGTGTGGCCCGTAGGCGGCGGGGTGCCGCCACGGCTTTCCCAGGTGTTGAGGCCGATATGGTGGTGATAGCCGCCGGCGGACAGGAAGGCGGCCTGCGAGCCGTAGCGCTGGGTCAGCTCGAAGCCAAGCACGCCGGAATAGAATCCGATCGCCCGGTCGAGGTCGGCGACCTTCAGGTGGACGTGCCCGATCTGCGTTCCGGGCGCGATGGCTGTGGCCATGATTGGCCTCCTTTCGTTTCGCCCGACAATCTAGTCGGCAGCGGATGGCCGGATAAGGCGCGATTGCGGAAACGACGGGTTTCGGGATGAGCGTGACGATCGAGGCGCTGGATCGCGAGGGGCTCGGCATCGCCGGCGCCGACCGGGTGCCCTTCGCGCTGCCGGGCGAGATCTGGGACGACGGGCGTCTCGTTCAGGCGTCGCCCGAGCGGGTGGTGCCGGGATGCCCGCTCCATGGCCGATGCGGCGGCTGCAGCCTGCAGCACGCATCGGACTCCTTCGTCGCCTGCTGGAAACAGGGGGTCATGGAGCGGGCGCTGGCCGGGCAGGGGCTGGCCGCGCCCGTCAGGGCGACGCTGACCTCGCCGCCCCGGTCGCGCCGGCGGGCGGTGCTGTCGGGTCGGCGGATGAAACGCTCGGTCGCGCTGGGGTTCCACGGCTGGCGGTCGGAGACGCTGGTGCCGGTGGAGGCGTGCCTGGTGCTGCGGCCGGCGATCCTCGCCGCGCGACCGGCGCTGGCGGCGCTGGTGGCCGCCGGGGGCACGCGGTCGTCCGAGCTGCGGCTGACGGTCACCGAGGGACCGGCGGGCCTAGATGTCGATGCGGCGGGCGGGCGCGAGGCGGACCTTTCACTGCGCACGGCGCTGGCCGGCGTGGCGGAAACGGCCGACTTCGCGAGGCTTTCCTGGAACGGTGAGGTCGTCGCCCTGCGCCGGCCGCCCGTTCAACGGATGGGGCGGGCGATGGTGGTGCCGCCGGCCGGCGGCTTCCTGCAGGCAACGTTGGAGGGCGAGGCGGCGCTGGTGGCCGCGGTGCGCGCGGCGGTGGGCGACGCGGGTCGGGTGGCGGATCTCTTCAGCGGGTGCGGCACCTTTGCGCTGCCATTGGCCGAACGGGCGGAGGTGCTGGCCGTGGAGGGCGACGCGGCGGCGATCGCGGCGCTCGACGCCGGGTGGCGGGGCGCCGCCGGGCTCCGGCGGGTCGTGTCGGTGGCGCGCGACCTGTTCCGGCGGCCGGTTCTCGCCAGCGAGATCGCGGGGCTGGAGGCTGTCGTCCTCGACCCGCCGCGGGCGGGGGCGGAGGCGCAGTGCCGGGAGATCGCGCGGTCGGGGGTCGGGCGGGTGGCGATGGTGTCCTGCAACCCGGTGACCTTCGCGCGGGACGTCCGCATCCTCGTCGCAGGCGGATTCGCGGTCGACTGGGTGCAGCCGGTGGACCAGTTCCGCTGGTCGCCGCATGTGGAGGTTGTCGCGGGGTTGAGCCGATCCTGACCGGGCGTTGAGCGGGAGTCGTTTCGACGGACGCGACTCCGGCGCAGATATCCCCGCCAATGCGCCAGCACCGGCAGGGCCGGCCCCGTGGCAGGCGCTGCCGGTTGCTCTATCGCGCTGTCGCGCGAGCTGGCGCGACCGCCGACGCGAACGGCCAGGCGAGGCGCCCGTCCAAGGCGACAAATGGATCGCCGCAGACTCCGAAAGCGAACCTACCCCGAGCAACCCGCCGGCGCGGTGGCGAGCCCGGCGCCGAACGTGTCGTCGCGGCCTGCCAGCCCGAGGTCGCGGGCATTGCGGATCGGATCCGCGCCCGGGTCGGCGGCGA
Organism: Amaricoccus sp.; assembly: GCA_044223585.1. GTDB lineage: Bacteria > Pseudomonadota > Alphaproteobacteria > Rhodobacterales > Rhodobacteraceae > Amaricoccus. The sequence goes on from JBGALW010000109.1 coordinate 8,626, forward strand.
TGGCGGCGGTGACGAAGGGCGCGGCGATCGAGGTGCCGGACAGATAGCCGCCGCCGGGGACGTAGACGTCGACCCCCGGCGCGGCGAGGTCGATGTGCGCCCCGCGCGGCGCGCGGTCGTAGGGGGCGAGGTCGGCATCGACCGCGGTGACGGCGAGGGTGAAGTCGAAGGCGGCTGGATAGCGCGGCGGCGCCTCGGCCCCGTCGTTGCCGGCGGCGGCAACGATCGTCATGCCGCGACCGGCGGCCGCCTGGAAACCGCGGTTCAGGATCTTGTTGAAAGGCCCGGCGAGGCTGATGTTGACGAGCCGGACGCCTTCGGCGTCGAGCCAGTCGATCGCCCGCATCAGGTCGTCGACGCCGGCGCTGCCGTCCGCGCCGACCGCAGCGGCGCTGTAGAGGCGGACGTCCTGCAGGCGGCCGGGACCGGCGATCAGTTCCGCGACGGCGGTGCCGTGGGCGGCGTCGCTGGTGCCCGCGCCGAACGACCGGCCGACGATGGTCGCGCCGGCGAGGCCGGGCGCGGAAGGGTCGACCGCGGTGTCGATCATGCCGACCGGCTCGCGGGCCGGGCAGCCGGCCTGCGGCCATTCGAGGAGCGCGTCGGCATATTGGCGGGCGGCAGCCACGCCCTTCGCCTCCGGGTCCGGCGCGTAGGCGTGGTTCAGGCCGACGGTAGCGGCCGGTTCGCGGCCCTCGAGGAAGGCGATGGCCGCCGCCGGATCGCTGCCCGGCGGCAGGCGGAAGGTGTAGAGGGTGAGCCCGAGCGTGGGCAGCGGATCGCGGCGGGCGACGGCGTAGCCCCGGCCGGCCGCAAGCCGTTCCAGCCGGGCAGCGGTGGATGGCCCGGCGACGAGGGCAACGAGTTCGTCCGGATCCACCACCGTTGCCTCGTCGCGGGCCGCGAAGGCGTCGGGGGGCGGCGCCGAGCAGGCCGAGGCCGCGAGGAGGCAGACAAAGCCGGCCACCCGCGCAAGGCTCTCTCCGATGCGCATCCCGCCGCTCCCCCTTTCTCCGAACCCCGGTCTTCGCGAACGCAATACGTTGACCGGAGTTCGAGCGCCGAACTATGTTTGTTCCCGGTTGCCGCCGCGGTCCGCTGAACCGGTCCACCCCATAGCACGACCAACATCCGGGGGCAAAACCGACAGGGAACGACATGGCCGACCACAGTCTGACTGACGACGAAAGGGTACTGGCCTACATCCGCGGGCGTCTGCCGTCTGACGAGGCCGACCGGCTCGGGGCCGAGGCGGCGATCCGGCCGGAACTGGCGGCGGAGATCGCGCTGGCGCGCGGCATCGTCGGGGTGCTCGAGGATGATGCCCGGACGGCGCCACCCGGCGCGCTGGGCTGGGCGCGCCTCAACCGCGCGATCGACGCCGAACCCGCCCGCGCGGCGGGGGAGCCCGCGTTCGTTCGGCCGCCGCTCTGGCAGTTCGGCGCGGTGGCGGCGGCAGCGGTGCTGGTCTGGCAGCTGGCGGCGGTGCCGTTCCTGACCCGGCCCGGCGAGGATGCCGGCTACCGGCCGGTGACGGAGGCGCCGGCGGCGGGCTTTGCGCTGGCCGTGACCTTCAGTCCGAACGCGACCGAGGCGGGCATGCGCGAGCTGGTGCGCAGCATCGGCGCCCGGGTCAGCGACGGGCCGAGCGCGGTCGGCCTCTGGACCCTGACCTTTGCCGACGCCGGGGCGCGGGACAATGGCATGGCGGTGCTGATGGCCGCGCCAATCGTGGAGAGCGTGCAGGTGCGGTGACGGCGCGGGCCGAAACCGGCCGGCAGACCGTCACGACGGCGACACAAGCCGGGTCTAGGCCGGACTTCCGGTTCAAACTGGAGGTCCTGATGTCCCGAACGCTCCCGCGCCTTGCCGTTGCCTCTGCGCTGTCGCTCGTCGCCCTTTCCAGCGCCGCCGCGGCGCAGGAAGCCTTCTCGATCGCGCTCTGGGGCGACATGCCCTATGCCAAGTCGAACGACGCGCCCCACATTCCGGCGCTGATCGAGGACATGAACGCCGCTGACATCGCCTTCTCGATCTACGACGGCGACATCAAGGACGGCAGCTCGGAATGCACGGACGCGATCTTCGACGACGCGGCCGCCATGTTCAACCAGCTGAAGGCGCCGCTGATCTACGTGCCCGGTGACAACGAGTGGACCGACTGCCACCGCACGAACAACGGCGGCTACGACAACCTCGAGCGCCTCGGCCACCTGCGCGAGGTGATGTTCGCGACGCCGGAAAGCTTCGGCGGGACGAAGGTGACGCTCGAGCACCAGGCGGCGCCCACCGTCGAGAACGTCCGGCTCGAGCAGGGTGGCGTGCTGTTCGTCGGGCTCAACGTCCCCGGCAGCAACAACAACAAGATCAACGGCGACGACGACTGCACGAAGAAGAGCGCGCGGACGGCCGAGCAGTGTGCCGCCGACAACGCCGAGTGGCAGGCCCGCGACGCCGCCAACATCGCCTGGCTGAAGGAGTCCTTCGCCAGGGCGAAGGAGGACGGCGACAAGGGCATCATGCTCGTCTTCCAGGGCGATCCCGGCTTCGACATCCCGGAGACCGAGGATACCGACGAGAGCCGCCTGCCGGAGAAGGACGGCTACGCCGCGTTCCTCGACGCGCTGATGGCCGAGGCGCAGGCCTATGACGGGCAGGTGGCGGTCGTCCACGGCGACACGCACTATTTCAAGATCGACAAGCCGCTGAAGGACGCCACCCACATGATCCCGAACCTCACCCGGGTTCAGACCTTCGGCAGCCCGAACGTTCACTGGGTCCAGGTCGACGTCGATCCCGCCTCGCGCGACGTCTTCACGTTCCGCCCGATGATCGTCCCGGCCAACGCCCAGGTCGGGCTCGGCGGCTGAACCGCCCGCGACCATCCGGCGGCGGCTCGCCGTCGCCGGTCCCTCGCGGTGGCCGGATACCTAGTCCAGCACGCCCGCCAGCGAGTTCGGGCCGGCGGACAGGATGCGGACGGGCAGGATGCGGCCGGCCGTCTCCGGAGCCGCCTCGAGATGGACGGCGGTGAGGTAGGGCGAGCGGCCGGTCATCTGGCCGGGCTCGCGGCCGGGTTTCTCGATCAGCACGGGCAGGGTGCGGCCGACCAGAGACTGCTGGAAGGCGTGCTGGTGGCGGGTGAGCGCGGCCTGCAGGCGTTGCAGGCGGTCGGCGGCCTCGGCGCGGTCGACCAGCGGGCGGCCGGCGGCCGGCGTGCCGGGGCGGGCGGAATAGGCGAAGGAAAAGGCCTGCGCATAGGCGACGGTCTCGACCAGCGCCAGCGTGCCCGCGAAGTCCGCCTCGGTCTCGCCGGGGAAGCCGACGATGAAGTCGCCCGAGAGCGCCATGTCCGGCCGGGCGGTGCGGATGCGCTCGATGAGCCGGAGGTAGCTTTCGGCGGTGTGACGGCGGTTCATAGCCTTCAGCACCCGGTCGCTCCCCGACTGCACCGGCAGGTGCAGGAAGGGCATCAGCTCCGGCACTTCGGCATGAGCGGCGATCAGGTCGTCGCCCATGTCGTTCGGGTGCGAGGTGGTATAGCGGATGCGCGCGAGCCCCTCGATCGTGGCGAGGCGGCGGACGAGGGCGGCGAGCGTGGTGTCGCCGTCCCGGTAGGCGTTGACGTTCTGGCCGAGCAGGGTGAGCTCGACGACGCCGCGGGCCACGAGGTCGCGCGCCTCCGCCTCGATGCGGTTGGCGGGGCGGGAGACTTCGGCGCCGCGGGTGTAGGGCACGACGCAGAAGGCGCAGAACTTGTCGCAGCCCTCCTGCACGGTCAGGAAGGCGGCGGGCGCGCGGCGGGCGCGGCGGTCCTGCGGCAGGTGGTCGAACTTGTCCTCTTCCGGGAACTCCGTCTCGACCGGGCGTTCGCCGGCCGACCGGCGGTCGAGCAGCTGCGGCAGGCGGTGGTAGGCCTGCGGGCCGACGACGAGGTCGACGGTCGGGGCGCGGGCGAGGATTTCCGCGCCTTCGGCCTGGGCGACGCAGCCGGT
>JBGALW010000110.1:0-12590 GCA_044223585.1 Amaricoccus sp.
CGAACAGCGTGCCTGCCCGCGCCTGGGGGAGCGGCACCACCTCCGAGCCGACGACCTCGAGGTCGAGCGCCACGGCAAGGCTCGACGCCTCGGCCAGCGCGTCCGCCGGATCGCGCAGGCCGTCACGGTTTCTGACGGGATGCAGTACGAGCGTCCGCATCCGGCGATGTTTGTCAGTGATCCTCGGCTTCGTAAAGCGTGATCGGCTGCGACGGCATCACCGTCGAGATTGCGTGCTTGTAGACGAGCTGGGACTGGCCATCCCGGCGAAGCAGCACGCAGAAGTTGTCGAACCAGGTGATCACGCCCTGCAGCTTCACGCCGTTCATCAGGAAGATCGTGACCGGGACCTTGGCCTTGCGGATGTTGTTGAGGAAGGCATCCTGGAGGTTCTGTTTTTCGGCAGCCATTTTTTCAGCCTCAAGTTGTGTGGGGCAAGCCGATTCGACCGCCCTTGTTGTTCTTGCAACCAGTATGGGCGGAGCGGCCGGGCATTACCAGTGCCGGCCGCCAACTTGGCCCCGTCAGCCGGTTTATGTTGCAGTGCAGCAACGATCGGGCCCGCGTGCGTGCGTGCATGGGATGCGCCGGCGGCCGCAGCGTTCCTGTTGTGTCTTCGTCGCTGCGTTGCGGCGCGCCGCTGCTTGTTTCCGCGTCAGGCCCGCCAGTAGAGCGGATTGAAGAGCGCGAGGATCACCAGCGCCTCCACCCGGCCGACGATCATCGCGGCAGAGAGCACGGCGCGGGCGGCTTCCGACAGGTCACTGTACCTGAACCCGCCGCCGAGGATCTCGATGGCTGGCCCGGTGGTGGTGAGACTCGCGATGGCAAGGCCGAGCGCGTGGTCGAAGCCGACGCCGGTAGCGGTAAGCCCGATCATCGTGAGCGCGGTGGCGATCAGGAACAGGAGCAGGAAGATGAAGGCGACCCGCGCGCCGTTCGGCGAGATGAGCTGATCGCCCTGGCCGCGGCGCCCGAGGCCGGAGGGATGGATGAGCTTGTCCATCTCGCGCAGCCCGCTGCGATAGAGCGCATAGAGCCGCAGCAGCTTCACCCCGCCGGCTGTGGTCGCAATGCCGCCACCCATCACCGCGAGACCCAGCAGCACGATGCCCGGATCAGGCAGGTCGGACCAGAGCTGCATCGCCCGCCAGTCGTGGCTGACGAATCCGGCGGTGGTGAGGAACGAGAGCGTCGTGAACAGGCTGCCCCAGACCGCCTGCAACGCGGCGCCGATATTGTCCTGCCGGTCGATCTCGGCGGCGCCGATGAAGCTGCGCAGGAACAGGAGCAGGGTGATGCCGAGGACCGAGATCAGCATGAGCTGAACCTGCGGATCGGCGAGGGCGACGCTCGCCCGGTGCCGCAGAGTCAGCCTCAGCCCGCGATGCGAGATGGCGAGCAGGAGGAACGCGGCGATGGCGATCTCGCCCAGCCGGCCGGACTGGGCCCCCGCGATGCCGCCGACGGGCGAGATGCCGCTGGTCGAGAGCGTCGACATCGCATGACAGACGGCGATGAACGGCCGGTCCCCGGCAAGGATCAGGAAAAGCGCCAGCGCGCCGGTCATCAGACCGTAGGGCGGCACGATGGCCCGCAGCGACCGCTCGATCCGCCGCGCCGCCTCGCCGAGCGTGCCGCTCCGCACCGAGCTGCGCCGTTGTTCCACCGCCTGGGTGATCTCGAAACCGCCGAGGTTCATCGGGGCCAGCACCGCAAAGGCGGTGACGAGGATGAGCAGCCCGCCCATCCACCCCACCAGCGCCCGCCACAGGTGGATCGGCTCGGGCAGCAGGTTCGGCCGGTCGAACAGCGTGGCGCCGGTGGTGGTGAGGCAGCTCAGCATCTCGAAATAGCCGCCCGCGAGGCCGAGTCCGGGGACGAGCGCCACCAGCGGCGCGGCGAGCATCAGCGGCAGCAGCAGGTAGGTAAGGACCAGCGTCAGGAGTTCGTAACGCGCCACCCGTTCCGGCCGGATGTTCATCGTCGCGATGCCAAGGATGCCGACGCAGATCGCAAAGAAGATGCCATGGTAGAGAAAGCCGCGGGCAACGTCCCAGTTTTCCAGCTTCGCCGCGTGCAGCGCCGGCACCAGCATCAGCGCGGCGGCGAAGAGCATCAGCTTGGCGAAGGCCGGGAAGCGGCTGACGAAGGCCATCGGTCAGAAGAAGTCCAGGCCGACCTGGAACAGCCGCTCCACCTCCATCACCTGATCGCGCATGGCGAACAGCGTGAGCACGTCGCCCTCGGCGATGCGGGTGTCGCCACGCGGCACGACCACCTTGTCGCCCTTGCGCATCAGCCCGATGATCGCCCCCTCCGGAACCTCCGCCTCGCGCACCGTCCGGCCGGCGATCGCCGATGTGCCGAGCACCTGCGCCTCGATCACCTCCGCCTCGCCGTCGCCGATCGAATAGACCGCGCGGATCCGGCCGTGCCGGACGTAGCGAAGGATCGAGGAGACGGTGGTGGCGCGCGGGTCGACATAGGCGTCGATCCCCATCGGCGCGATGAGGCTGATGAGCGAGGGATCGTTGACGAGCGCGACGACGAGCTTTGCCCCCTCGGTCTTGGCCCGGACGCAGGCGAGGATGTTCGCCTTGTCGTCGTCGGTCAGCGCCAGCACCGCGTCGGTCGCGGCGATGTTCGCCTCCTCGAGGATTTCGATGTCGAGGCCGTCGCCGTTCAGGACCACCGTGCGCTTCAGCGCGTCCGCCGCCGCCTCGGCGCGCGCGCGGCTCTTTTCGATGACCTTCACCCGGCGCTTGGCGGTTTCAAGCGTCTGGGCGACGTGCAGTCCGATGTTGCCGGCCCCGACGATCAGCGTCCGCTCGACCTTGAGATGGGTCTTTCCGAAGATCTCCATGGTCCGCGGCAGGTCTTCGGTCGCGGTGAAGACGTAGACCTGATCCTCGGCGAGCAGCTGGTCGCTGGCGGAGGGAACGAACAGGCGGCCTTCGCGTCGAATCGCCGCGACGACGGCCCGCAGTGTCGAGAACAGCTCGGAGAGCTGGCGCAGCGGGGTGTAGAGCACCGCGCAGCTCGCATCGAGGCTGACGCCGACCAGCTGCACCCGGTTGTCGAGGAATGCCTCGATGTCGAAGGCGGCCGGCGCCGCCAGCCGCTGCATCACCGCGTCGGCGACGGCGTATTCGGGCGAGATCACCACGTCGATCGGCAGGTGCCCGGTGCGGTAGAGGTCGGAATAGATCGCGTTGAGGTAGGCCGGCGCGCGCAGGCGTGCGATCTTGCGGGGCACCGAGAAGATCGAGTTGGCAACCTGGCAGACCACCATGTTGACCTCGTCCGACTGGGTGGCGGCGATCACCATGTCGGCGTCCCGCGCCCCGGCCCGCTCCAGCACGTCGGGATGCGAGGCGAAGCCCGCGATGCCGGTGACGTCATAGGCGTCGGTGATGCGGCGGATGAGCCCCGCGTCCCTGTCGACCACAGTGACCTGATTGCCTTGCTCGCGGGCAAGGTGCCTTGCGATCTGGCCGCCGACCTGCCCCGCGCCGCAGATGATGATCTTCATGCCACCCCGTCACCCGCCGCGGAGGCCTTCGTCATACCACTGCCCGAAGGGAATGCACAATCGTGCAAGCGGATGCGCCGTCCGCGGGCCGGCGTGCCTTGCGCCGCGCTTCGGGGCGGGTAGACAGCGGGTCAGGTCCGCCAAAGCGCGGCGCGGGGAGTTGCGGAGGGGAGCCTGTCGATGCCGGCCGGGGTGCACATGGACCTGTTGACCGTCAACGACAAACCCGGGGTCTATCCGCCGAGCTGGTACGCGGCCAGCGCGCGGCCTCTGCCGCCATTTCCGGCGCTCGCCGGGGATGTAGAGGCCGACGTCTGTGTCGTCGGGGGCGGCTACACCGGCCTTTCGGCGGCGCTGCATCTGGCCGAGGCCGGGCTTGATGTCGTGCTGCTGGAAGCCCAGCGGGTCGGCTGGGGCGCCTCCGGGCGGAACGGCGGACAGGTGGGGTCCGGGCAGCGGCGGGATCAGGACTGGCTGGAGGCGCGGTTCGGCAGGGGCTGGGCGCGGCAGCTCTGGGACATGGCCGAGGAGGCGAAGGCGCTGGTCGCCGCTCTGGTCGCCCGCCACGGCATCGCCTGCGACCTGCGGCCGGGAATCATCCACGCGGCGCACCGGCCGGGCTACGTCGCCGAATACCACGCCGAGGCAGAGAAGCTGGCGCGGGACTATAACTATGATCTCGTCGAGCCGCTGGACCGGGAAGCGCTGCGGGCGCTGGTGCCGAGCGAGGACTATCACGGCGGCTCGCTCGACCGCGGGGGGGCGCACCTGCACGCCCTCGACTATGCTCTCGGGCTGGCGCGGGCCGCGGCGGCGGCTGGCGTCCGGATCTGCGAGCGGACGCGCGTGACGGCCGTCGAGCAGGGAACGCGTCCGACGGTCGTGGCGGAGGCGGGCCGTGTCCGGGCGCGGTTCGTGGTGATCGCCGGCAATGGCTACCTCGGCGGGCTGATGCCCGCGGTGGCGGCGCGGGTGATGCCGATCAACAACTTCATCGTCACCACGGCGCCGGTTGGGGAGGCGCGGGCGGCGAGCCTGATCGCCAACGGCGCGGCGGTCGCGGACTCGCGATTCGTCGTCAACTATTTCCGGGTGACGTCGGACCACCGCCTGCTGTTCGGCGGGGGCGAAACCTATGGCTGGCGGTTCCCGGCCGACATTGCCGCGCTGGTCCGGCCGCGGATGCTGCAGGTCTATCCGCAGCTCGCGGACGTCGCCATCGACCATGCCTGGGGCGGAACCCTGGCGATTACCGTCAACCGGATGCCGGCCTTCCAGCGGCCCGCGCCGAACATCCTCGCGGCGGGCGGCTATTCCGGCCACGGCGTCGCGCTGGCCACGCTGGCCGGCAAGCTGATGGCGGAGGCGGTGCAGGGAGCCGCCGGTGGCTTCGACCTGCTGGCCGGCCTGCCGCAACCGGATTTTCCGGGCGGCACCCGGCTCCGCTGGCCGCTGCTCGTGCTGGCGATGACCTGGTTCGCCCTGCGCGATCGGCTGTAGGCGGGCACCCCGCGGGGATGCCCGCCACCACGCGTCAGTTGACGCCGGGCAGGAAGCTCAGCGCCTTGGCCTGGCGGATCTGCGGCAGCTTGCCGAGCTCGGCCAGAACGTCGCCGGCAATCGCCTCGTCGACGCCGAGAAGCGCGATTGCCTCGCCACTCTTCTGCTCGCGGCCGAGGGCGAAGGTCGCGATGTTGACGCCGAGATCACCGAGCTTGGTCCCGAGCGCGCCGATATAGCCGGGCGTGTCGGTGTTCGTCGTGTAGAGCATGAACTTCATCGGCTCTGCCTCGAGGTTGATGCCCTTGATCTGGATGAACCGCGGCTTGCCGTCGGAGTAGATCGTGCCGGCGACGGAGCGGGTCATCGACTCGGTGGTCACGATGAGCCGCATGTACGATCCGAAGGCGCCCTGCGGGTCCTTGCGCGTCTCGGTGATGTGGACGCCGCGCTCGCGCGCCACGACCGGGGCCGAGACCATGTTGACGCCGCCCTCGCCGACCAGCGGCTTGAGGAGGCCGGCGGTCAGCGCCGCCGTCAGCGGCTTGAGGTTCAGGTCCCCGACCTCGCCGACATATTCGATCTCGATCTCGGTGATCGGGTGTTCCGTCACCTGGCCGGCGAAGCTGCCGAGCATGTCGGCAAGCGCGATCCACGGTTTCAGGATCGGCGCTTCCTCGGCGGTGACGCTCGGCGCGTTGATCGCGTTGGAGATGGCGCCCGCCATCAGGTAGTCGGACATCTGCTCGGCGACCTGCAGCGCCACATTCTCCTGCGCCTCGGTCGTCGCGGCGCCGAGATGCGGGGTGCAGACCACGTTCGGCGCACCGAACAGCGGATTCTCCTTGGCCGGTTCGACCGAGAAGACGTCGAAGGCCGCGCCGGCGAGATGCCCGGACTTCAGGGCCTCCGCGACCGCCGCCTCGTCGACGAGGCCGCCGCGGGCGCAGTTGACGATCCGGGCGCCCGGCTTCATCAGCGCGATCCGCGCGGCCGAGAGGATGTTGGCGGTCTTTTCGGTCTTGGGAACGTGCAGCGTCACGATGTCGGCGCGGGCGAGCAGTTCGTCCACCTCCTCGATCCGCTCGACGCCGAGATGGACGGCGCGCTCGGCCGACAGGAACGGATCGTAGGCGATGACCTTCATCTTCAGCCCGATGGCGCGGGCGGCGACCACGGAGCCGATGTTGCCGCAGCCGATGAGGCCGAGGGTCTTGCCGGTGATCTCGGTGCCCATGAAGCGGGACTTCTCCCACTTGCCGGCCTGGGTCGAGGCGTCGGCCGCCGGGATCTGGCGGGCGCAGGCGAACATCATCGCGATGGCGTGCTCGGCCGTGGTGATCGAGTTGCCGAAGGGGGTGTTCATCACCACGATGCCCTTGGCGGAGGCAGCGGGAATGTCGACGTTGTCGACGCCGATCCCGGCGCGGCCGATCACGCGGAGGTTGTCGGCCCTGGCGATCAGGTCTGCCGTGACCTTGGTCGCCGAGCGGATGGCGAGGCCGTCATAGTTGCCGATGATCTCGGCGAGCTTCGCCGGATCCTTGCCGAGTTTCGGCTGGAAGTCGACCTCGACGCCGCGATCCCTGAAGATCTGCACGGCGGCGTCGCTGAGCTCGTCGGAAATGAGAACCTTGGGCATGGGTGTAGCTCCGGTTTCGGCGGGCATGGCCAGCCCGCCGTTCATCGGTGAAAGGGAAGAGTTGTCAGGCGCGGGCGGTGGCGAAGGCCCAGTCGAGCCATGGGCCGAGCGCCGCGACGTCGGCCGTGTCGACCGTCGAGCCGCACCAGATCCGGAGGCCCGGAGGGGCGTCGCGATAGCCGGCGATGTCGTAGGCGACGCCCTCGGTCTCCAGGAGCTTCGTCAGCTTTTTCACGAAGTCCCGCTGCGCGGCCTCGTCGAGTGCGGCGATCTCCGGATCGACGATCGACAGGCAGACGGAGGTGTTCGAGCGCGCGGCCGGCTCGGCAACCAGGTTCTCGATCCACGGCGTCCGGTCGACCCACGCCTGAATGGCGGCGAAATTCGCGTCGGCCCGGGCGCGCGTGGCCTCGAGTCCGCCGATCCCTTCCATCCATTCGAGAGCGTCGACCGCGTCGGCGACGCAGAGCATCGACGGCGTGTTGATGGTTTCGCCGGCGAAGATGCCCTCGATCAGCTTGCCGCCCTTGGTCATGCGGAAGATCTTCGGCAGCGGCCGCGCGGGGACGTAGGTTTCCAGCCGCTCGACGGCCCGGGGGCTCAGGATCAGGATGCCGTGGCCACCCTCGCCGCCCATCGCCTTCTGCCAGGAGAAGGTGGTGACATCGAGCTTCTCCCACGGCAGGTCCTGCGCGAAGGCGGCCGAGGTGGCGTCGCAGAAGGTGAGGCCCGTCCGGTCGTCGGCGATCCAGTCGCCGTTCGGGACGCGGGCGCCGGAGGTGGTGCCGTTCCAGGTGAAGCAGACATCCGCGTTCTTGCGGACCTCCGCGAAGTCGGGGAGGGCGCCATAGGGCGCGGTCAGCACACGGCAGTCCTCAAGCTTCAGCTGCTTGGTGGCGTCGGTCGCCCAGCCCTGGCCGAAGCTTTCCCAGACCAGCATGTCCACGGGGCGGGCGCCCAGCATCGACCACATGGCCATCTCGAAGGCGCCGGTGTCGGAGGCGGGCACGATGCCGACCCGGTAGCCGGCAGGCACGCCGAGCACGCGGGCCGTGCGGTCGATCGCGTCCTTGAGCTGCGCCTTCGGCTTGGCCGCGCGGTGCGAGCGGCCGAGGAAGGCGCGGGCGGCGACCGCCTCGACGGTCCAGCCGGGGCGCTTGGCGCAGGGGCCCGAGGAAAACTCGGGACGCGCGGGCTTTGCGGTGGGTTTCTGGGGGGCCGCGAGAGTCGCGGTCGCGGGGGCCTGGCTCATGCGGCCAACTCCGTCGTCAGGGCGATGTTCCTGAGTGCGCCCCGCTCGCCCTATCCGGGAACGCGCCCGGCGCCCGGATAGGCGATTCGGGGCCGTCTGTGAAGGGGGTTTCGCCGCGGAGGGTGAATGCGCGCGTCGCCGATCGACGTCTTGCGGCCCAAACCCGTCAGGCCGCCAGCGCCGCCGCGCGCAGCGCCGCGATCCGGTCGGCATAGCCCGCCGCGCCGCCGCCGAACACCGCCGAGCCGGCGACGAACACGTCCGCTCCCGCCTCGCGCGCCGCGCCGATCGTGTCCGGCGCGATGCCGCCGTCGACCTGCAGCGCGATCGGCCGGTCGCCGATCATCTGCCGGAGCGCACGGATCTTCGGCAGCTGCGACGTCAGGAAGGACTGGCCGCCGAAGCCGGGGTTCACCGTCATCGCGAGGATGAGGTCGCAGCGGTCGATCACGTACTCGATGGCGCAGGGCGGGGTGGACGGCGTGAGCGAGACGCCCGCCTTCGCACCGAGTTCGCGGATCCGGGCGAGGCTGCGGTCGAGATGCGGGCCGACCTCGGCGTGGACCGTCACGATGTCGGCGCCGGCCCTGACGAAGGCCTCCAGGAACGGGTCGGCGGGCGCGATCATCAGGTGGACGTCCATCACCGTCGTGACGTGCGGCCGGATGGCGGCGACGATCGGCGGGCCCATCGTCAGGTTCGGCACGAAATGCCCGTCCATGACATCGACATGCACCCAGTCGGCGCCGGCCGCCTCGATCGCCCGGATCTCCTCGCCCAGACGGGCGAAGTCGGCGGAGAGGATCGACGGGGCGATCTTCGGCGGGGGAAGGCCCGTCACTTGAGCCTCCGGATCAGGCTCGACGTGTCGCCGCGGCCGCCGCCCATCTGCTGCACGTCCTTGTAGAACTGGTCGATCAGGGCGGTGGCGGGCAGGGCGGCGCCGTTCAGGTTGGCCTCGGCGAGACAGATCGCCAGATCCTTGCGCATCCAGTCGACCGCGAAGCCGAAATCGAACTTGCCGGCCAGCATGGTCCTGCCGCGGTTCTCCATCTGCCACGATCCGGCTGCGCCCTTGCCGATGACGTCGAGGACCGCCTCGCCGTCGAGGCCGGCCTTCCCGGCGAAGGCGAGGCCTTCCGACAGGCCCTGCAGCAGACCGGCGATGCAGATCTGGTTCACCATCTTGGTCAGCTGTCCGGCGCCGACCGGCCCCATCAGCCGGCACGCGCGGGCATAGGCGGCGATGACCGGCTCGGCACGGGCGTAGGGCTCGGGCGCGCCGCCGCACATCACCGTCAGGTGGCCGTTCTCCGCGCCCGCCTGTCCGCCGGACACAGGCGCGTCGATGAAGTGCGCGCCGGCAGCCGCGGCGGCCTCTGCGAGTTCTCGCGCCACGATCGCCGAGGCGGTGGTGTGGTCGACGAACACCGCGTCGCGGCCGAGCGCCGAAAAGGCGCCGTCCGGGCCGGTGGTGACGCTGCGCAGGTCGTTGTCGTTGCCGACACAGGCCAGCACGAATTCCGCTCCGTCCGCCGCGGCCGCCGGGGTCGGCGCCGCGGTACCGCCGTGACGGCCGACCCACTCGTCGGCGCGTTTCGCCGTGCGGTTGTAGACCGTCACGGCGTGGCCAGCGGTCGCCAGATGGCCGGCCATGGGATAGCCCATGACGCCAAGCCCGATGAATGCCACGCGCGCCATCGACCCCCCCGTTAACCCTTGTTGCGTTGTGTCGCCCCTACTGGCCTGCTATCCGGGTCGGGTCAAGGCGACAGCGGAGGTTGCTGGCCGAAATGGCGTTCCTTTTCCGGTGGCTGATGCGGGTCTTCCTGATGCTCGCCACCCTCGCCGCCGTCGCCGCCGGGCTGGCCTATTACTTGGCCGATCAATCGCTGCCCGACTATGACCATGCCTACACGCTGGTGGGTCCGTCGCAGGAGATCGAGATTGTTCGCGATCGCCACGCCGTCCCGCATATCCTGTCCCATACCGACCGGGATGCCTTCTTCGGCCTCGGCTTCGTGCATGCGCAGGACCGCCTGTGGCAGATGATGCTGATGCGCCGGACGGTGCAGGGACGGCTTTCGGAGCTGTTCGGGGCGGATTACCTCGAATCGGACCGGCTGATGCGCGCTCTCAACCTTTACGGGCTGTCGCGCCAGGCGGCGGACCGGCAGGACGCGTCGACTACCGCTGCGCTCACGGCCTATGCCGACGGAGTGAACGCCTGGCTGAAGGTCGTTCAGGATGACGCGCTCGGCCGCGGCGCACCCGAGTTCTTCCTGTTCTCGAACGAGATCGCCCCGTGGCTGCCTGCCGACTCGATCGCGATCGAGAAGCTGATGGCGTTCCAGATGACCGACAAGGCGAGCCTTGAGACGCTGCGCGCCCGCCTGTCGCTGCAGTTGTCGCCGGCGCGCCTGCGCGACATCCTGCCGGATTCGCCGAACGCGCCGGTCATGGGGCTGCCGCAATTCTCGACGCTGTTTCCCGGCGTTGCGCCGATGCCGGTGCGTGAGGCGGCGCGATTGCCGCTCGATCCCGTGCGGCCGCCGGGGCTCGCCGGCGCGTCCAACGCCTTTGCGGCGATCGGCTGGCGGACGGCCGGCGGGGCGCCGCTGCTTGCCACCGACCCGCACATGAACCTGACGGCGCCGTCGATCTGGATGTTGGCGCGGATGGATCTGGAGACCGGGCCGGTGATCGGCGCGACGGTACCCGGCATTCCCTCGGTCATCATCGGCCGCAACGCCAGCCTCGGCTGGGGACTGACGGCGAGCTATATCGACGATCAGGACATCTTCATCGAGCGGCTGAATCCGGACGATCCCGAGCAGTACCTGACGCCGCGCGGCTTTGCCCGCTTCGAGCAGCGCGAGACCATCATCGAGGTCAAGGGGCAGGAGCCGGTCCGCATGACGCTGCGCTGGTCGCGCCACGGGCCGGTCATCCCCGGCGACGGCTTCGGCGTCGCGGCGATCACCCCGCCGGGTCACGTTCCGGTGCTGGCCTGGACCGCGCTCACCGCCGACGACACCTCGGTCGCTTCGTCCATCGCACTGATGCGGGCGCAGTCGGTGCAGCAGGCGCGCGAGGCGGCGCGGCTCAACGTCGCGCCCTCGCTGAACCTGACGCTGGCGGACGGCAAGTCGATTGCGCTGCAGACCACCGGCGCGGTGCCGCGCCGCCAGCCGGGCAACACCGGCGACGGGCGGATCCCGGCGCCCGGATGGCTGCCGGTCAACGACTGGCAGGGGATGCGGGCCTTCGACGAGAACCCTTATGTCATCGACCCGCCGAGCGGCATCGTCGTCAACACCAACAACCGGATCAGCGACGCGGCCTTTCCCGATCACCTGAGCTTCGACTGGGGCGACAACTATCGCATCGTGCGCGCCGGGCGGCTGCTCGGCGACCAGCGGTTCCACACCCGTGACAGCTTCATGGAGATCCAGACCGACACCGTGTCGGAGGCCGCGCGCGTGCTCCTGCCGCTGATCGCGCGCGACCTCTGGTATTCCGGCCAGCCGGCGGCGAGCGACACGGCCGAGCGGCGGCGGCAGGAGGTGCTGGAGCGGCTCGCGAACTGGAACGGCGAGATGGGCGAGCATGCGGCCGAGCCCCTCGTCTACGCCGCGTGGCTTCGCGCGCTCAACCGCCGGCTGGCGCAGGACGAACTTGGCCCCTTGATGGGACTGATGCCGCGGCCCGACCCGCTGTTCATCGAGCGGGTATTCCGCAACATCGACGGCGCGAGCGCCTGGTGCGACGTCCGGCAGACCGGGACGGTGGAGACGTGCAAGGACATGGCGAGCCTGGCGCTCGACGATGCGCTGATCGAACTCGAAGAGGCGCACGGGCCGCGGGTGGAAGGCTGGTTCTGGGGCGACGCGCACGAGGCGCTGCACCGGAACGAGACGCTCGGGACCAACCCGCTGCTGCGTCTCCTCGCCGACATCCGCCAGAGCACGCCGGGCGGTGACGAGACGCTTCTGCGTGGCGCGAGCCCATGGACCGGGCCCGAGCCCTATCTCAACGTCCACGGCGCCGGGTTCCGCGCGGTCTATGACTTCTCGGACCCCGACTCCAGCGTCTTCATCCTGTCGACGGGCGAGAGCGGGCACCTGCTGTCCCGCTTCTACGACGACCTTTCCGCAATCTGGCGGCGGTCGGAATACGTGCCGATGGCGCTCGATCCGGCGCTGGCGCGCGCCGGGGCGGTGGGCGTGACCCGGCTCCGCCCGGCGGCGCAGCCGGTGCGGGTCAGCGGATGATGCGGCTGTACTTCGCGCCCGTCAGGCTCGCGTCGGCGATCAGTCCGCGCTGCCCGAACACCACTTCCTGAATCGGGCGGTTGATCTGGGTCGAGGTGACGCCGGCCGCCGCACCTTCCTTCTGCACCACGGCCGCGGCGTCGACGCCGAGTTCCCAGCCGTCGGCGACGCGGAAGTCCTGCAGCGCCTGCGGAGTCATGAAGAACAGCGCCTGGCTGAACTCCGCCACGCCGAAGGTCAGCCCGATGCCGGCCGCGCTCATCGAATAGTAGTCGACCTTCGCCGGGCCGATCATCAGCGCGCCTTCACCGTAGGAGCCGGACGCGAAGAACCCGGCCTTCCGGATGTTCGGGATCACGAGAATCCCCTGCGCCGAGGCAGCGAGAT
>JBGALW010000111.1:0-2194 GCA_044223585.1 Amaricoccus sp.
GCCTGTTCCGCCAGCTGCGAGCCATCGGTCGGGATCAGGATATGAGTGTACATCGCCACCTCCTCATGGGACGGGCCTTCCGTCCCGTGCCACAGTCTGGTCCGGCGCCGCGGCGCGGGCGATGATCTTCGTCAAGAGTCTGCCGCCGCGACGGTCATATCGGCAGGTGCCCGCATGTCGGCAGGCCCACGCCGCCGCCGTCATCGCAGGACGGCGCCGATCCGCTCCACCGCCCAGTCGACTTCCTCGTCGGTGATGACGAGGGGCGGCGAGAAGCGGATGGTCTGGCCGTGGGTGTCCTTGGCAAGGATGCCGCGGGCGCGCAGCGCCTCGACCACCGGCCGCGCCGGCCCGGCGTCCGGATGCAGCTCGACGGCGAGCATCAGGCCGCGGCCCCGGATTTCGGCGACGCGGTTCGACCGCACGGCTTCCAGCCCCGCCTTGAAGCGTTCGCCGCGCGCGGCCGAGCGTTCGACGAGTTCCTCCTCGACCAGCACCTTCAGCGCCTCGCGCGCCACGGCGCAGGCAAGCGGGTTGCCACCAAAGGTCGAGCCATGCTGCCCGGGCTGCAGCGTCCCGAGCACCGCGGCATTCGAGAGCACGGCGGAAATCGGGTAGAAGCCGCCGCCCAGCGCCTTGCCGACCAGCGTCACGTCGGCCTCGATCCCCTCGTGCTCCTCCGCCAGCATCCGTCCGGTGCGCCCGAGGCCGGTCTGGATCTCGTCGAGCACCAGCATGACCCGGTTGCGGGTGCAGATCTCGCGCACCCGCGCGAAATATCCGGCGGGCGGGATCAGGACGCCCGCCTCGCCCTGGATCGGCTCGACGAGGAAGCCGACCGTGTTGGGGGTGATCGCCGCCTCCAGCGCGTCCGCATCGCCGAACGGGATGATCCGGAAGCCCGGCAGGAACGGCCCGAAGCCGCCGCGCGCGTCCGGGTCGGTCGAGAAAGAGACGATGCCGAGGGTGCGGCCGTGGAAGTTGTTCTCGCAGACGATGATCTCCGCCTGCCCCTCCGGCACGTCCTTGTGCTCGTAGCCCCACTTGCGCACCGCCTTGATCGCCGTCTCCACCGCCTCGGCGCCGGAATTCATCGGCAGGACCTTGTGGCTGCCGGTGAGCGCGGCAAGCTCTTCGTAGAAGCGGCCGAGCTGGTCGTTGCGGAACGCGCGGGACGTCAGGGTCAGGCGCTGCGCCTGATCGGTCAGCGCCTTCAGGAGCCGCGGGTGGCAGTGGCCGTGGTTCACCGCGGAATAGGCGGCGAGGCAGTCGAGATAGCGGTTGCCCTCGATGTCGGTCAGCCAGACGCCCTCGCCCTTTGTCAGCACGACGTCGAGCGGCTTGTAGTTCTGGGCACCGAGGCGGGTCTCGAGTGCGATGAGGCCAGCGGTATCGAGCATGGGCGTCTCCATCATCAGGCGGCGGCGACCGCGCCGGGGTCGCGGTCGAGCACGGTGCGGCCAAAGAGGCTCGCCACCAGCTCGGTCGCCGCGACCGCGGTCGCGCCGCGGGTGTCAAGGAACGGGTTCACCTCCACCACGTCGAGCGAGCCGACGAGACCGCTTTCGCACAGCATCTCCATCAGGAGGTGCGCCTCGCGGTAGGTGGCGCCGCCGGGCACGACGGTGCCGGTGCCGGGCGCGACGGCGGGGTCGAGGAAATCGACGTCGAAGGACAGGTGCAGGATCTGGCCGCGCGCCTTCCAGCGGGCAATCCGCTCCGCAAGCAGCGCGCCGACGCCGCGCTCGTCGATCTGGCGCATGTCGATCGCATCGACCCCGTGGGCGCGCAGCCGCACCTTTTCCAGCGGATCGAGCGACCGGGCGCCGAACACGGTGATGTCGGCCGGAGCCACGGGATGCAGCGGACGGTCGCCGAGGATCGGCGCGAGGATCGGATCCCCTGCCGCCATCGCGAGACCCATGCCGTGCAGATTGCCGGAGGGCGTCGTCTCCGGCGTGTTGTAGTCGGCATGCGCGTCGATCCACAGCACGGCCAGCGACTGGCCCTGCTCGGCCCGCGCGCGGGCGACGCCGGTGATGGTGCCCATCGACACCGCGTGGTCGCCGCCGAGGAAAACCGGCACTCCCGGCTCCAGCGCCATCGCGTGCGCGCGGTCGTGGACGGCGCGGCTCCAGCCCGCGATCTCCTCCAGATTGTTGCAGCGGCGGGCGTGCCCGGCCTCCATCGCCAC
>JBGALW010000111.1:2229-13685 GCA_044223585.1 Amaricoccus sp.
GCTCCGCCGCCACCTCGTGCAGCGTGCCCCGGTCGGAGACGCGGTGCCCGAGGTCGGCCAGGACCCGCACCAGGCCGGCGGTGCGCAGCGCCTGCGGCCCCATGGCCGCGCCGCGGGCCGGCGCGCCAAGCTCCAGCCCGATGCCGAGGAGGGAGATGTCGGTCGTTCCCGCCATGGTGGCGCGGGCTGCGTGGTGGGTCTCGCTGTCGTACACGGCGCGCATGGTCCTGTCTGGATGGTTCGCCGTCCTTGGTACGGCAATGCCGCGCTAGCGGAAAGCCAGCGATGTGTTGAGATTTCGCAAGAACTGCGCCATATCGTCAGGATTGACTGACGGAGTGGCAGGTGAAGCGTCTCGACGAGCTCGACCGGCGGTTGATCGAAATGCTGCGCGACGACGCGCGGCTGCCGACCGCGACGCTGGCGCGCCGGCTGGGCGTTTCGCGGGGTACGGTGCAGAACCGGATCGACCGGCTGGTGGCCGAAGGCGTGCTGCTCGGTTTCACGGTCCGCCTCGCCGGCGACGTCGAGACCGCCGGTGTCCGGGCGCTGGTGTCGATCGAGGTCCGCGCGGCCGAGACGCGGGCGGTCGTCGCGGCGCTGCGGCGGATGCCGGAGGTCCGGCGCCTCCATTCCACAAACGGACGCTGGGATCTGGTCGCCGAGATCGCGACCGACGACCTCGCGGCCCTCGACGCGACCCTGACCGCGATCCGCACGCTGAAGGCTGTGGCGAACTCCGAAACCAGCATCCTGCTCTCCGCCCTGCGCTGAGATTGCTGCGGCGCGCCTGCCCCCCTTTCGTATTGCCTGCGTAGTCGATACGAAGGGTCACACGAGCTTGGGAGGAACGTGATGGAGATCGTCTCGACGGGCGTCTATGTCGGACCGAACGTCTATGCGAAGCAGCCCCTGATCCGGCTGACGGTCGATCTCCATCGTCGGGCCGAAGCTTCGGTTGCGAGCTTCGGCGAGAGCCTGAAGGAGACGCTTTTCGAGGTGCTGCCGGGCCTTGCCACCGCCCCGACCGAGTTCGGCGTGCCGTTCGCCGAGCGGATGCAGGACCCGGACTGCCGGCTGGGCGAGCTGATGGCGCAGGTGGCGATCGCGCTCCAGAACCGCGCCGGCGCCCCGGCCGAAGGGGCGATGACCCGACCGGCCGCGCACGAGGACGAGGTCGAGGTGCTCTACGGCTACGAGTCCGAGGAGGTTGGCATCGAGGCGGGCGAGGTAGCGCGCGCGCTGATCCTCGACCTGATCGCACCGCGCGAGGACGATCCGCTCGACATCGCCGAGACGATCGACGACTTCGAGCACTATGCCAGCCGCCGCGCGCTGGGGCCGTCGGCCCTGGCGCTGGTCCGCGCCGCGGAAGCGCGGGACATTCCGTGGGTGCGGCTGAACGACGCGAGCCTGATCCAGGTCGGCCAGGGCAAGTACCAGAAGCGGATCGAGGCGGCGCTGACCAGCCAGACCTCGCACACCGCGGTGGAGATCGCCGCCGACAAGGAACTCTGCACGCGCCTCCTCGCCGAGATGGGCCTGCCGGTGCCGCGCCAGTACCAGGTGCGCGATGCCGAGGACGCGGTCGAGGCGGCGGGGACCATCGGCTACCCGGTGGTGGTGAAGCCGGTCGACGGCAACCATGGCCGCGGCGTCTCCGTCAACCTCACCACCGACGACGAGGTGGCCGAAGCCTACGAGCGCGCGGCCGACGAGGGCTCGGGCGTCGTGGTCGAGAGCATGATCCTCGGCGACGACCACCGCCTCCTCGTGGTGAACGGCACGCTGGTCGCCGCCGCCCGCCGGATGCCGGGGCATGTGGTGGGCGACGGGCGCAGCACGGTCGCCGAGCTGGTGCGCGAGGTGAACAAGGACCCGCGGCGCGGCGCCGGGCACGAGAACATGCTGACCCGGCTGGAACTCGACGAGACCGCGGACAAGCTGCTCGCCGACAAGGGCTATGACCACGACAGCGTGCCGCCCGAGGGCGAGATCGTGTTCCTGCGCAAGACGGCGAACCTCTCGACCGGCGGCACGGCGATCGACGTGACGGACGTCATTCACCCGGACAACAAGCTGATGGCCGAGCGGGCGATCCGCGCGGTCGGCCTCGACATCGGCGGCGTCGACTTCCTGACCACCGACATCACCAAGAGTTTCCGCGAAACCGGCGGGGCGATCTGCGAGATCAACGCCGGGCCGGGGATGCGGATGCACATCGCCCCCTCCGAGGGCCAGGGCCGGGACGTGGGCGGCGCGGTGATGGACATGCTGTTCCCGCAGGGCAGCCCCGCACGCATTCCGATCGCGGCGCTCACCGGCACCAACGGCAAGACCACGACCGCCCGCATGCTGGCGCATGTCTGCAAGATGGCCGGCCACGTCGTCGGCCAGACCTCGACCGACGCGGTCTACATCGACGGCAACGTCACGGTGAAGGGCGACATGACCGGGCCGGTGGCGGCGAGCATGGTGCTGCGCGACCCGATGGTCGACATGGCGGTGCTGGAAACAGCGCGAGGCGGCATCGTCCGCGCCGGCCTCGGCTATCGCTACTGCGACGTCGGCGCGGTGCTGAACGTCACCTCCGACCATCTCGGCCTCGGCGGCGTCGACACCGTCGCGGGTCTGGCGGAGGTCAAGCGGCTGGTGGTCGAGGTGGCTAAGGACACCGCCGTCCTCAACGCCGACGACGAGCACACGCTGAAGATGGGCGCCCTCACGCCGGCGAAGCACATCTGCTGGGTGACGCGCAATTCCGAGCACCCGCTGGTGCGCGAGCATATCCGCCTCGGCAAGCGCGCCGTGGTGCTGGAGCAGGGGCTGAACGGCGACCAGATCGTCATCTACGACCACGGCAACCAGCTGCCGCTGATCTGGACGCACCTCATCCCGGCGACGGTCGAGGGCAAGGCGCTGCACAACGTCGAGAACGCCATGTTCACCGCGGCGATGGCCTACGCGCTCGGCCTGTCGCTCGACCAGATCCGCACCGGCCTGCGCACCTTCGACAACACCTTCTTCCAGTCGCCCGGCCGGATGAACATCTTCGACGAGCACGGCTTCCGCGTGATCCTCGACTATGGCCACAACGAGGCGGCGGTCGGGGCGCTGGTCGATCTCGTGGACCGGCTGAACCCGCTCGGGCGGCGCCTCGTCTGCGTCACCTGCCCCGGCGACCGCCGCGACGACGACATAAAGGCCATCGCCGCCAAGGTGGCCGGGCACTTCGACCACTACATCTGCCACAGCGACGACAACCCGCGCGGCCGCGAGCCCGACGAGGTGCCACGATTGCTCAAGGAGGCGCTCCTGTCACACGGCGTGCCGGAGGACGCGGTCACCCTGGCGGAAAGCGAGACGGCGTCGGTCGATCTCGGGCTTCGCATGGCGCGGCCGAGCGACCTGCTGCTGATCTTCTGCGACGGCATCACCCGGTCGTGGAAGCAGATCATCTACTTCAGCCCGGCCGAGAAGCCGCGGCCGGTCCCGCCCGAGAGCCGGGTGGCGGCCGCCGGCTTCGACGTGCCCGAGGGCTACCGCATCGTCGGTGACGATCGCGGCGTCCGTATCGTCCCGGAGGCCTGACGGCAGACATGCTTCAACAGGCGGCCGGGGCCAGCACGGGAGAAGGCAAGCTCGCAGTCATCGGCGGGCGGCTGGAAGACAACAACATCGCGATCTTCGCGGAAATGCACCGGCTGGCGGGGGGGCGGATCCTCGTCTTCCCGACCGCCTCGTCCGAGCCGGACGCCGTGGGCGCGGAGACCGTCGAGGTCTTTCGCGGCCACGGCTTCGAGAGCGAGGCGGTGCCGCTGACGGCCGGGAACGGCCTGGCGCACATGGGCTGGGTGGCCGATCTGATCGGCACCTTCGGCAGCGTCTATTTCACCGGCGGCGACCAGGCGAAGATCGTCGGCGCGCTGGCGCCCGGCGGGCAGGAATCCCCGGCGCTGCGGGCGATCCGCGCGGCGCAGGCGGCCGGCGGGCTCGTCGCCGGGTCGAGTGCCGGGGCCGCGATGATGAGCCAGCCGATGATCCTCGGCGGCACCTCGATCGAGAGCCTCGTGCACGGTGTCTCGACCGACCCCGCGACACCCGGCCTCCTGATGGGCGACGGGCTCGGCTTCTTCCGGTTCGGGATGGTCGACCAGCATTTCATCAAGCGCGGCCGCCTCGGCCGGCTGGTCGTCGCGATGGCGCGCGCGGGGATCCGGCGCGGCTTCGGCATCGACGAGAACACCGCCCTGCTGGTCGAGGGCCAGCGGGGCCGGGTCTGCGGCGAATATGGCGTTATGGTGGTGGACGTCGGCCCGGCCGACATCGACACCGACGCCCACAGCTACCGCGGCTTCCGCGTCAGCTACCTCGACGACGGCGACGGCATCGACCTCAGCCGGTTCAGGCCGGAGCCCGGGGCCGGCAAGCGGCGGGTGAAGAAGCGCGAGATGGCCTACCGCGCCCCGACCGGCTCACGCCGCAACGCCTTCGGTGCCTACACGCTTTACGATCTGATGACGCGCCTGGTGCTCGGCGACCCCGAGCACTACACGACCGACCGGGCGGAGGCCTTCGACGCCCGCTCGGGCGTCAACGTCACGGTCGAACTGGAACGCCAGCCGCGCCGGTCGCGCGGACTGATCGCGACGCCCGAGAGCGGCCTCCGGATGTCGGCGCTGAATTTCCGCGGCTCGATGGACGGCCGGCGGCTCAGCGCGACCCGGATCGCCGACCGCATCGGTCGGCGGACGCGGACCTTCGGCATGCAGCCGAACCCGGAGGCGCGGCTCGTCCTCCTCGGCTCCACCCCGCTCCGCAGCGCGCCGGAAATGTTGGCGCCGGTGCTGCCGATGCTCGGCAAGGGGCCGGTCGGCGTCTTTGCCGCCGCCTCGGCCGAGGCGGCGCGCACCGCACGCGACCATATCCGGATGCTGGGCGCGGCGGGAATCGAGGCGGTCGATCTCGGGGTGACGATCGACACGGTCGACTATGCCTCGCAGGACCCCGAACTGCTGGAGAGCATCGCCGGGATGCGCGGCATCCTGCTCTGCGGCGGCAACCAGATCCGCCTCGTCGAGACGCTGCTGCACCGGGGCGAGGAAAGCGCGGTGCTGCGGGCGATCGCCCGGGCGCATGCCGACGGCGCGGTGCTGATGGCGGCGAGCGGCGCCGCCTCGGCGCTGTCAGGCGTGATGATCGCCGGCGGCAGCTCGTGGGAGGCCCTGCGCTACGGCGTCTCCAGCGACACCGGCCATCGCGGGCTGGTGATCCAGGAGGGCGTCGGCCTGTTCGGCAGCGGCATCGTCGACCAGAACCTGATCGACGGGAACCGGCTCGGCCGGCTGGTCGTGGCCTGCGCCGAGGAGAACGAGCGCTACGGCATCGGGGTGATCGAGGACAGCGCCGTCGTCGCGTCCGAGGCCGGCATGCGGCTGGAGGCGGTGGGGTGCCACGGCTTCGTGCTCGTCGAGGTCGACCCGAGCACGCTGATCCTCCAGAGCGACGCCTTCGTCGCCAACGGCGTGCGCCTCACGGTCGTGACGCCGGGGGGCAGTGTCGATCTCCGCTCCGGCACGGTGCACCATGCCGGCCCCCCGGACGCCGCCGCCGCGTTGCTGGCCCAGCTCCTCGCCGGCCTCGCCGACGAAACCCGCGCCGAGACGCCGCGCGCCCCGGCCGGCGGATCGGCCGTCCGCGGCATGACGATGCAGGTGCGCGAAGGCAACGGCCCGACCGCCCTCCTCGACCTGGAATGCTCTCGGGACGAGTACAGCTAGACGAGCAAAGCGTGGGGCGTGCGGCTACCGCGCCCGCCGCCGCGCCTTATGCACGAGTTGCGCGACCGGCAGTGCCTGGCAGGCACTGCCGGCGCTGATGCACCGGCGGGGATACCTGCGCCGGGCCCGCATCGACCGAGCGACCAACCGGAAGCGTGTCAGCTCCGCGGCTTGGCATTCTCCGGGTCGTACAGCGGCTTGTAGCCGACGCTCGCGACCTCGACCGGATAGGCTTCACCGAAATACTGCACGGTGAGCCTGCGCCCCTGCTGGCAGTAGTCCCAGGGCAGGTAGGCGAGCGCGATGTTCCGGCCGATGCTCGGCCCGTAGGCGATCGAGGTGGTGTAGGACCGCCGCCCGAGTTCGTCGACCAGCGTCTCGCCGGTCTCCGGGTCCATCACCGGAAGCGTGCCCACCGGATAGCGCGCAACCCCCGCCGGGTCGGTGTTGTCGGTCATCACGAGCGTGCACAGCATCGCCGGCTGGTGTTCCCGCGCCCGGTGCTCGAGGTGCTTCGCCTTGCCGCGGAAGTAGGCCTCCTTGACCTTCGGACGGGCGAGATCCGCCTCCAGCAGATTGTACTCGGTCAGCAGGTCGGCGTTCTGCAGCCGCAGGCTCTTCTCCAGCCGGCGGCTGTTGGCGTACGTCTCGACCCCGACCGCCATCACCCCGGTCGCGCGCAACGCGTCCCAGACCGCGAGGCCGTCCCCGTAGGCCATATGCAGTTCCCAGCCCTGCTCGCCGACGTAGGAGATGCGGAAGGCCGCGACGTCCCGGCCGGCGATGCGCACCGGACGGATCGCCGCGAAGGGGAAGTTCTCCTTCGAGAGCGCGTCGGGATCCTCGACGACCTTCTGTAGCGTCACCCGCGCGTTCGGCCCCCAGATGCCGATCGTCACGTACTTTTCCGCGACGTCGGTGATGGTGACGTCATAGCCTTTGTCCTCCGCCACCCGCCGCATGTAGTGGAAGTCGCGCGGCCCGGCGTCGGCGCCGTTCACCATGCGGATGCGGTCGGCCATGCGGAACAGCGTGAAGTCCGCCCGGACGTTGCCCTCGTCGTCGAGGAAGTGGGTGTAGATCCCCTTGCCGATGTTGGTGTCGCCGCCGACCTTCGCCGCGCACAGCCACTCCATCATCGCGACGTGGTCCGGCCCCTCGATGTCGGTCATGTGGAAGTGCGAGAGGTTGATGATCCCGCAGTCTTCGCTCAGGGCAAGCTGCTCGGCGTTCGACACCCGCCAGAAGTGCCGCGCGTCCCACTCGTTCGTGCGCTCGGGAACCCGGTCGCCGTACTTCTCCAGCAGGTGCTCGTTCGCGGCGTAGCCGTGCGCCCGCTCCCAGCCGCCGAGCTCCATGAAGTAGCCGCCGAGCTCCTTCTCCCGCTCCCAGAACGGCGAGCGCCGGATCCCGCGCCCACCGGCGAAGGGCTCGCGCGGATGGACCGGCGGGTTGTAGATCTTCCGCGCCGTCTCGGTGCAGCGCTCCTCGATGAACGTCTCGGTCAGGGCGAAGGGGTTGAACCGGGCATAGTCGATCCGCGCGTGGTCGATCGCCGTGCGCCCGTCGGTCATCCAGTCGGCGATGAGCTTGCCCATGCCCGGGCCGTCCTTGACCCAGATGCCGACGCAGTACCAGAGGCCGCGAACCTTCTGGCTCTCGCCCATAGACGGGCCGCCGTCGGTCGTGGTCTGGAGCAGCCCGTTGAACGAATGACCCTCGTTGTAACCGAGCTCGCCGAGGATCGGCGTCAGCTCCATCGCCCGCTCCAGCGGCTCGATCACCTGCTCCATCTCCAGGTCGCGCTGCGACGGCGACAGCCGCGCCTGATCCTTCTCCAGCAGCTCGCGCGGGTGGACAAGGCGCGGATTGGTCTCTTCGTAGTAGCCCCACTCGATCTGCCCGCCCTCGGCGGTCCTGGGGTCGCCGGTGTCGCGCATGTAGGCCGAGTTGCCCTGGTCGCGCAGCAGCGGAAATCCGATCTCCTTGCCGGTCCCGGCGAATTCGTCATACGGCCCGAAGAAGGTCAGCGGGTGGTCGACCGGCATCACCGGCAGGTCCTCGCCCGCCATCGCGGCGATGAGCCGCCCCCAGAGCCCGGCGCAGACCACGACGTGGTCCGCCAGGATGGTGCCGCGCGTGGTGACGACCCCCCTGATCCGCCCGCCCTCGATGACGAGCGACTTCGCCGGCGTGTTGGCGAACACCTTGAGCTTGCCAGCCCGCTCGGCCTCGTCGACGAGCTTGCCCGCGACGGTCTGCGAGCCCGGGCCGCCGTACACGTAGAACAACACCGGATAGCTGCGCGTCGAGTCGAACCCGGGCGGCTTCCTTTTCCTTGATCTCGGCCGGCTCCATCAGCCGCACGCGCGTGCCGAAGGCGCGCGGATCGTGCTGCGGCCAGACTCGGCCATCCGCTCGTCGTCGCCGACCCGCGCCACCTCGATGCCGCCGATCCGGGCGTAGTGGCCCATCTTCTCGCCGTGACGGAGTAGAGCGTCGTCCAGCACGACAGGAAATCGTGGCTCGTCGCATAGCAGAAGTCCGAGGCGTGCGCCGTCGAGCCGATGTCCGTCGGGATGCCCGACTTGTCGATGCCGACGATGTCGTCCCAGCCCCGCCCGATCAGATGGTGCGCGATCGAGGCGCCGACGATGCCGCCGAGCCCGATGATGACCACCTTCGCCCGTTCGGGAAACGCTGACATCTCGACTTCTCCTCGTTCGGTGCGGGGCGACGTGCCGGGCGGCCCGCGGGACGATCAGGATTCCGGCCTGGAAGCTATGCGACATCGGGCCGGCGGACAGGAGGTTTGCGTCACTGAGGGATTATGGCTACGACAGGCGGGGCACGGCCGAAAGGGAGAGGGTGGAAAGAGCGGTGAGCGACGTCAGCCGCGGACCAGCGGCCGGCAGGGCAAGGGCCCGGCAGCCCCGGCCGGCCAGCCCCGGCTCGCCGTCGGCTTCATCCTTGCCCGGCGCTTCACGCTCTGCGCCTTCGCCAACTTCGTCGACGTGCTGCGCCTCGCCGCCGACGAGGGCGACCGGAGCCGGCCGATCCTGTGCGACTGGTCGATCCTGTCCGAGACGATGGACCCGGTGCCGTCGAGCTGCGGGGTGAGCGTCCAGCCGGGGGACCGCCTCGGCGATCCGTCGCGGTTCGACTACGTCGTCGTCGTCGGCGGGCTGCTGGAGGAAATCCCGAACCTCAGCCCGCCTACACCGCGTTCCTGCAACGGGCGGCCGGGGCGGGCGTGCCTACTGGTCGGGCTCTGCACCGGCAGCTTCATCCTGCATCGCGCCGGCCTGATGCACGGCTACCGCGCCTGCGTCAGCTGGTTCAGCCACGCCGATTTCCTCGAGACAGTTCGACGGCCTGGAGCCGATCTCTGACCAGATCTTCGTCGTCGACGGCGACCGGCTGACCTGTGCCGGCGGCGCCCAGCTCCGCGCACCTCGCCGCCTATCTGGTGGAGAAGCATGTCGGCCGGGCGCAGGCCAAGCAAAGCCTGCACATCATGATCATCGACGACGCGCTGCGCCCGGAGAAGCCGCAGCCCGGCGTGCCGCACGGGCTGCGGACCGACGACGCGATCGTCAAGCGGGCGCTGCTGCTCATGCAGCAGCGGATCGACGCCCCGCTGTCGGTCACCGAACTCGCGCGGCAGATGGGCAACAGCAAGCGGCGGCTCGAGCGGCATTTCCGCGCCGCGCTCGATACCTCGCCACAGGCGGCGTTCCTCGACATCCGGCTGGCCTTCGCCCGCCACCTTCTCGCGACCACGGCAAAGTCGATCTCGGCGGTCGCCATCGACTCGGGCTTCTGCGACGCGTCGCACCTCAGCCGGACGTTCCGACGCCGCTATGGCTGCACCCCCTCCGCGGTGCGCGGGGCGGCCGCCCCATCAGGGCCGGACGACGGCGACGGTCACTCCAGCGCGAAGTAATCCTCGATCCGCCGCGCGGCCTCCTGGAGCGGCGGCAGGATCTCCCGCCTCATCCCGTCCGGCGTGAAGCGGGTGGACTGGGTCGAGATGTTCAGTGCTGCCACGACTCGCCCGCCGCGGTCGCGCACGGGGACGGCAATCGAGCGGAGGCCAACCTCCAGTTCCTCGTCGACGAGCGAGAAGCCTTCGCGCTCGCACTGCGCAAGCTCGGCGGCGAGTGCCGCGGGGTCGGTGATCGTCCGGGGGGTCCGGGCCTCCATGTGCAGGCCGGCGAGCAGATCAGCACGTTCCGCGTCCTGCAGGTCGGCGATCAGGACTCGCCCCATCGAGGTGCACCACGCCGGCAGCCGCGCTCCGACGTGCAGGTCCACGCTGACGATCCGCCTCCCCGGCACGCGCGCCACGTAGACGATGTCCCGGCCGGACAGCACGGCGGCAGAGCAGGCCTCGTCCAGCTGCGCCGCCAGCGCCCGCATCGCCGGTTCGGCACAGACCCAGAGCGTCGTGCCCTGCAGCCAGGTGCGCGCGAGGGACAGCAGTTTCGGCGTAAGGCGGAACTGGCGGCCGTCGAGCGTCGCAAACTCCTCGCCCACCAGCGTCAGGAGCAGCCGCCGCGCCCCGGCACGGGTCAGCCCGGCCATCTCGGCAACCTCGGTCATCGAAAGACCGGCGGGATGCCGGGCGAGCACCTCCAGCACCGAGAGGCCCCGCTGGAACGAGCCCACCTGATCACGAAGCGTGTCGACTACAGTCTGGTCCGGGCTGTCGGCCATGGTGGAACCCCGTCGCGATCGCGCGTTGACAGAATCATCTCCGTCCCGTATGTTCGCACTAAGAACTAAAGTTCGCAATGCGAACATTCACCTGGAAACGCCCCCGCCGATCGACTCGGCCATTTCTGAGAAAGCCATCCTGCCATGACCGAGAAGCCCTGCATCATCTGCGTCGCGATCACCGGCTCGCTGCCGAAGAAGTCCGACAATCCGGCGGTGCCGGTCACCATTGCCGAACAGGTCGAATCCGCGCACGAGGCGTTCGAGGCAGGCGCGACCATCGTCCACTGCCATGTGCGCGACGACGCGGGGGCGCCGACCTCCGATCCCGCCCGCTTCGCCCGGCTGCTGGAGGGCCTGCGGCAGCATTGCCCCGGCATGATCGTGCAGCTTTCGACCGGGGGCCGCTCCGGCGCGGGCCGCGAACGCGGCGCGATGCTCGGCCTGAGGCCCGACATGGCCTCGCTCGCGGTCGGATCGAACAACTTCCCGACCCGCGTCTACGAGAACAGCCCCGACCTCGTCGACTGGCTGGCCTCCGAGATGCTGGTCAACAACGTCAAGCCGGAGATCGAGGCCTTCGACCTCAGCCACATCTTCCAGGCCGTCAGCATGGCCAAGGCCGGGAAGCTCGCCTCGCCGCTCTACGTCCAGTTCGTGATGGGCGTGAAGAATGCGATGCCGGTCGATCGCCCGGTGTTCGAGTTCTACATCGAGACGCTCAAGCGCCTCGCCCCCGATGCCGAATGGTGCGGGGCCGGCATCGGCCGCCATCAGATCACCCTCAACGAATGGTGCGTCTCCCTCGGCGGCCACGCCCGCACCGGCCTGGAGGACAACGTGCGGATCGACCGCGACACGCTCGCGCCGTCCAACGCCGCGCTGGTGCGGCGCGTCGCCGAGCTTTGCGAAAAGTACAGCCGCCCCGTCGCGACGCCCGACCAGGCGCGCGCCCTC
>JBGALW010000112.1:0-12604 GCA_044223585.1 Amaricoccus sp.
TCGAGGCCTACAACTTCGCCAGACGCCTGAAGACCCTTCGAGGTCTCACGCCGTTCGAGTTCATCTCCCAGCAATGGACATCAGACCCGCACCGCTTCAGACTTCATCCAAACCATCTCATCCCGGGACCGAACAGCTAGGGCGGGCCCCTCCGCAAGCTGACAGATGCCGCAAGAAGCGCGGCATCTGTCCCGCGCAGGGCGCTCAGCCTTCCACGAAGGCCAGCAGATCGGCGTTCAGCACCTCGGCGTTCACGGTCAGCATCCCATGCGAGAAGCCGGGGTAGGTCTTCAGAGTGCCGTTCGGCAGCAGCTTGATGGACTTCAGCGCGGCGTCATGGATTGGCACGATCTGGTCGTCCTCGCCATGCAGCACCAGCGTCGGCACGGTGATCGCCTTCAGATCCCCGGTCTGGTCGGTTTCCGAGAAGGCCTTGATCCCCTCGTAATGCGCCTTGGCGCTGCCCATCATGCCCTGGCGCCACCAGTTGCGGATCGCGCCGTCACTGACCACAGCGCCCGCGCGGTTGAATCCGTAGAAAGGGCCGGTCGGCACGTCGAGGAAGAACTGCGCCCGGTTCGCGGCGAGCGCCGAGCGGAAGCCGTCGAAGACCTCGATCGGCAGGCCCTCGGGGTTGGCCTCGGTCCTGAGCATCAGCGGCGGCACCGCCGAGACGAGCACCGCCTTCGCCACCCGTCCCGCGGGCTCGCCGTGCCGCGCGACATAGCGCGCGACCTCGCCGCCGCCGGTCGAATGGCCGATATGGACGGCGTTCCGCAGATCCAGCGCCTCGACCACCGCGAAGGCGTCGGCGGCGTAGTGATCCATGTCATGGCCATCCGACACCTGCGCCGAACGCCCGTGGCCGCGCCGGTCATGGGCGATCACGCGATAGCCCTTCGACAGGAAGAACAGCATCTGCGCGTCCCAGTCATCGGAGCTGAGCGGCCAGCCGTGGTGGAACATGATCGGCCGGGCGTCCTTCGGACCCCAGTCCTTGTAGAAGATTTCAACGCCGTCCTTGGTGGTGATCGTCGCCATGGTGATGTCTCCTTGGGTTTTGGCGAAGGTGATGCGCGGCGGAACCGTCGCGGCGGCCGCGGCGGCGGCCATCGCCAGGATCTCGCGCCGGGAGAGAGGGATAGGCATCGCGCGTCCTTTCGGTTTCGACATGGACAAAGCTACGCTCGCCATGGCAGGAAGGGACGTGGCGAAAATGACAAATAATGGGTCGAAACAGACAAAGACACGGCGCGCCGCGCCCGTGACGGAAATCGGGCTGCTGATCTACTCCGGCTGCCAGCTCGCCGCGATCCACGGGCTGACCGATCTGTTCCGCATCGCCGGGGAATGGACGGGAGAGGACGCGGGATGCATTCGCGTTTCGCACTGGCGACCCGCCGGGGGCGATGTCGACTGCGTCTGGGACAGCCACCCCGGCGCGCCGCACCGGCTGAGCCATGTGATCGCACCGCCCAGCATCATCATGCCCGAACGCATGGCGCCCGAACCCGTGGCCGCGCGCTGGCTGCGCGGGCTCCACGCCGAAGGGGCGGTGCTGTGCTCGGTCTGCGCGGGCGCCTTCGTCCTGGCTGAGACAGGGCTGATCGACGGACGCCCCGCCACGACGCACTGGGCTTTCGCCGAGCAGCTGGCGCGCCGCTTCCCCGCCGTCCATCTCGCCCCGGAGCATATGGTGCTCGACGACGGCGACATCCTGACCGCGGGCGGCATCCTCGCATGGGCCGATCTGGGGCTGACGCTGGTCGAGCGCATCCTCGGCCCTGCGACCATGCTCGCCACGGCGCGCTTTCTGCTGGTCGATCCTCCCCGGTCGAGCCAGCGGCCCTTCGCGGCCTTCGTGCCGAACTTCGATCACGGAGACGAGGCGATCCGCCGGGCGCAGCACCATATCCACGCCCATGCCCACGACGATCTGGCGATGTCGGACCTGCACGCGATCGCGGGCATGACGGAGCGCACCTTTCTGCGCCGCTTCGCCGCCGCGGTCGGACACCGCCCGATCCAGTATCTCCAGCAGGTCCGCGTTTCCAAGGCGCGCGAGGCGCTGGAGCGCACCGTTATCCCGGTGGACAGGATCGCCTGGGAGGTCGGCTATTCCGACGCGGCGGCCTTCCGCAAGCTGTTCCTGCGGCTGACCGGACTGTCGCCCGCCGCCTACAGGCACCGCTTCGGGCTGGCCGAGCCGCGCGGCTGACCCTCTCGCGGGCGCCCGCGGAGCCGCCGCGCGATGTTCGAGAAGGGACGATGCCAGGAACAGGACAATGGGGCAGGGGCCGTTTCAGCCGGATGGCGAAAATCGCCGCTTGTTAGACATTTGACCCCCCCCTGCATGTCGCATGGTGCGTCCATCGAAGGCGCCGCGCGGGCGCGAGCGAAGGGGCGCTGAAGAGGCGCAGCCGGCCGCGCTTACCCCAGGCGGGCGCCCCGGGGCAGGCGGGCCTGCTCGCCGCATTCCCTCGGTGTCATGCCGAACTCGCTGCGGAAGCTGCGGCTGAAGTGCGAGCCGTCGTTGAAGCCCCAGCCGAACGCGACCTCTGTGATCGAGCGGTCCCGCGCCCGCGTCTCCAGATCCCGCCGGCAGTGGTCGAGCCGCGCCTTGAGGATCCAGCGCGACACCGACCTGCCGCGGCTCGAGAAGAGTTTGTGCAGGTAACGCACCGAGATGCCGTTCGCCTGCGCGATGCTAGCGGGCGAGAGATCGGGGTCGGCGAGCTGGTCGACGACGAAGGCGCAGACCCTGGCATAGACCCGGTCGCTCAGCGCCGGTCCCGCCCCCTCCTTGGCCCGCGCCCCGGCGGCGACGAGCTCGAGCGTCGTGTCGGCGATCATCCGGAGGTGGCGGTCTTCCAGCGTCTCGAGCCCGGTCGAGAGCTGGCGCAGGTGCGAGCCGACGAGCGGGCCGAGCATTTCCGTTCCCTCGATACGCATTCCGGCGATCTGGTCGATCTCCGGCAGGAAGCGGCGCATCCGCTCCTTGCGCACCAGGATCGTCATCTTCTCCAGCGGCTCGATGACGCGGAACTCCATGGCGCGCGAGCTGTCCCAGATCACGAAGTCCCCGGGCTGGAGCGTCGCCTCCCGCCCGTCCTGGCGCAGGATCTCCGAGCCCGCAAGCTCGAACAGGATGCCGATGTAGTCGCCGTCGGCGAGGCCCACCTGGCGCGCGGTGCGAAAGCCCACGCACGGGTCGCAACGGCAGCCGATCAGCCGCAAATCGCCGATGTCGCGGGCGATCACCTCGGCCCGGAAGTCCCGGGTCCGACCGGCGAGCTCCCAGTCGAGATGCGTGGCGCAGAGCGCCTCGGTCCAGGCGTCGAATCGCGCCGCGGGCGGAACGTCGGCCGTCCTCCAGCTCCGTGTCGTCATTTGTCCTCCCAGGTGGCCCGTTTGGTCTGGCCACGCCCGCGCGTCCCCGCGGTGTCACCGAAACCTAGGCCGGAGTGCACTCTGGGACAAGTTGCGAGACCGCACAGGCAGGATCGGCGCGGCGTCTTCGGCGACTCTCCCTCACACCAACCACGAAGGGAGAGAGACGCATGAACATGGACCTGGACGGCAAGGTCGTCGTCATCACCGGCGCCAGTACCGGCTTCGGCCGCGGCATCGCCGACCGGATGGCGGCCGAGGGCGCGCGCATCGTCGTGGGCGACCTCACGGAGCAGGCCAACCCCGGCGGCTTCGACGAGCGCCCCGATCTCACCACCGCCGAACTCATCGCGAGCAAGGGCGGCGAGGCGGCCTTCGTCCGCTGCGACGTGACCAAGCGGGCGGATGTCGCCGCGCTCGTCGCGGCCGCGGTCGACCGCTTCGGCCGCCTCGACGTGCTGGTGAACAACGCCGGCGTCTACCGCAGCGGCAAGCTCGTCCACGAGTTTGACGAGGCCGACCTCGATGTCTGCTTCGACGTCAACGTGCGCGGCAGCTTCCTCGGCGCGCAGGAGGCGATCAAGGTGTTCCTCGCCCAGGGCGGCGGCGGCAACATCGTCAACCTCGTCTCGACGGCCGGGCTGCAGGGGCATCCGCGCCAGTCGGTCTACAACATCTCCAAGGGCGCCCAGGCGAACCTCACCCGCTGCCTCGCGATCGAGTACGGCCACGAAGGCATCCGTGTGAACGGCATCTGCCCGACCTTCGCCAAGACCGCGCTGACCCGCGCCTTCGCCGACGACGCCGCGTTCGACGCGATGCTCGTCGAGAGCCTGCCGCTGAAGCGGTGGGGCGAGGTCGCCGACATCGCCGATCTCGCCGTGTTCCTCGCCTCCGACAGGTCGAGCTACGTCCACGGCGCGCTCATCCGCATCGACGGCGGCGAGACGCTCTGCCGCTTCTCCGTCTGACCCTGCGAGGAGGAAAACATGCGCAAGGATATCGAGTTCAAGACCGAGGACGGCGTCACGCTGCGCGGCTGGCACTACCTGCCGGACGACGGCAAGGGGCCGTTTCCCACCATCGTCCTCGCTCACGGCTTCTCGGCCGTGAAGGAGATGTACCTTGACCGCTTCGCCGAGAGCTTCGCCCGCGGCGGGCTCGCCTCGATCGTGTTCGACCATCGCAACTTCGGCGCCAGCGACGGCGACGTCCGGCAGGACATCGACCCGTGGGTGCAGATCTCGGACTACCGGGACGCGATCACCTTCGCCGAGACCCTGCCCGAGACCGACGCCGGTCGCATCGGCGTCTGGGGGTCGAGCTACTCGGGCGGCCACGTCCTCGTCGTCGCCGCGCTCGACCGGCGAGTGAGGGCGGTGGTGTCGCAGGTGCCGCTGGTCAGCGGCCACGAGAACGCCCGCCGCCTGATCCGCGCCGACTTCCTCGCGCCGACCTACCGTGCCTTCGAGGCGGACCGGCGCGGGCGGATGCGGGGCGAGGCGCCGGCGATGATCCCGGTCGTCGCCGAGGACCCGCTCGCGCCCTCGGCGCTGCCCACCCCGGACTCGTGGACGTGGTTCACCGAGACCCGCGACCTGCGTGCGCCGTCCTGGCGCAACGAGGTGACGCTGCGCTCGGTCGAGAAGTTCACCGAGTACGAGCCGGGCAGCTACGTCGCCCAGATCAGCCCGACCCCGCTGCTGATGGTCGTCGCCCTCGGCGACCACCTGACCGTCGCCGACCTGGCGCTCGAAGCTTACGGCCGCGCCCTGCATCCGAAGCGGCTGGTGACGCTCTCGGGCGGACATTTTGACGCCTACGTCGCCGATTTCGATCAGGCCGAGCCTCCGGCGACCCGGTGGTTCGTCGAACACCTCGCAGCCTCCTGACAGCGGAGACCATCATGAAGCGTTTCGAAAATCAGGTGGCCGTCGTTACCGGCACGAGCTCGGGCAACGGCCGGGCGATCGCCCTCGCCCTCGCAGCGGACGGCGCGCGGCTCGTCTGCTCGGACATCCGCAAGAGCGCCCTCGCCAACGGCTACGAGACCGACGCCGAGACCGACACCGACGACCTCATCCGCCGGCAGGGCGGCGAGGCGATCTTCGTCGAGGCCGACGCGTCCCGCGCCGCCGACGTCGAGCGGCTGATCGCCGAGGCGGTGGCGAAGTTCGGCCGCGTCGACATCCTCGTCAACAACGCCGGGGTCTTCACCGGGCTCAAGACCATCGTCGACGAGACCGAGCAGGAGTTCGACTTCACGATGGCGGTCAACGCCAAGGGCGTCTGGCTCGGCTGCAAGTATGGGATCACGGTCATGCTGGCGCAGGAGCCGCGCGCGGACGGTGTGCGCGGACGTATCGTCAATGTCGCCTCGATCGGCGGCCTTGTCGGGCTGGCTCAGGAGCCCGCCTACTGCACCTCGAAGGGCGCGGCGATCAACCTGACGCGCCAGCTCGCCGTCGACTTCGCCAAGGACCGGATCAACGTCAACGCCGTCTGTCCTGGCTTCCTCGCGACCGCGATGGTCCGGCCGTTCCTCGACGATCCGACGCTCCGGGCGGGCCTCGAAAGCCTGACGCCCTGGCCGCGCGTCGGCACCGCCGAGGACGTCGCCAAGGCGGTGTGCTTTCTTGCCTCCGATGATGCGGAATGGATGACCGGGTCCATGCTGACGGTGGACGGCGCGTTCTCGGCCCGCTGAGCTCGCCCGCTCGACTGAAGCACGAAGCCGGGCCTTGCCGCGATGCTGCAACCAGCGCGGTGAGGCCCGGAGTCTCCCCTGGGCGGATGGAGCCTGGTCGGTAGTTCCGCCGACATTGCTCCATCCGTTGTTTCCAGGGACCTCAGGACCGACCACCGCGGCCCCGGACCGGCAGGGCCAGGAGCAGGAAGGCGGCGAGGACTATGAGCGTCAGCTCAAGGGCAAGGGCGCGCTCGACGCCGAAGGGGGCGAGGGTCGGCATGGCGGTGGCGGCGGCCGCGACCGCCATCTGCGGAAAGCCGAGCAGCGCCGAGGCGGCGCCGGCCTGCGCGCCGAACGGCCCGAGTGCGAGCGCGGTGCCGAGGAGGATTGAGGACGCCCATGCCCGCGAGAAAGACCACGATCGCCACCGAGAGGCCCGCGAGCGTGGGCGGCGCCACCAGGAGCAGGACGCCCCCGGCGGCCGCGAAGAGCCCGCCAAGGGTCGCGGCCCGGCGCAGGCCAAGCCGGTGGGCGATCCGGGGAGCGGCGAAGCCCGCGGCGAAGACGACGAAGACGGTCGCCGCGAAGAAGAGGCCGAGCGCCACTGGCGGCAGCCCGTGCGCCTGCATCAGGATCGCCGGGGTCGTCCCGAAGAAGCCGAAGAGACCGCCCATGACAAGCGCCACGGCGAGGCCCGGCCGCGCGAACGCCGGGTCGCGCAGGAGCGCGCCGTACCCGGCGGCGATCTCGCCGATCCGCTGTCGTCGCCGCCTGTCGGGCGGATGTGTCTCGCCGAGCCGCGTGGCGTAGATCGCCCCGAGCCCGAGGCCGAGCGCACCGACGATGGCGAAGACCGCGCGCCAGCCGACGGCGGCGTCGAGGCCGCTGCCGACGAGCGGCGAGAAGCCGGGCGCGGCGGCCATGGCGATCATCACGAGCGCCAGCGTCCGCGCCAGCGCCTCGCCCTCGAAGAGGTCGCGGGCGATGGCGCGCGACAGCACCGAGGCCCCGGCAACGCCTGCTGCCTGAAGCACCCGGCCAGCGAGCAGGCCCCCGAAGCTCGGCGCGAGCGCGCAGGCGAGCGACCCCGCGGCGAAGAGGCCGAGCCCCCAGAGGACCGGCTTGCGCAGCCCGACGTGGTCCGAGATCGGCCCGACGCCAAGCTGCGCCACCGCGAAGGCGACGAGGAAGTTCGACAGCACGAGCTCCATCCGCCCCGGCGCGACCTCGAGCTCCGCCGCCATCGAGCCGAAGGCGGGCAGGATGATGGTGGTCGAGAGCGTGCCCACGGCGGCCAGCCCGGCGAGCAGCAGGGTGAGCCCCGCGCCGGCCCGCCCCGGCGCCTCGGCGGCGGCGGTCATGCCGGCGCCTCCGGCCGGTAGCGCGGGGCGACGCGGGCGTTGGAGAGATGCGGCAGCATCGCCAGCCGGGCCGCCTCCCAGGCCTCCCACTCGCCGCCGTCCTGCAGCGAGGGGATCGTCGCGAACT
This sequence comes from Amaricoccus sp., assembly GCA_044223585.1. Taxonomy (GTDB): domain Bacteria; phylum Pseudomonadota; class Alphaproteobacteria; order Rhodobacterales; family Rhodobacteraceae; genus Amaricoccus. Next base: position 7,568 of record JBGALW010000112.1, read on the forward strand.
CCCCTCGGTCGAGACCGAGGAGCGCCGCATCGACCAGGTCCTCCGCCGACATCAGGATCGCGGCCGGCAGCGTGTCGGCGCCGCCCGCGGGCTCCCACAGGTCGGTGCGCGTGGCTCCCGGCAGCACCACCTGCAGCCGCACGCCGGCGCCTTCGAGCTCCACCCGCAGCCGCTGGCTGAAGGCGAGGACAAAGGCCTTGGAGCCGGAATAGACCGCGCTCAGCTGTTCGGGCGCGATGGCGACGATCGACGAGACGTTGATGATCGTCCCGGCGCCCCGTCCGGCCAAGGCCTGCGCCGCGGCGCGGGCGAGTCGCACCGGCGCGGTGACGTTGACCGCGATCATCCGCTCCATCTCGTCGGCCGGCGTGACCGCGAGGGGTTCGACGCTCGCCACGCCGGCGTTGTTGACGAGATGCGTGATCGCCGGATCGTCGGCGAGAAGCGCCTCCACCCGGGCGAGGCCGTCGCGGGCGGCGAGATCCGCCGCGACCGTGCGGGCGGCGAGATCCGCCGCGACCGTGCGCACGGCGACACCATGGCGAGCGGTCAGCGTCTTGGCCGCGGCTTCAAGCCGGTCGGTGCGGCGGGAGGTCAGGATCAGATCGTGGCCGCGGGCGGCGAAACGGTCGGCGTAGACGGCGCCGATGCCGCTCGACGCCCCGGTCACGAGCACGGTTCCAGTCGGCATGGTCTTTCTCCCGGTTCTGCGGTTGCGAGCCAAGCTACCGCTGGAGGTCTCCGTTCAAAATGTCACATAAGCGGCAAATCAGGACATGCAGGCGTCCGATCGCGGCGGCTACCGAAACCGCCGGCGCGACGGCTCCTTCAGTGTGTCCCGTCAACGCCATCAGCTGGTCGCGCGAGCTGGGAGAATGACCATGCGCCGCTTGCCACTCGTTGCAGCCCTACTCGTCTCGACCGCGCTCCTCGCCGGCTGCGCCGCCGACCGGTCGCCGAGCATCGGCTACGACGCCGACGTGCCGCCGCTGCCGCCGGCGCCCGTTCCGACCGTGGAGCGGCCGCGCACCTTGCACGTGCCGCCGTCCTGGTCGCCGAGCCATGGCGGCTCGCCGGCGGCGTCGGCGACGGGCCGGATCACCAACGCCGCCTCCGGGTCGAGCCGCGCCGCGAGGGCTTCTACAACGCCATCCAGGTCTATCCGTGGAGCGAGGGCGCGCTCTACCAAGTCTACGCCGCGCCGGGGCAGATCACCGATCTCGCGCTCGAACCGGGCGAAGACCTCTCGGGTTTCGGTCCGATCGCCGCCGGCGACACCGCCGCGCTGGATCATCGGCGACACGACGAGCGGCAGCGGGAGCTCCCGCCGGGTCCACGTGCTCCTGAAGCCAATCCAGCCCGGGATCGAGGCCAACCTCGTCATCACGACCGACCGGCGCACCTGCATGCTCGATCTGCGCTCGGGCGCGAAGCCGTATATGCCCTCGGTCGCCTCGACCTATCCCGACCGGAAGCATCCTGCTGATTCCGCCGGGGGGTCTGCCGTCAAACCCCGGCGTCCCAAGCGAAACGGGGCAGGTATTTGAACGCGATCTGACAATGCGGTAGAACCCGCTGCACGCCGAACGAACCCAGGATCCGGAGCTTGAATGACCACTCGCAAGGATGTCGCATTGCTTGCGGGAGTGTCGCCGAGCACGGTGTCATATGTCATCAGCGGGGAGCGGGCGATCTCGCAGGAGACCCGGGAACGGGTCGAGCGCGCGATGCGCGATCTCGACTACACGCCCAACGCAATCGCGCGCTCCCTTGCCGGGGCCCGGAAGTGCATCGTCGCAATTCATTTCCCGTCGCAGGCGGGCGGGCTCCACACGACCCAGTTCGAGTACCTGAGCGCCGCGGCGCAGCGCGCGCGCACGCATCGCTTCAACACCCTCCTGTGGACCGAGGACGTCGAGGACATCGGCGCGCTGCGCGAGCTGATCGGATCGCGGATGCTCGACGGGCTGCTCTTGATGGAAGTGCGCATCGAAGACCCGCGGATCCCGGTTCTCCGCGCCGCGGGCATCCCGTTCGCGCTCATCGGCAGGCCGGACGACGTCGGAGACATGGTCTGCGTCGACAACGACTTCGTCCTGCTCGCCGATCAGGCGATCGACCATCTCGCCGATCTCGGGCATCGCGAAGCGCTGTACCTTGCGCTTCCGGTCGAGGACCTCGACTTCGGACACGGTCTGGCCGTGCGAACCCTGCGGGCGCTGGAGGAGGCGGCCAGGCGTCGCGGCATCAGGCTTTCCCTTTTCCATACAGCCAACGCGACCCGAGGCGGACATGAAGCCTTCGCCCACCTGGAATCGATGACACCACGGCCGACCGCCGTGGTCGGGTCCAACGAGCTGGCCGTCGCCGGCCTGCTGCGTGCCGCGTCGATCGCCGGCGTCTCCATACCGAACGAGCTCACGGTCGTGGGGCTCAACGTCGCCGATGTCGCGGCCGACATGCTCACGCCCGGGTTGACGACCGTCTCCCCCCCGGCGGCGACGCTCGCAACGATGGCGATGGACGCGCTCGTCGACCAAATCGCAGGACGTCATGTCCAGAACCGGATGACGCTCATCGCCCCGGTCCTGACGGTTCGCGGCAGCTCCGCGCCGGTGTATCGCACGCGGCGGCAGGGTCGGTGAACCGCTCGTAGCGCCGCGGTCATTGAAAAGGCGTCGCGGCAGCGATACGGATCGGCAAATCCGTCGACGCGCGTCGACGATACATGCGCCGTCCGTATCGAAGACCGGAGCCATCCATGACCCATCCAGTGCCCGCCTGGCTTGCCGAAGCCGTCATATACGAGGTTTATCCTCAGTCGTTCAGCGATTCGAACCAGGACGGGATCGGCGATCTACGGGGTGCGATCGAGAAGCTCGACTACCTGCAATGGCTCGGCGTGAACGTGGTCTGGTTTAACCCCTGCTTCGCATCCCCGTTCCGCGATGCCGGATACGACGTGAGCGACTACTGCTCGATTGCGCCGCGATACGGCACCAACGACGACATGGTGGAGTTCATCGCCGAAGCCCGGGCGCGGGGGATCCGGGTGCTTCTCGATCTGGTCGCCGGGCACACGTCGGTCGAGCATCCATGGTTTGTCGCGTCGGCAAATGATCCGTCCGACGACCGATATGTCTGGGCGAATCGACCCGGCGACGGGTTCGTGACGGGTCCGGGAAGCCGCCCCGGATGGTACATGAAGAATTTCTTCGAGGAGCAGCCCGCGCTCAACTTCGGCTACGCGAGGCTCGACCCGGACGAGCCCTGGCGTCAACTGCCCGATGCTCCCGGTCCCCGGAGGAATCGACGCGCGCTCCAGGAAATCATCGCGTTCTGGATCGAACGCGGCGCGGCGGGGTTCCGCGTCGACATGGCGTATTCCCTCGTCAAGGACGACCACGATCTGACCGCCACCACCGCGCTCTGGCGGGGCATCCGGGAATGGTTGGGCGCCACCTATCCGGACGCCGTGCTCGTTCCGGAGAGCGATGAGAAGGGCACGGCCGATGCCGGTCGGCGGGCGACGTTCGACGCGGATTTCGCGCTCGTCATCCACCCCGAGCACAGCGCCCTGTTCAACAGCGGCGCAGCCGGCATCCTGCCATGGCAGGATGATGTCGAGCCGTGCTACTTCGATCCGGATGTCGGTCCCGCCGAGGGGACGGCCGCGCTCCGGCGCTTCCTCGATCTTTGGCACGCCCGCAGCATCGGCGCCGGGGAGGAGCGGCTGCAAATCCTGCCTTCGTCGGATCACGACTTCTCCCGACTGGCGTGTGGTCAACGCACCGGGAACCAGTTGCGGGCCGCGTTCACCTTTCTGCTCACCTGGGGAACCATCCCGTCCATCTACTACGGCGACGAGATCGGCATGCGATATCTGCCGGGTCTTCCCGTGAAGGAGGGGAGCATGTGGAATCCGCGCTTCAACCGCGCCGGATGCCGCACGCCCATGCAGTGGGATCCCGACCTTCCGAACGACGGATTCTCTGCCGCCCCCGCCGACATGCTGTACCTGCCCCAGGACGGCGCTCCCGATCGGCCGACGGTCGCCGCGCAGCACGATCATGCGGGGTCGCTGCTCCGCTTCGTCCGCGACGTGATCGCGCTGCGCCGATGCGCGCCGGCGCTCGGCGTGGCCGCGTCACGCACGGTTCTCACCATAGGCTACCCCTTCGTCTATGTTCGCGGGGGAACCCATCTGGTTGTCGTCAACCCGCGCCGGGAGGCCGCCACCATCGAGCTCGACAGGCCGGTCGTCGTGACGGGGGATCCCCTCGCCGGGCGCGGGGTGCGCATCGCCGGATCGTCGATCAGCGTGGAGGCGTTCGGTCACGGCATCTTCGCGCTGGCGTCGACGTCCCCGGGGACAGGCGGATGAGCGCCATCGCCTGCGACCTGTCACTCGGGACCATGCATTTCATGGCCGGCATCTTCCGCTAGCATTCCCGGCGAACCGCCGCGCCGCCGGCAAGAAAGACTCGATCATCCGCCCGGGCAGTTGATTCTATCGACGCGCGTCGAATCGGGCTTCCGATGGTGACGGCGCATGATCTCCACAAGAGAAACGGCAAGGGGAAGACAGACATGCCGCGGAGCAGCCGCTGATCCCCCGCTGGAAGGAACATCTTCCTGAACGCGGTGCCGCGATCGTCGGCGCCGACCAAGATCGCCTACGACGAGATGTCGGACAAGTTCTGGGCGGCGGTGCACGGGACGCTCGCCGGGACGATCCCGGCGGCCGATAGCCTCGAGGTGCTCGAAGCCGACCTCGAAGACCTGAAGGGTGGCGGCTGGTAGCGGCTGCTCGCGCGGTGACCCGCCCGCGCGGTCGACCGTGTCGGAGGGCGGCACCCGCCCTCCGACCAGCCAAAAGGACCTTGGAGGACGCGACGGATCACGTCCGTCAAGGTGGTGGAGAATGGGGGTGTAGACTGGCGGCCGTCGGTCATGCTGCGGCGTCGGCTTCTGCAATGAGAGAATGGGTCGTTTCGGCGGGCGCATCGAGCTCGGCCATGCCTTCGATCCGCATGT
>JBGALW010000113.1:0-12329 GCA_044223585.1 Amaricoccus sp.
TGATGATCGACGAGTTCGGCACGCCGCGGGCCTTCCAGCTCAACGTCGACCTCGAATACGAGCGCAACATCGAGCGCTACCAGTTCCTGAAGTGGGGGCAGAACGCCTTCAACAACTTCCGGGTGGTGCCGCCGGGCACCGGCATCTGCCATCAGGTGAACCTTGAGTATCTGGCGCAGACGGTCTGGACCGACACCGATCCGTCCGGCGCGCTCGTCGCCTATCCGGACACGCTGGTCGGCACCGACAGCCACACGACGATGGTGAACGGCATGGCCGTGCTCGGCTGGGGCGTCGGCGGCATCGAGGCCGAGGCGGCGATGCTGGGCCAGCCGGTGTCGATGCTGATCCCCGAGGTCATCGGCTTCAAGCTGACCGGCAGGATGGTCGAGGGCACGACGGCGACCGACCTCGTGCTGAAGGTCGTGGCGATGCTGCGCAAGAAGGGCGTGGTCAACAAGTTCGTCGAGTTCTACGGCGAGGGGCTCGACCACCTCCCGCTGGCCGACCGGGCGACGATCGCCAACATGGCGCCGGAATACGGCGCCACCTGCGGCTTCTTCCCGATCGACGGCGAGACGCTGCGCTACCTGCGCAACACCGGCCGCGACGAGGACCGGATCGCGCTGGTCGAGGCCTATGCCAAGGAGAACGGCATGTGGCGGGGCCCGGACTATGATCCGGTCTACACCGACACGCTGCATCTCGACATGTCCGAGATCGTGCCGGCGATCTCCGGGCCGAAGCGGCCGCAGGACTATACCCCGCTCAATATGGCGGCCGACGCCTTCTACAAGACGGTCGCCGACTATCGCGGGATCGACATCTCGAACGGCGCGGAGAAGATGGCCGCCGAGGGCGGGGACGTGGCGATCGCAACGCCGCCCGAGGTGCGCAAGACCGGCAAGGTCGAGGGGGCGGACTACACGATCCGTGACGGGTCGGTGGTGATCGCGGCGATCACCTCGTGCACCAACACCTCGAACCCCTACGTGATGATCGGCGCCGGGCTCGTGGCGCGCAAGGCGCGGGCGCTCGGCCTGACGCGCAAGCCGTGGGTGAAGACCTCGCTGGCGCCGGGGTCGCAGGTCGTCTCCGAATATCTGGAGGCGGCCGGCCTGCAGGAGGATCTCGACGCGGTCGGCTTCAACCTCGCGGGGTACGGCTGCACCACCTGCATCGGCAACTCCGGGCCGCTCGGCGATCCGGCGATCTCCAAGGCGATCGGCGAGAACGACCTCGTCGCGACCGCGGTGCTGTCGGGCAACCGCAACTTCGAGGGGCGGATCAGCCCGGACGTGCGGGCGAACTATCTGGCGAGCCCGCCGCTGGTGGTGGCCTATGCCATCGCGGGCGACGTCAACATCGACCTGACGACCGAGCCGCTGGCGCAGACGCCGGACGGCAAGGACGTCTACCTGAAGGACATCTGGCCGACCAACCAGGAGGTCGCCGAGCTCGTCGAGCGGACCGTGACGCGGCAGGCGTTCCAGTCGAAATACGCCGACGTCTTCAAGGGCGACTCGAAGTGGCAGGCGGTGGAAACCACCGACAGCGAAACCTACGACTGGCCGCCGACCTCGACCTACATCCAGAACCCGCCCTACTTCCAGGGCATGGGCAACGAGAAGGGGGTCATCTCCGACCTCTCCGGCGCGCGGATCCTCGCGCTGCTCGGCGACATGGTGACGACCGACCACATCTCGCCCGCGGGTTCGTTCAAGGCGACAACGCCGGCCGGCAAGTACCTGACCGAGCGGCAGATCGGGGTCCGCGACTTCAACAGCTACGGCTCGCGGCGCGGCAACCACGAGATCATGATGCGCGGCACCTTCGCCAACATCCGCATCAAGAACGAGATGCTGGACGGGGTCGAGGGCGGCTACACCCTCGGGCCGGACGGCGAGCAGACCTCGATCTTCGACGCCTCGATGGCCTACCAGGCGCAGGGCGTGCCGCTGATCGTGATCGGTGGCGTCGAGTATGGCGCCGGCTCGTCGCGCGACTGGGCGGCGAAGGGTACCGCGCTCCTCGGCGTCAAGGCGGTGATCGCCGAGAGCTTCGAGCGCATCCACCGCTCGAACCTCGTCGGCATGGGGGTAATCCCCTTCGAGTTCACCGGCGGGATGAACCGCAAGAGCCTTGGCCTCAAGGGCGACGAGGTGATCTCGATCGCCGGGCTCGCGGGTGATCTCAAGCCGCTGTCGATCGTGCCCTGCACGATCCGGTACGGCGACGGCACCGAGAAGACGATCGACCTCAAGTGCCGCATCGATACCGCGGTGGAGATCGAGTACGTCGAAAATGGCGGCGTGCTGCACTACGTGCTGCGGAACCTGTCGAAGGCCTGACGGGCGCGGGCCGGGGCGTCTGCGGCGCCTCCGGCCCGGATTTCGATGCCTCCGGGCTGATTCACGGGGCCTGTCGGTTGCGTCGCCGGCATGGCACAGCGGGCGACGCACGCAACGGACCTGAACGGTCCCGGAGCGTGTCCGAAATCCCTCTCGGGAAACTCGCGCGCCTGCACTCGCGAAGGCTTGACTGGCGCGGGGCGGGGGTGGCCACTACTGCTTTTGTCAGGTTCCGGCCGCCCTGCAAGGATCGCATGCCCCGTCTCCCCGCCCTGCTGTTCATCATGCCGCTCGCGCTGCCCGGCGCGGCCGCTGCCCAGGCTTCGCCGGTCGTGCTGGAGCTGTTCACCAGCCAGGGGTGCAGTTCCTGCCCGCCGGCCGACGCGCTGCTCGCGAAGCTCGCGTCGCGGGACGGGGTGATCCCGCTCGCGTTGCACGTCGACTACTGGGACTATCTCGGCTGGAAGGACGACTTCGGCAAGGCGCAGTATACCCAGCGGCAGCGGGGCTATGCCAAGATGGCTGGCAGCCGCACGATCTTCACCCCCCAGATGATCGTGCAGGGCAGCACCCGGCTTAAGGGCCATGACGCCGTCGGCATCGACGCGGCGATCGCCGCGGCGCAGGCCGAGACGCCGGCGGCCGAGGTCACGCTGGAGCGGGAGGGTCAGGCGCTCGACGTCGAGATCGGCCCGGTTGCCGGCGCGGCACCGGCGGGCGCGGCCGACGTCTATCTCGTGCGTTTCACGCCGACGGCGGATGTCGCGATCGGCGGCGGCGAGAATGACGGGCTCGCCATGACCTACACCAACATCGTCACCGACTGGGAAACCATCGGCCGCTGGGACGGCACGACGCCGATGGAACTGCGGCAGGAGGCGGTGGGCGAGGGGCCGCTGGCGGTCATCGTGCAGGAGAACCGGCTCGGCCCGGTGCTGGGCGCGGCGGAGCTGCGCTGATCTAGGCGGTTTGCCCGATCCGCCCGGCCATGCGGTCGGCGAGGGCGTCGTTGCCGCCGGCCCGCAGTTGCTCGATGACGCCCATGTAGTCCCGCTCCTCGCGGTTCTGGCTGAGCTTCGACTTGGCGATGACCCGCCGCACCGCGATGCGGAACGCGACGATGTTCGCCAGCATCTGCGTCATGAAGTCGGCGGGCGCGTCGGCCATCCTCCAGGCCCGGTCGCCGTTCCGCCGCCGTTCGTGCTCACGGGTGAGCAGGCCGACCACGGCCCGCTTGGCGCGCTCCTCGTGCTGGAACGAGATGTCGCCGTAAACATGGACGGCCTGGTAGTTCCAGGTCGGAACGTGGCGGTGGTGTTCCGCCTTGCTCGGGTAGAAGTTCGGCGAGACGTAGCCGTCGACGCCGCGAAAGACCGCCAGGACTTCCTGCCCCTCGGCGACGGCCCGGTGCATGTCATTGGCGAGTGCGACGTGGCCGATCAGCGCCCCGTCACCTGCCGCCAGCAACGGGATGTGGTTGGCGATCAGCCCGGCCGCAGTCTGCGCCACGACGCAGGCGAGCGGTGCCGCCGCGAGAACGGAAGCGATCTCGCTCTCGCTGACTTCCCTGAAATGTTCGGGCAGATACATCCTTGCCTCCTCCGGGCAGGTATCGTCTCCGCCCGCCGTCCGGCCGCACTCGGGTCCTTCAGAACAGGAAGTACCGCTGTGCCATCGGCAGGACGTCGGCCGGTTCGCAGGTCAGAAGCTCGCCGTCGGCGCGGACCTCGTAGGTCTCGGGGTCGACCTCGATCTCCGGCGTCGCGTCGTTGAGCTTCATCGCCGCCTTGCCGATGCCGCCGCGGGTGTTCTCGACCGGCAGCGTGGTCTTCGAGAGGCCGAGGCGGCCGCGGATGTCGTCGGCCTCGGCGGCCGCGGAGACGAAGGTGACGGCCGAGGCGCCGAGCGCGCCGCCGAGCGCGCCGAACATCGGGCGGGTGTAGACCGGCTGCGGCGTCGGGATCGAGGCGTTCGGGTCGCCCATCTGCGCCACGACGATCGAGCCGCCGAGCAGCACCATCTCCGGCTTCACCCCGAAGAACGCCGGGGACCAGAGCACGAGGTCCGCGCGCTTGCCCGCCTCGACCGAGCCGATGTGCCGGCTGACGCCATGCGCGATCGCCGGGTTGATCGTGTACTTCGCGACGTAGCGCCGGACGCGGGCATTGTCGTTCTCGCCGGTTTCCTCCGGCAGCCGGCCGCGCTGGACCTTCATCTTGTGGGCGGTCTGCCAGGTGCGGATGATGACCTCGCCGATCCGGCCCATCGCCTGGCTGTCCGACGAGATGATCGAGAAGGCGCCCATGTCGTGCAGGATGTCCTCGGCCGCGATGGTCTCCTTGCGGATGCGGCTCTCGGCGAAGGCGATGTCCTCGGGGATCGATTTCGACAGGTGATGGCAGACCATCAGCATGTCGAGATGTTCCTCCAGCGTGTTGCGCGTGTAGGGCCGCGTCGGGTTTGTCGAGGACGGGATGACGTTCGGCAGGCCGGCGACCTTGATGATGTCGGGGGCGTGGCCGCCGCCGGCGCCCTCGGTGTGGAAGGCGTGGATCGTGCGGCCGGCGATCGCCTCCACCGTCTTCTCGACGAAGCCCGATTCGTTCAGCGTGTCGGTGTGGATCATCACCTGCACGTCCATCGCGTCGGCGACGGAGAGGCAGCAGTCGATGGCGGCCGGAGTGGTGCCCCAGTCCTCGTGCAGCTTCAGCGCGCAGGCCCCGGCGCGGACCATTTCCTCCAGCGCCGCCGGCTTCGAGGCGTTGCCCTTGCCGGAGATGCCGATGTTGATCGGGAGCGCGTCGGTCGCCTGCAGCATCCGGGCGATGTGCCAGGGGCCGGGGGTGCAGGTGGTTGCCAGCGTGCCGTGCGCCGGGCCGGTGCCGCCGCCGAGCAGCGTGGTGACGCCGGAATGCAGCGCGTCGTCGATCTGCTGCGGGCAGATGAAGTGGATGTGCGCGTCGAAACCGCCGGCGGTCAGGATCTTGCCTTCCCCGGCGATGATCTCGGTGCCCGGCCCGATGACAATGCTGACGCCCGGCTGCGTGTCCGGGTTGCCGGCCTTGCCGATCAGCGCGATCCGGCCGTCCTTCAGCCCGACGTCGGCCTTGTAGATGCCGGTGTGGTCGAGGATCAGCGCGTTGGTGATGACCGTGTCGACGGCCCCCTCGGCCCGCGTCGCCTGCGACTGGCCCATGCCGTCGCGGATCACCTTGCCGCCGCCGAACTTCACCTCCTCGCCGTAGATGGTGAGGTCGCGCTCGACCTCGATGACGAGTTCGGTGTCGGCGAGGCGGACCCGGTCGCCGGTTGTCGGGCCGTACATGCCGGCATAGGCGGCGCGGGAGATCGTTGCGGGCATGCTTCCCTCTTCAGCTCGTGGCGGTGAGGCGCGAACCGGTCATGGTCCGCGTTTGGCAGGGGTTCGGCGCCGTCCGGGCGGGTCTGACGTGCTGCCGGTGCGGATCCGGCCGAGGCTCACAGCGAGGCGCCGTCGTAGACCGTGGGGGTCAGCGCACGCGGATCGACACCGTCGAGGCAGTTGACGTTGACCGCAACCACCTCCGCTCCGTCCGGCCGCGTGCCGACGGCAAAGCTCTGGATGCCGCAGGTCGAGCAGAAACGGTGGTGGATCGCGTGCTTGTTGAACAGGAATTCGGTCGTCGCTTCCTCGCCCTTCAGCAGTCTGAAGTCGGACTTCGCTGCGAAGGCGAGCAGGCTTCCGAGCCGGCGGCAGCGCGAGCAGTTGCAGGCGACGGGCTTCGAGATGTCGAGGTCGACCTCGAAGGCGACGGCGCCGCACTGGCAGGATCCGGTATAGTGCGCCGTGGACATCAGAGCGCTCCCATGATCGCGCCGGTGAAGCCGTAGACCTTGCGCGCGCCGCCGAGCGGCACGAGGCGCACCTCGCGCGTCTGGCCGGGCTCGAAGCGGACGGCCGTGCCGGCCGGGATGTCGAGGCGCCGGCCGCGGGCTGCCGCGCGGTCGAAGTCGAGCGCGCCGTTGGTCTCCGCGAAATGATAGTGCGAGCCGACCTGGATCGGGCGGTCGCCCGTGTTCGCGACGGTGAGGCTGATGGCGTCGGCACCCGCGTTGAGGGTGATCTCGCCGGCGGCGGGGAAGATCTCTCCGGGGATCATCGCGCTCACCCGGCGATCAGGAGGAAGCCGCCGGCGGCGGTCAGCGCGCCGAGCGCGCGGGCGGCGGCGGGGCGGCCGAGGGCGCCGGCGGCGAAGCCGAGCCCGAGGCCGATGCCGTGGAGCGCGCAGGTGGCGATGACGAAGCCGGCGGCATAGGGCAGGCCGCCGAGGCCCGGCCCCTCGAGGCCGTGGGCATAGCCGTGCGCGGCGCCGAAGAGCGCGATCACCGGGCAGGCGAGCGCGAGGGGCGGGCGAAGCGCGAAGGCGATGGCGAGGCCGAGGACCATGACGGAGGCGAGGATCGTCGGCTCGATGACCGGCAGCGCAGCGCCGCCGAAGCCGAGCAGGCCGCCGGCGAGCATCGCCCCGACGAAGCTCGCAGGATAGGCCCAGCGGGCGCGCCCGCCGGTCATCGCGGCGAAGAGGCCGACGGCGATCATGGTCAGCATGTGGTCGGCGCCGAGGAGGGGGTGGGCGAGGCCGGAGGCCGGAGGCGAAGGGCGATCCCCGTGGACGCCGACGCCGGTATGGGCGAGGGCCGCGGCCGGTGCGAGGAGAAGGGCGAGGAATACGAGGGTCTTGCGCGGCATTCGTGGCTCTCTCTCAGCGGATCGGCGAATGGACGGTGACGAGCTTGGTGCCGTCGGGGAAGGTGGCCTCGACCTGCACGTCGTGGATCATCTCCGCGACGCCTTCCATGCACTGGGAGGCGGCGACGACGTGGGCGCCATTCTCCATCAGTTCGGCGACCGGGCGGCCGTCGCGGGCCCCCTCGACGACGAAGTCGGTGATGAGGGCGATCGCCTCGGGGTGGTTCAGCTTGACCCCGCGGGCAAGGCGGTTGCGGGCGACCATCGCCGCCATCGACACGAGGAGCTTGTCCTTTTCGCGGGGGGTGAGGTTCATCAGGAACTCCAGACGCGGGGGAGGGCCGTGGCGCGGAACCCCATCAGAAAGCGGATGAGCGCCGCGCGCAAGGGGTGGGCGTCGCCGGCGCGGAAGCGCAGGATCAGAAGATGCGGCTTCGCCGTCGCCGCCGCCTCGACCCCTGCCGCCCCCGCGCCGGCTGTCGCGGCGGTGAGGAGGGCGCGGGCGGCGTCGAGCCGGAGGTGGGCGTCGGGTTCCACATGGACCAGCGTCGCAAGGGCGCGGGCGCCGGCGAGGGTGGCGCTGCCGGCGGTCGCCCGCACGAGGTCGCCACCGGCGGCCAGCGCCTCCGCGTGGACGAGGCGGCCGCCGCGGCGGAGGCGCCACTGGTCGGAGAGGGCGCCGGTCCTGACCGTCTCGCCCATCGCGCTCCGGCCGAGGACGATGGTCTCCAGCGCCGTCAGGGTCGCGCTCTCGTCCATCACGATGTCGAGGCGGCGGGTGAGCCGGGCGGCGTCGAACAGGATCGTCTCCTGCGGCAGCCAGGCGAGGGTGGCGCCGGCGCCGAGGTTGAGGCGGGTGGCGATCGCGGCGTCGGCGCCGGTCGAGCGGTAGATGCGTTCGGCGGCCTGCGTCGTGGCGGTGAGCGAGGCGCCCGGCCCGGCGGAGAGGCGCCAGTCGAGCCGGTCGCCGCCGGCGACGCCGCCGGAGGTGTTGACGAGCACGGCCTCGGCGCCCGGCGCGCCCTCGGGCGGCGGCAGGAAGACCTTGGCGCAGCCGGACTGGTAGAGGCGGTCGAGCCGGGTGCGGCCGCCGCGGAGCGAGACGGCGACCTCGCCGCGGCCGCGTGCCCGCTGCATCGGCGCGGCCTGCCGGGATGGCTCGGGTGCGGCCGGGGATGCGGTCGGGGCGGGGTCGAAGGGCATTCGGGCAGTTAACCTGCGGTCGCGGCCCGGACGCAATGCCCGATTGCGCCGCAACGCGCTCGGTGGACGCCGCCGGGCGGGCGTCGTATGCACGGCGCCAAGCCGGCGTGGCGGAACGGTAGACGCAAGGGTCTTAAAAACCCTGGCCCCCGGGCGTGCGGGTTCGATCCCCGCCGCCGGCACCAGACTACCCGCCCGGCGCCCCGAGCCTGTGAAGCTCCGTCAGAACCCGCCCGGCAAGGTTGTCCACCGCATCCTCGCCGGCGAGCCGCAGGACCGGCACGCGCTGGTCCGTCAGCCATCGCTCGTGCCGCGCCCGGTTGCGCCCCGTGAACCCGGGATCGTCATAGCGCGCCGCCCAGTCGCGGAACGCCAGGTGCCCGTCCCGCATGTCGCCGCCCGGCAGGACGCGGGCGCCATACCGCTGCGCCTCGCGCCGGTCGAGGCGGCGGAGCCGGACAGCGGTCGGGACCTCAAGGAACACGATGAGGCCGGCGCCTCCGACCAGATGGTCGCCCCACCCGGCGAGCGATCCGGCCAGGACCCAGCCGCCCGCCGCCGCCTGCCGGGCGGCGATCATCCGCACACGGTCGGCCGGCGGTCGCTTGGCGCGAAACGGCGGGTCGGTGGGCATCCAGTAGAAGTCGTCGACGTCGAGATGCGGGACCCCCAGCCGCTTGCCGAGCGCCGCCCCGAGCGTCGAGACGCCGCTGCAGGAGGCGCCGGTCACATGAACCCGTGTGAGGCCGGCCATCGCGGGTGCCCGGCCGTTCCGGCCTCAGCCGGCCGTGGGGTAGAAAGCCTCGTAGATCGGCATCAGCGTGCTGGCGTCGAACAGCGACGAGACGCTGGTGCCGTTGGCGATGTTGAGGATCGCCTGCCCGAACAGCGGCGCGACCGGGACGATGCGGATGTTGCGGGCGCGCCGCGCGGCGTCATGCTGCTCGATCGAGTCGCTGATGACGAGGCTCTTGAGCGCGGAGCCCTTGATCCGGTCGACGGCCGGGCCGGAGAGGACGCCGTGGGTGATGTAGGCGTGGACCTCCTTGGCGCCCTGCGTCTTGAGGAGTTCCGCCGCCTTCACGAGCGTGCCTGCGGTGTCGCAGATGTCGTCGACGATGATGCAGACCCGGTCCTTGACCTCGCCGATCACCGTCATCGAGGCGATCTCGCCCGGCGCGGCGCGCCGCTTGTCGACGATCGCGAGGTCGGCGTTGATGCGCTCGGCAAGTTCGCGGGCGCGCGCGACGCCGCCGACGTCCGGGCTCACCACGGTGATCTCGTTGAGGTGCTTGAAGTGGTGGCGGATGTCGAGCGCGAACACCGGGGCGGCATAGAGGTTGTCGACGGGGACGTCGAAGAAGCCCTGGATCTGTGCGGCGTGGAGGTCGAGCGTCAGCACCCGCTCGATGCCGGCGACGGTGAGGAGGTTCGCGACGAGCTTGGCCGAGATCGGCGTACGCGCCTTGGAGCGGCGGTCCTGCCGGGCATAGCCGAAATACGGCATCACGGCGGTGATGCGGTGCGCCGAGGACCGGCGCAGCGCGTCGCACATGATGAGCAGTTCCATCAGGTTGTCGTTCGCCGGATTCGACGTCGACTGGATGATGAACATGTCCTCGCCGCGGACATTCTCGAACACCTCGACGAAGATCTCCTGGTCGTTGAAGCGTTCGACCCGGGTCCTGACCAGATCGATGGGTTCGCCGCGGTGCATGGAGATGCGCCGGGCGATGGCGGCGGCAAGCGCGGGGTTGGAGTTCCCCGCGATCAGCTTTGGCTTGAACATGCGGACTCGGGCCTTCGGACAGGGGCAGGGCGGCGGCTCGGGCCCGGTTAGCACCGCCTCCCGCCCTTGCAAAGCCCCGCGATCCGGGGATGCTGGCCTCAGAGCGCGGGAGGGTCCGGATGGCCACAATCGACTATTACCTGTTTCCGCTGTCGCCCTTTGCCTACCTGGCAGGGCTGGAGCTGGAGGCGGTTGCGGCGCGCACCGGCGCGACCATCGACTACAGGCCGGTGCAGCTCCTGCGAATCTTCGCGACCGTCGGCACGCCGCAGGTGCAGGACCGGCATCCGTCACGGCAGAAATACCGGCTGCAGGATCTGGAGCGGCAGGCGCGGGCGAAGGGCGTGGTCCTGAACCTCGCGCCCCGGCACTGGCCGACGAACCCGGTTCCGGCATCGGCGGCGATCATCACCGCGCAGCGGGTCGGGGGCGGCGACCTCGGTGCGCTGGTGCACGGCTTCATGCGCGCGGTCTGGGCCGAGGAGCGCGACGTCGCCGACGAGGCGGAGGTGCGGGCGATTCTGGCGGCGGCCGGGTTCGATCCTGGCCTTGCCTCGCGCGGGATGCTGGAGGCGGTGGAGACGCTGGAGCGCAACACCGACGAGGCGCTGCGCCGCGGGGTGTTCGGGGTCCCGACCTATGCCGTCGGCGACGCGCTGTTCTGGGGGCAGGACCGGCTCGGGTTCCTCGAGGCGCATCTCCGGGAGACGGTGGAGGCGTGAGGGGGTTCCTCCAGGTAGTGCCCCCGTGCAGATATCCCCCGCCGATGCGTCAGCATCGGCAGCGCCTGCCTGCCCCCCTGGCAGGCGCTTCGCGCCAGCCCAGGCAGACGCTGCCGATTGCCCTATCGAGACGTCGCAAGAGCCGGGCGCATCTGATGACGCTTGGTTTGGGCGGCTTCGGTTTGCCGGACTGGCGCTCGAGCGCGGCGTTACGCCCGCTCCAGCATCCGCCCGAGCGGCCGGCCGCCGAGGATGTGGACATGCATGTGCGGCACCTCCTGATGCCCGTGGTCGGCGGCGTTGGCGATCAGCCGGTAGCCGGCGCCATCCTCGCCCGGAGCGACCCCGAGCTCGGCGCAGAGCCGGGCCACCGCGCGGGTGAAGTCGACGATCTCCGCGTCGGTCGCCTCGGCCGCGAAATGGTCGTAGGTGACGTAGGCGCCCTTCGGGATCACCAGCACGTGGACCGGCGCCTGCGGGTGGATGTCGTGGAAGGCCAGCGTATGATCGGTCTCCAGCGCCGTGCGGTTCGGAATCTCGCCCCGGAGTATCCTGGCGAAGATGTTATGATCGTCATAGTCGTAGGCCATTCCGCGCGCCCTCCTGTGCTCCGCGGCTGAGGCAAGGCGGAAACGGCCGGCGGGTCAAGCCCGAGATATAGCGGCTGCGTGCACGCGTTCCGCCATATCGTGGGGGAAATCGGTTGACTCGGGCGGCGCCAGCGGGAATCCTCGGAGGCTCGCTAACAGCCTCGGGGGCCAGCGCCCGTGCATTTCACCCGCCTGCGCCTTCTCGGGTTCAAGAGCTTTGTCGATCCGACCGAACTCGTCATCGCGCCCGGCCTGACCGGCGTCGTCGGGCCGAACGGCTGCGGCAAGTCGAACCTGCTGGAGGCGCTGCGCTGGGTGATGGGCGAGAACCGCCCGACGGCGATGCGCGGCGACGGCATGGAGGACGTGATCTTCAACGGCTCCGGCCGTCGTCCGGCGCGCAATCATGCCGAGGTGACGCTCACCCTCGACAACCGCGACCGCCGCGCGCCCGCCGGCTTCAACGACGAGGACGAGCTGTCGATCGTCCGGCGGATCACCCGCGACGCCGGCTCGGCCTACCGTGTCGGCGGCCGGGAGGTCAGGGCGCGCGACGTCGCCATGCTGTTCGCCGACGCCTCGACCGGGGCGCAGTCGCCGGCGCTGGTGCGTCAGGGGCAGATTTCCGAGCTGATCAACGCCCGCCCGAAGGCGCGGCGGCGGGTGCTGGAGGAGGCGGCGGGCATCTCCGGCCTCTATGCCCGGCGGCACGAGGCGGAGCTGAAGCTCTCGGCGACCGAGGTCAATCTCGGTCGGGTCGGCGACGTGCTGGAGGCGCTCGAGGCGCAGCTTGGCACGCTCGCCCGGCAGGCGAAGCAGGCCCAGCGCTACCGCGAGATTGCCGAGGCGCTGCGCCGCACCGAGGCGATGCTGATCTGGCGGCAGTGGCCCGACGCCGACGCGGCGCGGGCCGAGACGGCGGCGGCGCTGACCGCCGCGGCGCGG